>JANPPM010000001.1:0-14004 GCA_031428495.1 Novosphingobium sp.
GGATGATCGCCATCGACCATGCGGAATTCGAAGGGCGTCTCATTGGCATAGAGCGCGATGAGTGCCTTCCAGGTGTAGGATGAGAACGGGTGGCCATAGAGTGCAAGCATCGGATCAACCCTTTACTGCGGCTTCAATTGCCGCGACGTCGATTTTCTTCATCGGCATCATCGCGGCAAAGGCCCGCCCCGCTGCATCGCCGCCTGCCGCCATGGCTTCGGTCAGGACGCGCGGGGTGATCTGCCACGATATGCCCCAGCGATCACGGCACCAGCCGCACTGGCTTTCTTCGCCGCCATTGCCGACGATTGCGTCCCAATAGCGGTCGGTCTCGGCTTGATCGTCGGTGGCGATCTGGAAAGAGAAGGCTTCGCTGTGCTTGAACTGGGGTCCGCCATTGAGGCCGATGCAGGGGATGCCCATCACGGTGAATGCGACCACGAGCACATCGCCTTTGACGCCGTCAGGGTAGTCGCCGGGCGCGCGGTGGACGGCTGTGACTTCGGTGTCGGGAAAGGTTGCAGTATAGAACTCCGCCGCCGCCTCGGCCTCGCCTTCAAACCACAGACACACGGTGTTCTTCGGAATCATTTGCGCATCTCCTCGATCAACGCGTTGTCGATGGCCTTGGCCGCCTTGTAGGCCGCTCTTGACTGCAATCGCTGGACATAGCCGACGAAGGCCTCGTTGGGCGGCACCGAGCCGAAGTTGAGCCCCCAGTCCAACTGGCTGCCGACATAGACATCGGCCATAGTGAAGCGGGCCCCGCAGACGTAGTCATTGCGGTCCAGATGCCCCTCCAGCGTGCTCATCGTCCGCTCGTAATTGCCCCAGCCAGCGGTCTTTTCCTGCTCCGGCCCCGGCGCAAAGCCGAGGTAGGTGCTGACAATGGCTGATTCCAGAGGCCCGGCTGCGAAGAATAGCCAGCGGAAATAGTCTGCCGTTTCATCATCATAAGGCAGCAAGTCGGCATCCGGGTTTACCTCGGCAAGGTAGGCGCAGATTGCGGCACCTTCGGTGATCACCCGGTCCCCGCGCGGGGCGTGGTGAATGATCGCGGGAACCTTGCCCATCGGGTTGGCAGCCAGCAGCGCGGCGGACTTGTTGGCAAGATCGACGAGTTCATGCCGGTAGTCCGCTCCCGCTTCGTGCAGCGCCCAGCGCGCAATCTGGCCGCGAGACATCGGCTGGGTGAAGAATGTGTAGTCCGCCATCAGCTTGCTTTGGGTCCGACAAGGCCGAAGTGCGCGCCTTGTGGGTCCACGGCATTGAGCGAAAACTCGCCGCCGGGAATTTCCATTGGACCATTGAGCACTTTGCCGCCGCCAGTTTCGACTGCGGACTTGGCCAAGTCAATATCGGGAACACGGAAGTAAAAGGACCATGCAGACACCGGCATTTCGGGCATTTTTGGCATTACTGCGCCCAGCGCAAATCGTCCGCCACTGACCTTGAGGAATTCATATTTGCCCATCGGTCCCATGTCGAGATCTCCATCCTTGGTCCAGCCAAACAGCGCGCCGTAGAAGGACTTTGCACCCTCGGGGTCTGCGGTGCTCAGCTCGTTCCAGGCGCAGTGGCCGACCTTTGGCGCGAGCGCGGCAAAGCTGTGGCTGGCCTTTTCGGATGCGCCCTTCATTATATAAAACGGCGCGCCTTGCGGATCTGCGACCATGGCCATGCGGCCAACGCCGTCCAGATTCATCGCGGGCATCAGTACCGAGCCGCCCCTGGCGATCAGCGCAGCGACGCTGGCATCGACATCGTCGGCGGCGATATAGCCGAGCCAGCAGGGCTGAGCCCCGCCAGCTGCCATTTCGGGGGTTATCGCCATAAAGCCGCCAACGCCGTCCTGGTTGTCGCTGCCATCACCCGAAGAGAAAAAGCGATAGTCCATATCGGGCATACCAGATGATTGCGAAGTCCAGCCGATCACCTTGCCATAAAAATCCGCCGCCGCATCTGCATCTGCTGTGAGCAGTTCATACCAGATGAAATCGCCTTGCTTGTTGGTGTCCATGGTCACTGTCCCTTCAGATCGACAATCGGCGTGAATCCGCCATAGATCATCCGCTTACCATCGAACGGCATCGGATTTTTGACAGGATCGAAACGTTCGTCGGTTTTCATGAGCTCCTCCATCCTTGCCTCCATGGTATCCCGCGTTGCCTTGTCGGGCCATTCGATCCAGCTGAACAGCACAGCCTCATCGTCCCTGGCCTGGACTGCGCCGTAAAAGTCGGTGACCTTGCCATGCGGCACATTGTCTCCCCAGCATTCGACCACTCGGCTGGCACCGTGCTCGATAAAAACGGCGTCCATCGTGCGCGCATGTTCGATGAATGCGTCCTTGTTGGCAATTGGGCAGGCGATCACGAAGCCTTCGATGTAAGACATTGTATTCTCCTTAGTTTTTCTTGCCCTTGAGAAGCGCGACGATTGCCATGGCGTGGCCGTGGCCGAGTCCGAAATCGGTCTTGAGCCATGCGATGATCGCGCCTGCCTTTATGCCAGCGGCAAGGCCGTCGGCGGTGGCGAAGCCCTTCGCCGCTGCCATCGCCTTGAATTCATCCGGGCTCTTGCCAGTCTTGGACTGAATGTTGTCGAGATAGGCCTGAAACGACATGGCAGAGGCTCCTAGGTAGCGGCAGACGGGATCGCCGCCGCGTCCATCCACATCGGCTCCCAGACATGACCATCAGGATCGAGGAGCGTGCGCTGGTACATGAACCCATGGTCCTCGGGCGGATTGAAATCGGCTGTGCCGCCGTGTGCCGCACCGGCTTCGACCAGGCGGTTCACTTCGTCACGGTTATCGAGCGAAATGCAGAGCGACACTTCGCTTGATCCCGAATCGCAAATCGGGCGGGTAGTGAATGTCTGCCATTTTTCATGGGTCAGCAGCATCACATGGATAGCCTCACTCCAGACCATGCACGCGGCAGTTTCATCGGTGAAATCCGGATTGTTGGTAAAGCCCAGCGCAGCATAAAACGCCACCGAACGCGGTAGATCAGTCACCGGCAGATTGATGAAAATCATCCTGGTCACGGCTTAGGTTCCTTTCGCAAACAGCATTTCAAGATATCGCCTGAGGTGCGCCACGGCATCGCGGGCTGCGGCTGCATCGCCTAGTGCCTTGGCCAGCACAAAACCGCCTTGCAGCACTGCCTGGGTGTGCAGCGCAAGGCTGCGCGCGTCGGTGCAGGTTATCCCGTGCTGCACCAGCGCTGCGGCGAAATCGGCCTCCAGCGTCTGGGCATGTCCGGCGATGCTGGCGGCGCAGGCCATGCGGATCGGATCAGACGTGGCGAACATTTCCTGCACCGCTGTCCCGGCAAAGCAGCTGATTTCCTCCAGCGGGCCGTCGGCCAGTTCAGAGCGAAAATCGAGATAGGCAAAGATGCGGTCAAGCGGGTCGGCGGGGGCATGATAGGGTGCGGCAGCGAAGAGCGCGCCGGTTACTGCGCTCCAATGGACAGCCGCTGCCACACCCAGCGCCTCCTTTGAGGCGAAGTGGTGAAAGAAAGCGCCCTTGGTCACCCCGGCAGCATGGCACAGCTGATCGACACTGGTTGCCGACCAGCCTTGCCGCCGCACAAGACTCAGCGCTGCATCGAGCAAGGCCACGCGGGCGTCGCCGCGGCGGGGTTTGCCAAATGCGGGAAGGTGACTCGACATGCGGTTAGATTACCAACCGGTTGGTATTTAGCAAGTGAGTAAGATCCGGTGCGGGCCAACGCAATTGATCTCAGTTCTGCTCAGAAGCGACAGCCTCGGCCATACATGTCGCGCGACCGATTTCAGAACTGGAACATAGCGACGCGATTTTGATGAGGTCGTAACGCGCAAACCCGGTTGCAGCCTCGCCTCTGCGCGTATAGGCGATCCGCCTATGACAGATATCCCAAACATCCAGCCCGATAGCCGCGCCGGCACCATCCTCGAAGCACCAGATCGTCAGCTCTCGGTGCGCGAATTGTTCGGCATCGACACCGACATGATGGTTCCCGCCTTTTCCGAGGCTGACGAACGCGTGCCCGATTTTGATCCGAGCTATGTGTTCGATCCCGACACTACGCTGGCGATCCTTGCGGGCTTTGCCCACAATCGCCGGGTCATGGTGCAGGGCTATCACGGCACCGGAAAATCGACGCATATCGAACAGGTCGCGGCGCGGCTTAACTGGCCGTGCATCCGGATCAATCTCGATGCGCACATCAGCCGGATCGATTTGATCGGCCGCGATGCCATCGTGCTGCGCGATGGCCTGCAGGTTACCGAATTCCGCGAAGGCCTGCTGCCGTGGGCGCTGCAGACCCCCACCGCGCTGGTGTTCGACGAATACGACGCGGGCCGCCCGGACGTCATGTTCGTCATCCAGCGCGTGCTGGAGACCGAAGGCAAGCTGACCCTGCTGGACCAGAACCGGGTGATCCGCCCGAACAAGTGGTTTCGCCTGTTCGCCACCGCCAACACGGTTGGTCTGGGCGATACGTCAGGGCTCTATCACGGCACTCAGGCGATCAACCAGGGCCAGATGGACCGCTGGAATATCGTCGTCGGACTTAACTACCTTGCCGCCGAAGTGGAAAGCCAGATCGTTCTGTCGAAGTCCGAAGGCATGGACCCCAAAGTGGTCAGCGACATGGTCAAGGTTGCTGATCTCACGCGGCAGGGCTTTATCAACGGCGATATTTCCACCTTCATGAGCCCGCGCACGGTGATCACCTGGGCGCAGAATACCGCGATCTTCAAGGATCCCGGTTTCGCCTTCCGCCTGTCGTTCCTCAACAAGTGCGACGAGACCGAGCGGATGCTGGTGGCGGAATATTATCAGCGCGTATTCGGCACCGATTTGCCTGAGAGCGTGGTTGGGAAGGTCTGAATAACTTGAATCTCCCCGGAACGGGGAGGGGGACCGACCGGAGGGCGGTGGTGGGGTAACAGCACCCCTCTCCGTCAGACCTGCGGTCTGCCACCTCCCCGTACCGGGGAGGTCTTAGTCTGAGTAACGCGCCGCGACAAAATACAGCCCCTGCGGCGGCGCGTTGAGCCCCAGCGCTGCGCGGTCCTGTGCCGCCAGCGCCTCCGCCACGCGGCCTTCATGCCAGCGGTCCTGACCGACCAGCACAAGACTCCCGACCATCGAGCGCACTTGATGATGCAGGAATGAGCGTGCCTCGGCCTCTATCAGGACCAGTTCGCCCTCTCGCCGCACATCGAGCCTGTCGAGCGTTTTGACCGCGCTGGCTGACTGGCAATGCGCCGACCGGAAGGTGGTGAAATCGTGGTGGCCGACGAGCGATTGTGCGGCTCGGTGCATTGTCTCGGCATCAAGCGGGCGCCCGACCTGCCATGCCTTTCCGGCTTCCAGCGTCAGCGGCGCGCGGCGGTTGATGATCCGGTAGATGTAGCTGCGCCCGGTGCACGAAAACCGCGCGTGCCAATCGTCTGCCACGATCTCGCAGGCGATTACCGCAACCGGAGCAGGACGCAGGTGCGCGTTCAGCGCCTCCATCAGGCGGAAGGGCGCAATGTCTTTGGCCACATCGATATGCGCGCGCATGGCCAGCGCGTGCACGCCCGCATCGGTGCGTCCGGCGGCGCTCATTGTCACTGTCTCGCCAGTAACTGCCAAAGCCGCCTCTTCGACCGCCTGCTGCACCGAAGGCCCATGCGGCTGGCGTTGCAGCCCCATGAAGAGGCTGCCGTCAAATTCGAGCGTGAGCGCAAAGCGGGTCACACCTTGGCTTCAGCAGGGGTACTAACGAGCGGCGCAATCAGCGGGAAACGCGCGGTAAACCGAGTTCCGTTGCCCAGACGGCTCTCGATATCGAGTTTGCCGCGGTGCCGCTCGACGATGTGCTTGACGATCGCAAGGCCAAGCCCCGTGCCACCAGCTGCACGGCTGCGGCCGGGGTCGGTGCGGTAAAACCGCCGGGTGAGGTGGGGCAGGTGTTCGGCATCAATGCCAGCGCCCTTGTCAACGACGCTCAGAACCGCGCTTGTACAATTCTCGGCCGCAACCGTGACGCGCACCGGTTCATCAGAATCGCCATATTTCAAGGCGTTGTCGATCAGGTTTCGCAGCAATTGTTCAAGCTGCTTTGCATCGCCTGCAATCGCGAGCGAATGGTCTGGGCGGGTGAGGACCAGCCGCTCGGTGCTGATCGTGGCCGCGAACTCACCAACCACCAAGGATGCGATCTGGCACAGGTCAACCGAGGTCCGCGGCGAATCGTGTTTTTCCGCCTCCAGCTGTGACAACGACATCAGGTCGGCGACGAGGTTCTGCATGCGCTTGGCCTCTCGCAGGATCGTCGCGTGGAACTTTGCTGCGGTCACAGCGTCGACTTTGCCAGGCTCTTCGGCAAGCGTTTCAACATAGCCGATCACTGCGCTGAGCGGCGTACGCAATTCATGGCTGGCGTTGGCGACGAAATCAGTGTGCGCGCGGTCAATATCGGCCTCGGTGGTGCGGTCGATCAGTTCGATGATCCAGTAGCGTGCGTCGATCTGGCGGCGCGCCAACTGCCACAGGCTGCGCGGCCCCGTCAGCCCGCGCAGGGTCACGCTGGACCCATCGGCCATGTCGAGCAGCCGCACGGCCTCAGGGTGGCGCAGTGCGATGCGCCCGTCCTGGCCGACGATATGCCCGCCCAGCGCTGCACGCGCCGCAGCATTGGCGGCAAACACCCGGTCCCGATCGAATATCACCAGCGCGATGCCCAGCGGTTCAATGAGATCGCGCATGACATCGCGTGAGACAGTCGCCCGGTCAGCCTTGGGCTCGAATGGTGGCGGCTCGGGCCGAGTGAGCCATAGAGAGCCGATCCACAATATGCAGACACCCAGTGCCAGCCACGGCGAAGCACCGGCCAGCATGATGCCAAGCGCCGCAGCCACGGCGATACCCATTCCGGGCCAGGGAATCGCTTTGCTGCGCAACATGGCGCGGCTCTAAAGCCTGTGCGGCAATGGGGGAAGGGGGAGTGAGAGCCAGATACGAATGATGGTGACCCCTACGGGAATCGAACCCGTGTTTCAGCCGTGAGAGGGCCGCGTCCTAACCGCTAGACGAAGGGGCCAAATGCGCCCTGCTGGACCATCAAACAGGGCTCGGATCGAGCCGTGAAAGATGGTGACCCCTACGGGAATCGAACCCGTGTTTCAGCCGTGAAAGGGCCGCGTCCTAACCGCTAGACGAAGGGGCCGTGGCGGCAGGCGCCGCTGGCAGTTTTTACCGGTTCTCACCGGCTTAGCGCCGCGCCTTTAAGCAAGGTGCCGTGAGGGGTCAACAGCTAACCTCAACCAATATCTGCCCAAGCAGCATCTTCGATGTGAAGTTCGGCTGAAGGACGGCTGCCCCAATCGTCAATCTTGGCACGGCCAGCCAGCCACAGCTGCCGATCACGGGCACCGTGGAGCAAGGTCTGGCCCATGTCCGTGGTCGCGGCGCGAAAGGCGATAGCCTTGAAACTGGCACCGTCCTGACCGCGCACGATCAGGCGGACATGATCGGAGCCAACAATGTCTGCCTTGACCAGCCGCACCGGGCCGACACAGACCTTGGGGCCGGGCCAGCCATTGCCGAACGGGCCTGCACCCTCCAGCAGTTCTACCAGCGCCGGTGTCAGCCCGCCGGGAGACAGCGCAAGATCGAGTTTTAGGGTCTGTCGCCCCGCAGCGGCCATAACTGCCGCGCCAAGGCGTTCGTCAAGCCAATCTGCCAGCGCATCGACCTTACCCGGCGCAATCGTCAGTCCTGCCGCCATGGCGTGGCCGCCGCCCGCAATCAGCAAACCTGCCTCCTTTGCCGCGATGATCGCTGCGCCCAGATCGACCCCGGGGATTGAACGGCCAGACCCTTTGCCATTGCCGTCGCTATCGGCATCCAGCGCGATTACCAATGCGGGCTTTCCGGCCTTTTCCTTGATGCGGCCGGCGACAATCCCGATGACTCCGGGGTGCCAGCCGCGCCCTGCGAGCACTGGCACGGCGCGGTTATGCTGGCCTGCAAGCAGCGCTTCGGCCTCTTCCTGAACCACAGCCTCAATGCCGCGGCGCTCCTCGTTGAGGCGCGATAACTGCTGCGCGATATCCTGCGCTTCGTCGGGGTCGTCCGTGGTTAGCAGGCGCACCCCAAGCGTCGATTCGCCGACTCTGCCGCCAGCATTGATCCGCGGGCCAAGCGCAAAGCCCAGATCACTGCATGTCGGCGCCCGGGTGAGCCGCGAGGCATCAATCAGGGCTGCCATGCCGATATTTTCGCGCCGCGCCATGATCTTCAATCCCTGCGCCACCAGCGCGCGGTTCAGTCCGTGCAGGGAAGCGACGTCAGCGACGGTTCCGAGGGCTACAAGGTCAAGCAGTGCGAATAAATTTGGTTCTGCGTATTTATCAAAAAAACCAGATTGGCGAAGTGTCCTGACGGTTGCAATAGCGAGCAAAAATGCCACGCCGACAGCCGCAAGATTACCGTGCGTTGCGCCGATTTCGCTTTCATCCAGACGATTGGGGTTTACCAATGCGGTTGCAGGTGGTAATTCAGAAGAGCATTTGTGGTGATCCACTACGATCACATTTGTGCCTGCGTCGCGGGCGGCGGCCAATGCCTCATGCGCCATCGCGCCGCAGTCAACCGTGACGATTAAACTGGAACCTTCGGCTGCGATGCGGACCAGTGCTTCGGCAGATGGGCCATAGCCTTCCAGCAGCCGGTCAGGGATGTAGTATTGGGGCTTGGAGCCAAGCGAGCGCAGCAACCGGACGAGCAGCGCGGCGCTGGTTGCGCCGTCCACATCATAGTCGCCGTAAATGGTTACGGTCTCACCGGAAACTACCGCTTGCGCCAGCCGCTGGGCCGCAATGTCCATGTCCTGAAATACCGATGGATCGGGCAGGAAATCGCGCAAGGCCGGCGCGCGGTGCCGCTCGATATCGTCGCGCGCAACCCCGCGCGAGAGCAGTAGCTGGGTGACAATATTGTCGTCCAACCCGCCGCTCTCACGCGATAAATCCATGCCGCCGGACACGTCCATATTGCCGCCGCGCCACCGCCATGCCTTGCCGCCAAGCGAGGATTCAATTCCGAAAACTGATGCAGTATGCGCTGTCATGGTCGCTGCGCTAGACGATTGCCGGGTGGCCGAAAAGGGCACGACAAAAAGTGTCGGGAATTGACAATTCACGCGATCCGGCATCCGCTACGGCACCAAACGAATTACGGGAAGGATTCGCGCATGATCTCAGGTCGGAAACTGTCGATCGCCCTGATAGGCGGAGTTGCGATGATCGTCACTTTACCGTTGCTGGCACAGCCGCGCCCGGCCAGTGGTCCGGTTGCCCGCTATGACATGCGCGCAGGCACTGTTTCAGGCATGGCTGGCGGCATGAACCCGATGGCGATGATGATGGGCGGCGGGCGCGGCAATCAGGTGCAGCATGAGCTGTTGCTGCGGCTTGGATCGTCGACTGTTGCGACACCTGGCGCGCCCAAGGCTGATCATTTTATGCCGCCGAATGCCAAGCTGGGCCGGTCGGTGGCGCTGGTGACGCCGCGCGAGGAGCGGGTGCCGGATGGCATGCCCGGCGAACGCCCCCGCGGCCGCATGCTGATCTATTGGGGCTGCGGCGAACGCGCGCCTGCGGGCCAGCCCGTCATCATAGATTTCGCCAAACTGGCAGCGGGGCAGGTGCCGCCGGGTCTGTGGTCGACGACGATCATCCGTGACTGGGGCCCCACGCTGCAAAATAGCCGCTCCTTCGGTCGCTGGCCTGCGGAGGACGGCAAATACGCCAAGCCCGACACCTCGCTGCCGGGCCCGCACCGGGTCGCCGGCAATTATTCGCCCGAAATTGCTTTTACCTTGACCAAGGATTTCATGGCACCCCTGTCAGTGCGCAATTCTGCCAATCCCAGTGGCTCGACCCTGCTCAACTGGGGCGCCATTCCGGACGCTACCGGCTATCTCGCAACCCTGTTTGGCGGCAAGCAGGGACCGGGCGGCCAGATGGGCGACATGGTCATGTGGTCGAGCAGCGCCTCGCGCCAGTTTGGCGGCGGGCTGGCAGACTGGCTGACTCCGGGGCAGGTGGCGGGCCTTGTTAGGGATCGCACGGTGATGGCACCCACCACCACCAGCTGCGTCATTCCAGCCGAGGTCCGGCGCGATGCCGCTGATTTCCGGGTTGGCACGCTTACGGCTTTCGGACCGATGGAAGAATTCTCCTATCCGCCGCGTCCTGCCAATCCGCGTGCGGTCTGGGCACTGGAATGGACCGCGCGCATGCGCCACAAATCGACCACCAGCTGGATGGATATTCCCGGCATGGACATGGGCCAAAGCGACGACGATGGTCGGTCGACTTCAGGGCGGCCCCAGCAGCAATGTCGGCCCAAGCGGGGTCTGGGAGGCCTCCTTGGCGGTGCTCTGGGGGGCGGATCGGGCTGCTAGAAGCCGCCCCAATGGCTGCCACTGGCCTTGCCATTGTCTGGCACAGTCGCACGGGCGCAGCGAAGGCAATGGCGCAGGCCGCATATGCCGGGGCTGGGGAGGGCGCGCGGGTCATGCCCGCAGATGAAGCCCTGCCTGAGGTTATGCGGGCAGCGGCGGGCTATCTCTTCATTTGCCCCGAAAACCTGGGTGGACTGACGGGCGCGATGAAGGAAATGTTCGATCGAAATTACTATCCTCTGCTCGGGCAGATTGAGGGGCGGCCCTATGCCACGGCGATCGCGGCAGGATCAGATGGACAGGGCGCGCAGGCGCAGATTGACCGGATTGTCACGGGCTGGCGCTTGCGGCGAGTCGCGCCGCCGCTGATCGTCAACCTGGGCGCGCAGACACCGGAGGCCATACAGGCACCCAAGACCGTGCCGCCTGATGAGCTAAAGCTTTGTTACGATCTCGGCGCGGCACTGGGTGAGGGGTTACGGCTCGGCCTCTTTTGAGGGAAATGGTCCATTGTGGGGCAATCTCCTCAGCGGGGACTCGACGACCGGGCGAAAATGGTGCCAGAAAACAGGGCAATAGTTTCAGTGGATGGGGGGCGGTCACATCGTCAGCGAAGCACATCGGGAACCTGCGCAAGCGGAGGCAGGGCTTGTGCTCCTTTTCCCGGCTGGCAGACGTGCGTCGGCTGACGCTGTCGAGCGATTGCTGGCTGAGCCGCAGGGCGGCAAGACTGCCCGGATCAGCAGCGCTCGTGGACGCGGCGATGGCTGGCTGGAACTGCTCTCCAGTGGTCTGACATTCGATCTGGTGGGCCTTACGCCCGGACCCGCACGGGTGGTCCCGCCTGCAAGGCACTGGTTTGGTCTGTCGCGTGATGCAAACAGATTTGCATTTGAGGCGATAGTGCTGCTGCCCGGCCCACATCTCGCCGGTGCAGGGGCCATGGTGCCGGTGGTGCGCACGATGGCGCTGCTCGCCAGCGAACTGGCGCGGGGGCTGGGCGCATTGGCGGTCTGCTGGCAACCGGCGGGCAGCTGGATGGATGTGGCCTATTTCGCCAGGATCATTGAGGGCTGGGGCGCGGGCGGGGCTTTTCCTGCGCTCGGGCTGACCGGAATTGCGCGAACTCACGACGGCGGGGCTGAAACCGATGGCCTTGCCTTTTTCACCGGACAGGAGCTGCGGGTTGAATCGCGCAGCGGCGAGGCACCTGCCGAAACCGTGAAGCTTGCCGTCCGCATGGTCGATCATATGGTCCGCGAAGGCCGCGTGGAATCGCGCTCGGTGCTCACCGGGCCAAGCGGTGAGCCGCTGCTGGCTGAGCCTTCGGGCGATGGCCGCCGGGTGCGGCTGTGGCGCGACGCATGAGCGGGCCTGCATGAACGTGCCCGCATGAGCGCCCGCGCAAACGCCGTGCGCGCGCACCTGTCGTTCCGCGCAGTCAACCGCAGCGACGCACCAGACTATAATCCCGGCCTCCAGCGCCATCACCTACTGCCGCGCCAATTGCTTGGCCAACGCTGCTTCGGCTTGCTCTTCACCAGCATCGGCCGCGAACGCATCGGCTTTGAGGATTTTCGCAGTAATGGGCTGTTGCTCCCTGCCAGCGACGCTGCCGCCTTGCGCTTCGGCCTGCCGCTGCACCGTGGCCCGCACCGCACCTATAACGCAATGGTAATTGAGCGCGTCGGTCAGGTTGAACAGAGCTGGTCCAACCTGCGGCCCAAGGCACCCGAGATTGCGCTCGAAGAAGCGCTGATGCGGCTCACCCTGCTGCAACGTGCGCTGCGCCGCCGCTTGCTCGATCCGCTGCGTCATCGGCTGGCGCTCAACCGTCACGACCCGCTTGGCACCTCAGCAGACTTTGCCGAGCTTGACGCCATGGCTGACGCCCTCTGGGGTGCGACGGGCGAACAGGGCTTTCCCTGCTAGATTTCTCGCCAAAACCCGTCTTGCCTTCCGCGCGTTCATCGCCGATGGAGTTTGCATTACTTGTGCCCGGAGAGGGGCAGCTGAAAGGATCCGAAGCCATGGCTACCGCAGATACGCCTACCGCAGAACTTACGCTCGATTGCTCTGATATTGATCAGCACCTTGGCAAGCCGATCGAAAGCTCGCCGGTGCGGGAGCCGCTGGGTAACAATGATATCCGCCGCTGGGTCCAGGCGATGCACTATCCCAACCTCAACCATTACGACCGGTTCTATGCCGCCGAAAACCGCTGGGGCAAATTGGTCGCGCCGCAATCCCTGCCGATCATCATCGATGACGGCCATGGTTCTGCCCCGGCCTGCGTCGGCAAGATTCCTAATTCGCATCTGCTGTTCGGTGGCGATGAGTGGTGGTTTGAGGATGTGCCCGTGTTCGGCGGGGACACTCTGAGCAATGAGCGCATCCCTTTTGACTATGTCGTCAAGAACACCGGTTTTGCCGGCCCCACCTGTTTTCAGCGCGGCGACAATTTCTATCGCAACCAGCACGGCCAGCTGGTCGCCAAGCAGCGCTCCACCGCGATCCGCTACCTCGCCCATGTCGGCGGCGAAAACACCAACATGGACGATGCCGAGGAAACCCAGTGGACCGATGAGGAAATCGCAGGGCTCGAACTCCGCAAGATGACTTGGATCCAGATGCTCCATGATCTGGGCCACAAGGAACGCTGGTGGGATGACGTGAAGGTTGGCGATGTTCTGCCTGAACGCGTCTTCGGCCCGCACACCGTCGCCAGCTTCGCCACCGAATGGCGCTCGTTCCTGTTCAGCATCTGGGGCACGCTCGATCGGCGCGAGATCAATCTTGAGGATTTCGGCTTCTCGAAGGAAATGGCCGGGCATGAGAATGACCCGATCATGGAGCGCATCAACCCCGAACTGACGGACGGTGCATATTACGGCGCATCACGCGGCCATATGTTCCCGCGCTGGGCCCGCACCATCGGAATGCCGCGCGCCTATGGCTATGGCGCCTCGATGGGTGCGTGGATCACCGATTACTTCGCGGGCTGGGCGGGCGAGCATGGCCTGGTCGTCCATTCCGCCTGCAACTATCGCGGACCGGCCTTGTCGGGCGATATCACCGTGATGACCGGCACTGTGCTCGATAAATATATCGACGATACCGGCCGTCCCATCGTCCAGCTCGATTGCCGCATGGCGAATCAGAAGGGCGGAGTGCAGGCAACTGCCAAAGCCGAGGTCCGCCTGCCTAAACGGGCGTAAGGGGTTCACCCACCACGAAACATTCGGTCCGCCGTGCAGATGCATCGTTTCGTCGCCATCGTTGTGTCTAATAAGCAACGTCCGGCAAAAGACAGCGGATTTCTCCACAACCTGATTGACGCGAAGCGATAATTTGGGTTGTGCTAATCGTCGGAGCCGTTATTTACGGCGATGGACTGGATGCCACTTTCACGTGCCGCGCATGCATAGGCCAATGCAAAGCGTTACTGGAAAGCGGATTTCGACTGGCCTGCCGGGGAACTTCGCCGGCTTTAGTTAGGGGTTTTCGATGATTTGCAAGCCGTCGCATTCCAATGCGCCACCGC
>JANPPM010000002.1:0-12782 GCA_031428495.1 Novosphingobium sp.
CACGCGTCGATTTGCCGACATTCATGGAAGGGGTAGCCAAGCGCAATCCTGGACAGACCGAATTCATTCAAGCTGTGCAGGAAGTCGCCGAAGATATTTACGGCTTCATCGAGGACAAGGAACGCTATCACAAAGAACAGATATTGCGGCGTATAGCCGAGCCCGACCGGGTCATATCGTTCCGCGTTTGCTGGGAAGACGATGCAGGCAACGTCCGGGTCCAACGCGGCTGGCGGGTGCAGAACAACAACGCCATCGGGCCCTACAAGGGCGGCCTGCGCTTTCACCCAAGCGTCAACGAGAGCGTGCTCAAGTTCCTGGCATTCGAGCAGACCTTCAAGAACGCGCTGACCGGCTTGCCAATGGGCGGCGGCAAGGGCGGATCGAATTTTAACCCCAAGGGCAAGAGCGTGCGCGAGATCATGCGCTTTTGCCAGAGCTTCATGACCGAGCTTTACCGCCATATTGGGGCGGACGTGGATGTGCCCGCGGGCGACATCGGCGTGGGGGGCCGCGAGATCGGCTTCATGTTTGGCCAGTACAAGCGCATCACCGGGCAATTCACCGGGGTGCTGACCGGCAAGGGGCTGGAATACGGCGGCTCGCTGATCCGGCCAGAGGCAACGGGCTATGGCGCGGTCTATTTCCTTGCCAATATGTTTGCCACCAAGTCCGAGGATCTGGTCGGCAAGACAGCTGTCATTTCAGGCTCAGGAAATGTCGCGACTCATGCGGCGGAGAAAGTCGTCCAGCTGGGCGGCAAGGTGCTGACACTTTCGGATTCGGGCGGGTTCATCCACGATCCCGATGGCATCACTCAGGAAAAGATCGAATGGGTCAAGGTCCACAAGACCCACCGGCGCGGGCGGATCGAGGAGTATTGCGAGGAGTACAAGGGCGCGACGTTCCATCCCGGCAAGACTCCATGGGCCGTCAAATGCGACATGGCGCTGCCCTGCGCCACGCAGAACGAACTGCTGGGCGAGGACGCCAAAATGCTCGTCGCTAACGGCTGCCGCGCAGTGTCCGAAGGCGCGAACATGCCAACCGATCTGGCGGGCGTGCACATTTTCAAGGCGGCCAAGCTGCTCTATGCCCCCGGCAAGGCGGCAAATGCTGGCGGGGTCGCGGTATCGGGGCTTGAGATGAGCCAGAATTCCGAACGCCGCGCATGGAAGGAAGAGGAATTGCAGCAGATGCTCAAGGATATCATGGCAGGCATCCACGCCTCATGCCTGACCTATGGCGACGAGGGTGGCGGCTATATTGACTATGTCAAAGGCGCGAACATTGCCGGTTTCAAAAAGGTGGCCGACGCGATGTTGGCTTTCGGCGTCGTTTGATGAGTGAGACCAAGCCGACGACACCCGCCTATTCCGCCCACGCGGTGCATCTGCTGCGGACTGCGGTTCAGGCGCACATGATGCTCAGCCAGATGGCTGACCAGAAGGCAGGCATGCTGATGGCAGCGACATTTGTGGTCTTCACCATCGCGATTGGTCAGGCGGGCAATGGCAACTTTGTTCTCGCTCTGGTTATTTTGGGATTGTTTGCCTTCCTGTCGGCAATCTGCGCGATTCTTGCAGTCCTCCCGGCGGTACATCCATCAGAGCAGGTGGGAACCGATGCCAACCTATTGTTTTTTGGTGCCTTCTCGCAATTGAGTGAGGCCGAATTTGCCGATCGCCTGCTGCCTCTGCTCACCAGCGATGAGGCGGTGTTTCGCACCATGCTGCGTGATCTCCATCAAAATGGTCAGGTGTTGCAGCGCAAGAAGTACCGCTATCTGGGCTACGCCTACCGGCTGTTCCTCGCAGGCTTGATTCTGGCGGGAGCTGCCGTTCTGGTCGAATATGCCGGAGGTTTGTTGAGCCTGCGCGCCTAGAGGAATTGTTGCATGACCAAAGCTTCCGATCTTTTCGTCGCATGTCTTGAGGCGGAAGGCGTCGAATATATCTTTGGCGTGCCGGGCGAAGAAAATCTCGACTTTCTCGACAGTCTTTCGCGCTCCACCCAGATCCGCCTCATCCTCACCCGGCATGAACAGGGCGCGGGTTTCATGGCGGCAACCTATGGCCGCCATACTGGCAAGGCCGGGGTCTGCCTCGCCACACTCGGTCCCGGAGCAACCAATCTGGTGACCGCCGCTGCCTATGCGCAGCTTGGCGGCATGCCTATGATGATGATCACCGGGCAAAAGCCGATCAAGAAATCGAAGCAGGGCCGGTTCCAGATCCTTGATGTCGTCGCGATGATGGGACCGCTCACCAAATATACCCACCAGATGGCATCGGCTGACAACATCCCCAGCCGGGTGCGCGAGGCGATCCGGCTGGCCGAGGAAGAAAAACCGGGCGCTGTCCATATCGAATTGCCTGAGGATATTGCGGACGAACAAACCGACGCAACGCCCCTGCCGCGCAGCAAAGTGCGGCGCCCCAATGCCGATCTCAAATCGGTACAGGCAGCCATCGATGCCATTCAAGCCGCCAAGGCCCCGGTGCTGGTGATCGGTGCCGGTGCGAACCGCACGATGACCTCAAAAATGCTCCGCGAATTCATAGATCTGACCGGCATCCCCTTCCTTACCACGCAGCTCGGCAAGGGTGTGATCAGCGAGCGGCATCCCAAATTCCTCGGCTGCGCAGCGCTGTCATCGGGCGATTTCGTTCACCGCGCAGTTGAGGCATCGGATTGCATCGTCAATCTGGGACATGATGTGATCGAGAAGCCGCCGTTCTTCATGACCCGCGGCGGGGCGGCCGTGATCCATGTTTCGACCAAAAGCGCCGAGGTCGATCCAGTCTACTTTCCGCAGATCGAAGTGATCGGCGATATCGCCAATGCCGTGTGGCAGATGAAGGAAATGATCGAACCCAATCCCGCGTGGGACTTCTCCTTCATGTTGGCCGCCCGCCGGGCCGAAGTGGCGCATACCGCCAATCTGGCCAGCGACGACCGCTTTCCGATATTCCCGCCGCATGCGGTTGCCAGCGTACGCGCAGCCATGCCCGACGACGGCATCATTTGCCTCGACAACGGGATTTACAAAATCTGGTTCGCGCGCGGCTATGAAGCGGAACTGCCCAACACGGTCCTGCTCGACAACGCACTGGCGACGATGGGCGCGGGCCTGCCCTCCGCGATGATGTCAGCAATGATCTATCCGGACCGCAAGGTTATGGCGATCTGCGGCGACGGCGGCTTCATGATGAACAGTCAGGAGATGGAGACCGCCGTGCGGCTGGGCCTGAACCTGACCGTGCTGATCCTCAATGACAATTCCTATGGCATGATCCGCTGGAAGCAGGCCAACATGGGCTTTGCCGACTGGGGGCTGACCTATCGCAACCCCGATTTCGTCAAATACGCCGAAGCTTACGGCGCAAGCGGTCACCGGGTCGAAAGCGCTGCCCATCTGGCGCAGTTGCTCGCCCATTGCCGCGACACGCCGGGGGTTCACCTGATCGACTGTCCGATTGATTACAGCGAAAACGACGCAATCCTGAATCACCAGATTAAGGAAATGAGCGCCGCCCTTACATAGGGGCCATGGAATAGGGCTGCGCAATGTGCCAGTCCTGTTGCCTTGCGGCGACGTGGCGAGGTCTGACCTTGGGGGGAAATGCGCTTTGCTGATTGCCCAGATTACCGACATCCATATCGGCTTCGAGCCGGAGAACCCTGACGAGCCGAATATGCACCGCTTGCGTGCAGTGCTTGAGCGGCTGTTCAACGGCCCTAACACGCCTGACGTACTGTTGCTGACCGGCGACCTGACCGAAAACGGCGATGACGGCAGTTTCAAGCGGCTGGCAGACGCGGTTGCGGCGGCTCCCTGCCCGGTGTGGCCGATCCCCGGCAACCACGATAACCGCGCAGCGCTGGCCAAGGCCTTTCCGGAGACACCGGTGGCGGGCGGTTTTTTCCAGTATGCTGTAGAAATGGGTGATCTGCGGCTGCTTATGCTCGATACTTTTGAGCCGGGGCGTCACGGCGGGGCATTCTGCGGCGCTCGCGCTGAGTGGCTCGCAACCGAACTGGCCAATCATCCAGACCAGCCAACCGTGATCGCGATGCACCATCCGCCGTTCGTCTCGGGCATTGACTGGATGGACCCCGATCCCGGCGAAGCGTGGATTGCACGGTTTGCCGAGGCGACGCGAGGCGCCGACCAGATCAAGGCGGTGCTATGCGGCCACCTGCACCGCAATGTCGTGACTGGCTGGCAGGGCGCGCCGCTGGTGGTCTGCCCGTCGACCGCGCCCTCCACGGCACTTGATTTCTCGCCCATCGACCCGGACGATCCGGACGACCGGGCGCTGATCCGCGACACGCCGCCCGGCTATGCCTTGCACCGTTGGGACGGACAGCGATTGGTCACCCATGTCGAGCGCGTGGGCGGTTATGAAGCGGTGGCCAGATATGATGCCGGGTTGCAGGACATGATCCGGGGCATGCTGGCTGAGCGGCAGTGACCCGTACGGCCGAAGTGTTTGTCCTTTCAAAGAGGGAAGTGTTTGTCCTTTCAAAGAGGTCAGGGACTGTTTAGTTTCAAGAGACGAAGATGGTTTTTCGCGACAATTGGGGAATTGGCGGATGCTCGCACGATGGTCTGCCATTTCGCTGGGATTGTTCGCGCTGGGCCTGATGACAGCCGCCTCGCCTGCGTCTGCTGAAACTATTGCCGAGCTTGACGCGTTAACCCGTGCCACCGCCGCACCAGCCAGCGGAATGATCCTTGCGCGCCGCCAGATCGCGGGCGGGGACTTGCTGGGCGCGATGGCCACACTTGAGCGCATACTGATCAACCATCCTGAAATGCGCGACGCCCAATTGCTGCGCGCCGGTCTGCTGTGCCGGCTTGATGACCGCGCGGGTTCAGCGGTTGAATTCGACCATCTGCGCGGCCGGGGCATTCCCGACCGGATTTGGACAGAAGCTGCCGCACCATGCAACGCGCCGCGCGGCCGGGGACAGGTACGATGAAGTATAGTATTTCAGCCGTGGCCGGGTTGGGCCTGATCGCATCCGCAACTGCCTTGGCTGCGCCGCCGCAACCGGTGGGCATTACGTCCGCAGTGCTCAATCAGGTGACGATCACCGGTGCAGGCACGCGTCAGGCGCGGCGCGCCGTTTTGCGCCAGCGAGTGGCCATTGCCGATCAGGTGCAAACCGGCGCGCGCAGCCAGTTGCAGGTGCTGCTGCTTGACCGCGCGACTTTCACCGTCGGGGCGAATGCACACTTGACGATTGACCGCTATGTCTATGACCCCGCCACCGGACGCTCGTTTTCGGCCTCGGTCGCGCGCGGCGCATTTCGATTTATGTCAGGCCGCCCGGCACGCAGCGGTAATTCGATCATCAATACCCCGGTGGCCACGATCGGCATCAGAGGGACCATCGTCGATGGCGTAATCGGGGCAGATGCAATTGCCATCGCCAGCGGCGAACGCGGGATTGGCACAACACGGAATGCCGATCGGCAAACCGCCACCTTGATCGTGCTGCGCGGTCCCGGCGCAGCTGCGCAAGGCAACACAATACCGGGTGCAATCATCGTAACCGCAGGCGGAAAAAGCGTCTCGCTTGACCGGCCTGCTCTGGCAGTATTCGTGCCGCGGGCCGGGGCTGAGCCCATCGGACCATTTGCCATCTCGCAATCGGGCCTGTCCCGCACCCAAGCGCTGATATTCCCCTCGCTTGCCGAGTGGCGGGTTGCCACTGCCCCGGTCGGCAACACCCCCTATCCCGCAAGCCCGGCTGAGCCAGCGCGGCGGCCATCGCGGGGCTTCGCTGGTCCGCCAATTGATGATTCAGGTCCAGAACCAGGATATGGTGCAGCGATGCCGTCGATGCCCGCGTTCCGGGGCGGGATGACCACGCCTACACAGCGTCAACCACAAGCCCGGCCAAGTGAACCCGCAACTGCACGAGCAACATCTGCTCCAACCGATGAAACCCCAGCCCAGCCATCTGTGTCGCCAGTACAGCCTGACGAACCTACGCCAGCCCCTCCGCAGACGGTTACCGAAGCCCCGCCCTCAGCAGGTCAGACTTCTTATGAACAAACTGGGCAGTCCTATTCAGCGCCCACATCAGCACCGACAAATACTCCGCCGCCATCCGGAAAGAACTGACTGTGGCGTTCCAACGGTGGGCATCGGCAGCTCTGGTGATGCTTCTCGCAATTGGCATTCAGGGCGGAGCAGCTCTTGCGCAGGACAACCAGCTCGCAGAACTCGATGCCCTGTCGGCAAATTCGGATACCAGCGCCTTGGGCCTGGCCCTCGCCCGAAGCCAGATTGCGGGCGGCGATTTGCTCGGCGCACTGGCAACGTTAGACCGGGTGCTGATGGCGAACCCTGCCGCAAAGGAAGCCCGGCTGCTCCATGCCAGTCTGCTGTGCCGCGTGGATGATCAGCAAGGCGGATATCTGGCATTCGCTAGCCTGAAAAAGCGCGATTTTGCCGGTAGTGTCTGGGCCGAGGCGATTGCACCCTGCACTAATCAGGAGGCCACTCCCGTCGCAAGCCAGCCGCCCCGGAGCGAGAAATGACCACGGCCCATCTCAAGAAGCGCAACTACGCCCCGTTGGTCATAGCTGCTGTACTGTCACTGGCAGGCCCTGCGTGGGCCGCTGGCGCTCCGCAGGTAGTTGGCGTGGCGGCAGCTGTCGTCAATGATGTTTCGATCACCAGCGGCTCTGAGGCGCAGCCCCGCCGCGCAGTATTGCGCGAGCGGGTGGCACTGGCCGACCGCGTGCAAACCGGCGCGCGCAGCCGGTTGCAACTGATCCTGCTCGACCAGTCGACATTTAGTGTCGGGGCAAATGCTCGCCTGACCATCGACCGTTACGTTTTCGATCCCGCGCGCGGCGGCGCAGTAGCTGCCTCGGTCGCCAAGGGGGCATTCCGCTTCATGTCGGGACGGCGCACGGTGCCGGGCGGATCGGCGATTCGCACGCCTGTGGCGACAGTCGGCATTCGCGGCACGATTGTCGAAGGCGTGGTCGGCGCAGACGCCATCGCGATTGCCCGCCGCGAACCCAGTATCGGGCAAACAGTTGAAAGCGATCCCGAAAGTGCGACCCTGATCGTGCTGCGCGGACCCGGACCGCGAACTCAGGCCGGGCTGACTGCCGGCGCGGTTACCGTTGAGGCCGCAGGCGTGAGCGTGCTGCTCGACCAGCCATTGCTCGCGGTCTATGTGCCAGGGCCCGGCAAAAAGCCCATTGGCCCGTTTGCGCTGTCGCTGTCCGGGCTGGCGCGGCTCAATGTGCTGCTCATGCCCGGGCAGGGCGGGGTATGGCGCTCACCGCGCAACAGGTCCGGTATGGATATGCGTATCGAAATGCCCAGGATGGGCGGCGGGATGTACGGGAATTAAGCGCAGGTCTGACGTTACTTCTCGCTAGCGGCAAATACACTGTCCCAAGCCGCGTCAGGCGGATTTTGCGAGAGCGATGCGATCCGCTCGGCATACCGCGCATAAAGTGTGCCAAGGCCCAATTGTGCACCCACCGGTTCCAAAAGCGCCAGAGCCGCATCGGCCGCCTGCCAGTCACGGGCACGGTAAGTGGCCAGCAACTGGTCATGTAAATCTCTAAGGGCTGTGAATGCCGGCATCGCCGCAAATGCCTCATCACCAAGCAGCACAAAGACCGTCTCGGGCGCATCGCGGCCGAGCACGCGCACCCGGTCAAGCTCCAGCAGAGCAAAGCGCGGCAGCTTCGCCGCCAATGCGCTGCCGATGGCCACGGTGACGCCGTAATATTTGGTCAGCCCCTCGATCCGCGATGCAAGGTTCACCGTGTCGCCGATCAGCGAGTAGGACAGCCTCTGCGCTGATCCCATATTGCCGACGCAACACAGCCCGGTGTTCAGCCCAATGCCGATTTTCACCTCGCCCGGCCAGCCAGCTTGCCCGGCATTGTCGCGGTTGAGCTCCTTCAACCGCTCCGCCATTTCCAAAGCGCCCCGCGCAGCATTGGCGTGCTGGTCGGGATCATCGAGGGGAGCGTTCCAGAAGGCGAGGATGGCATCGCCGATGAACTTGTCGATGGTCGCCTTGCGGCCCAGCAGGATGTCACACATCGGGGTGAGAAATGCGATCAGGAAGTCGATGATCTGACGCGGGCCGAGGCTTTCCGACATCCGCGAAAAACCCCGGATATCGCAGAACAGCACGGTCATTTCGCGCTCTTCGCCGCCCAGTTCGAGACGGCCCGGATCGTCCGCGATGCGCTTGACCAGTTCGGGCGAAAGATAACGGTCGAACGCGTTGTGGATATAGGCCCGGCGGCGTTCCTCGCGGTAAAATATCAGCGCGGTCTCGGTCACATAGGCCAGTGCCAGCGCGAGCACCGGCCAGGTCGGATCGAGCAGGAACCGATGCTGCGAGAAGCCATACCAGCTGCCCCAGACCATGCCTGCGATCAGCGCCAGTCCCAGCGCCGCACCGCGCATTGCGCCCAGCCTTGGCAATGCCAGTGCCATGCCAATGCCCAACACCAGCAGCAGTACACGCTCCAGTCCGGGAGCCCAATCAGGCCGGGTGAGAAATCGCCCGAGGATTATCTGCTCGGCGGCCTGCGCGTGGACCATGACGCCCAGATCACGGTCCTGCAGCGGCGTGGCGACAAGATCGCGCAGACCAATCGCCCCGGCACCGACGAAGACGATGTTCCCGGCAAAATTCGCCTCGAGTTGCTTGGGCGTCAATGCGCCCGACATGACCTGCCAAGCCGGAATTGAGCGGGTCGGCTGCGGTTCGGTGTAGTGCAGCCACAGCGCGCCTGCGGCGGTGACCGGCACTTCGAACTGACCGACTTTGAGCGAGACGACCTGCCCCTGCCCCCCACCAAAATTGCCCCCGCCGCCCTCACCGCTGCCATCGCTGGTCTTGACCATGATCGATCCCGCGCCTTGCGCCAACCGCACGGCGTCGAGCGCCAACGAAGGCAAGAGCTGATCACCCGCCATGGCCAGCAGGGGCGCTTTGCGAACAATACCGTCACCGTCACCGCCCAGGCTGACAAATCCCGCGCCGCCCGCCGCATCGCGTAAGGCGGGCAGCGATTGAATGGCGCTGGAGTAAGCCGCGATTTCGTCCTTCGGCGGCGATCCTGCCACCGCCATGCCAGCCTTGGGTTCAGGCACCGCGCCGCCGCCCTCGCGCAGCAGAAAGTAGCCGGTGACAACCGGGGCCTTGGCAAAGGCATCCGCCAGCACCGCGTCATTATCAGGCAGACTCCGCAGCGCATCGAGCGCTGGCCCCCGCGCACCGCCTTGTGCCATCCGTTCGGCAATGCGCGCAGGGCTAGTCCGGTCGGGTTCGGAAAAGACGATGTCATAGGCAATGACTGCCGCCCCGGCATCGGTGAGCCGCTGGGTCAGCCGCGCGATGTCGCTGCGCGGCCATGGCCACTGGCCCAGCCTGCGGATGGTTTCCTCATCAATGTCAACAACCCGCACCGGCGCGGGTTCATAGGTGCGCGGGGAAGCGCGTTGGTACGAATCGAACAGTGTCAGGCCGATCCGGTCAAGCGTGGAGATGCCGGCGAATTGCAGCAAGGCGACCAGCGCAACCGCCGCCAGTCCCGCGAGCACCGAAATGCCCGCGCCGCCCAGCCATTTTTGCCCCTTGAATGCCAAAGTGGTGCCTGCCCCTCCCCGTCAGCGCAGCGCGTCAGCGACCAGCGGCAACCCGCTTTGCGCTTTGCGCCCCGCGCACGCCCGCTGCGAACCCATGTATCCTATCGACCATCAAGGGGACGGCAATCTTCAATTCCCGGGCATTCCAGGCAATCGCTGAGGAGGTGGCGAAATATTCGATCTCGGCGACAACCAGCTGTGCCTCGATCAACTGGGATGCCGAATAGCCACGACTGGTCGAGGGCGCTCTCGATGCCTGCAACAAAACTGTGCCAAGCTGCGTGCAATGCTGTTTGTGCAGCACTGCCAGTTCTGCATTCTGGCCTAATGCTGCGCGGTAGATGCCAAAACTGTCGCTTGCCACGCGCATGCCCTCGACAATCTGCATCACCCACTCGGTAATCGGCTTACGATCGGCAAGATCGGCCTGGCAAAAACGTTCAAACAGACGGATCTGGCTCGCCCAGTCTGCCTCTAACAATGCCCGCAGCAACAGCCCCTTGCCGGAAAAATGCAGATAGACGGTCGCCCGGCTGACCCCTGCTTCGCTGGCGATATCTTCCATCGACACCGGCTCGACGCCAAGTTCGCGAAACAACTTTCGCGCGCAGGCGAGCAGACGGCGGCGAGTATCCTCGCGCTGGACTTCGCGCTGCGTCGGTCTGCTGCTGGGGTTCTCACTTGGGACTGTGGACAAAGGCTCGCTCCAATTTGGATTGCAATCATGCCTTGGCAAAACTATGGACTGGTAACGCAACCATTCTCGATACTGAATGGCGACGCAACGCGCGAACAGACTGTCGTCCAGTCAGGTGCTAACCCTGCCCGGCGCCAAGTTCAAGCCGAAGCGAATTGCATCTGGTCTGACCAATTGCTACGGCAGGGGGTAGGGCTAACAAAGTTAAAACCGGGAATGGACCGGTTTGGGAGAGACTGACGTCATGCGGATCACGCTAAAGCGCGTTTTGTTGTGGACCTTGGCAGCGATTGTCCTGTTTTTTGCGATCAGCGTCGCAATCAACTGGACCATCATCCAGCGCGTGTTCCTTGGCGGATTGCATGTCCATGAGACCGTCGCGCCGCCGATCCCTGGTGATTTTCCGCGCCCGGCGATCCTCGTCTTTTCCAAGACCAACGCTTTCCGCCACGAAGAGGCAATCCCGGCGGGCAACGCGCTGTTTGCCCAGATCGCCAAGGACAAAGGCTGGGGCTATTTTCAGACCGAAAATGGCGCGGCCTTCTCCCCCGAGATTCTCGCACGTTTCGATGCGGTGGTATTCAACAATGTCAGCGGTGACGTTTTCTCGCCTGCGCAACAGCAGGCGTTCAAGGCCTTCCTCGAATCCGGCGGCGGCTATGTGGGGCTACACGCGGCTGGCGACAGCTCGCACAAGGAGTGGTCCTGGTACACGAACGAAATCATCGGCGCGAATTTCACCCAGCACACGATGAGCCCGCAGTTCCAGGACGCAAAGGTGATGGTCGAAGACACGGCGCATCCTTCGGTGAAGGGCCTGCCCGCCAGCTGGACGCACAACGAGGAATGGTATTCCTTTGACAAATCGCCGCGATCCAAAGGCTTCCATGTGATAGCGACGGTCGATGAGAACAGCTACAAGCCCGTTGGCATGTTCGATAAAGACCTGCGCATGGGCGATCACCCGGCGGTCTGGTCACGCTGCATTGGAGCATCGGGACAACCGCAGGGCCGCGCGCTTTATACGATTTTCGGCCACAAGGCTGAAGCTTTTGCAGAGCCGGAAGTGCGCAGCCTCCTGACCGAGGGCCTTGGCTGGGCAATCCGGCAGGAGGGCCAAGGCTGCGCGCCGGTTGCTGCTGTTGAACCGATGGCGGCGCAGGCCAAGTGACCCCCATCCGCTATGGCATGATCGGCGGCGGACAAGGCGCCTTTATCGGCGGCGTCCACCGCACTGCGGCGGCCATTGCGGGGAACTGGCAACTTGTGGCTGGCGCCTTCTCTTCTACCCCCGAGAAAGCGCGCGCATCGGCAGCCGAAATCGGCGTTCCCGCAAATCGTGGCTATGCCAGCTGGGCCGAAATGCTGGCTCATGAGTCCCTGCTACCCGCTGACCATCGGATCGAGGCAGTTGCTATCGTTACGCCAAACCACATGCACGCCCCGCCTGCGATTGCAGCGATGGAGGCGGGTTTTGATGTGATCATCGACAAGCCGCTGGCGGACAGTCTGGCCAATGCGCAGGCCATTGCCGATGCCGCAGCGCGAACCGGGCGGCGGATTGCGGTAACGCACACCTATACGGGCTATCCGCTGGTCAAACTGATGCGCAAGATGGTCGCTGGCGGCGAGCTGGGCGCAGTGCGGCGGGTAATGGTCAAATATACGCAGGACTGGCTTTCACGGCCGGAGGATCTCGAAGGCAACAAGCAGGCCGCGTGGCGGGTCGATCCGGCTCAGTCCGGCGACGCCGGGGCCTTTGGCGACATCGGCACCCACGCCGCGAATCTGGTCGAATTCGTGACTGGCGAGCGCATCGCGCAAATCTGCGCCGAGCTGACCATGCTGCCCGGCCGCCGCATCGATGATGACGGCGCGGCGCTGTTTCGCCTATCCGGCGGCGGCAAGGGCACGCTGACTGCTAGCCAGGTGCTGGTCGGCGACATGAACGACCTCGCCCTGTCGGTTTATTGCGACGAAGCAGGGCTGCATTGGCGTCAGGAAGAGCCCAACACGCTCACCGTCGGCCGCCGTGATCGGCCCACCGAGGTCTGGCACGCAGGCGCCAACCGCGCCTATGTGCCCGGCGAGATCACTGCCATACAGCGCACGCCGGGTGGGCATCCGGAGGGCTACCTTGAGGCCTTCGCCAATATCTACCGCACCTTTGGCGAACAGATACGCGGCGCTGCGCCAAGCGATAGTGAGCCGGGCTATGCGACCATGGCGGATTCTCTGTCAGGCATGAATTTCCTGCGCGCCGCGCTTGAATCCAGCCGCCAGGGCGCGGTCTGGGTGGATTTGTGACTATGTCATTTCAGCACCCGTTCGTGGCGAGCGAAGTCGGGGGCAAGGTTAGCAGTGTGGCGACATAGCTCGACAAGAAAGGGGGGTTTTTATGTGTTTTAAAATATAATGCCCCCAAAATT
>JANPPM010000003.1:0-2242 GCA_031428495.1 Novosphingobium sp.
ATGTTAAGATTGGCGTTGCCAGCGATCCTGCAACCCAGCTCGGTCCGGTGATCAGCGCCGGACAGCGCGCACGCTGCGAACATTTCACCCAGGCGGCAGTCGATGCGGGCGGGCGCGTGGTTACCGGCGGCAAGCGCCCGGCACACCTCGACAAGGGCTTTTTCTTCGAGCCGACGGTGCTCGATTTGCCCGACAACAAGAACCCGGCGGCGCAAGAGGAGATCTTCGGACCAGTGGTTAGCGTGATCGGCTATCGCGACCTCGATCATGCGGTCGAGATGGCCAACGACAGCCCGTTCGGCCTGTCAGGCTGGGTGACGGGTCAGGACAAGGTGCTGGCCTTCAAGACCGGTCTGGCCATCCGCTCCGGCTCGGTCAACGTCAACGGCGCAGTGATGAGCAGCCACGCCAGCGGCGGTGGGATCAAGATGAGCGGCCTCGGGCGCGAGCGCGGCACAGAGGGCCTGCGCGAGTTCCAGATGATGACCACGTTTAACGTCGGGGGTTGAAGACAGTGCAAGATATGCTCGAAGGCAAAGTCGCGGTGATTACCGGAGCTGGATCTGGCGTCGGCCGCGCGGCCGTGAAATTGTGGACGGAGCAAGGCGCGAAAGTCATCGCCGCCGACATCAATCTGCCCGCTGCGGAAGAATCGGTGGCATTGGCGGGCGCTCCGCAGGGCGCGGCACAGGCCATCGCCTGCAACGTCGCCGATCCCGCACAGGTCGAGGCCGCAGTGCAGGCCGCAGTTGAGACCTTCGGACGGATGGACATCCTTTACAACAATGCCGGGATCACCGTTTCTTCTCTGCCCGACGGCAAGGGCCTGCGCCCGTTGACCGAATTGCCCGAGGACGAAATGCGCCGGGTTCAGGACGTCAATATCAACGGCGTTGTCTATGGCTGCCAATCGGCAATCCGCCAGTTCCGCAAGCAGGGCACTGGCGGCGCAATCGTCAACACCGCGTCAGTCGCGGGACTGATCGGCTATGGCGGCGTGCTCTATGGCACCACAAAGGCGGCTGTCACTGGCCTCACCCGCAGCCTCGCCATCGAAGTTGCCGAACACGGCATTCGCGTCAATTCGGTATGCCCGGCGGGTATGCTGACCAATTACGGTGATCTGAGCCCGGATTCACCACACAAGGACCGTATCCTTGAAAGCATGGGCAAGGCCCATCCGCTGGGCAAGGCAATCGACCCGGCCGACACGGCGGGCGCGGCAATGTTCCTTGCCTCAGACCTCGCTTCAAACATCACTGGTGTAAACTTGCCGGTCGATGGCGGACTTTCCGCCGGCCGCAAGGTAGGAGGATAAGACCATGGCGACCTGCCCGATGACTGGCAATTCGAACGCGCTCGCATCGCTGATGTCGGATAATCCGCGCTATGCGGAAATGTTCGACGTCAATACCCAGTCGGCAAACTCCGGCATCAATATCGATACCGACTATACTCAGGCGATGAACGATCTGCGCGACAAGGCAGCGGTCCAGTACGGGTCTTTGCGCAAACTGCTGAATGTCGAAGAACAGGAGTTCTCGCCGGTCAAGCGTGAGCGGATGA
Organism: Novosphingobium sp.; assembly: GCA_031428495.1. Taxonomy (GTDB): domain Bacteria; phylum Pseudomonadota; class Alphaproteobacteria; order Sphingomonadales; family Sphingomonadaceae; genus Novosphingobium. Next base: position 1,567 of record JANPPM010000003.1, read on the forward strand.
CATTCTTCTCTTATCGCGCCTGCGAGGTTGGCTTTCGGGAAAACCTGATTTTCTCGTCGGAAGGCTACAAGGAAAGTCCCGGCGTCGCCTCGATTGGCACCAACATTCTGATGATGGTCGGCAAGGACCACAAGCGGCTGCGCTCCGCTGCCCAGCCCTTGTTCAAGCGTCCCAAGGTGCTTGACTGGTGGAACCAGCGCTGGGTGCACGAAACTGCCGATGCATTGCTCGACCGTTTGCTGGATGAAGACGCGGTAGATCTCAATTTTGAGCTGTGCGCACGAATGCCGATGGCAACGATCACCCGTGCCATGGGGCTGGAAGGCGAGGACGTGCTCGAATTCCGCTATCAGCTCGACCGCGGGACGTTTGGTGCCTACAAATTGAAGCCCGAGGAAAGCGCCGAGGCGCGCAATTGGGTCGATGGCACGCTGCGCAAGTTGATCGCCGACAACACCAAAGAGCCCGGTGACAACCTGATTTCAGGGCTGATCGGGTGCGAGATCACTCACGACGACGGCTCCAAGCGCCCGCTCACCGAGGACGAGATCTTCGGATATGCCAAACTGACCATTTTTGCCGGTGGCGGCACCACCTGGCGGCAGATGGGCATCACCATCGACGCGCTGCTGAACAATTATCATTTCTGGGAAGACTGCGTGAAGGACCGCAGCCT
>JANPPM010000004.1:0-3292 GCA_031428495.1 Novosphingobium sp.
GCTCAAGGGCGGCGTGTTCACGCAGGATCAGATCGACGCCTATCTCGAGCTGAAGTGGCCAGAAGTGGCGCGCTGGGAAATGTCCCCCTCGCCAGTCGAATTCGATATGTACTACAGCGGCTGATCTGCTGATCATCAGAAATGGGGCGTCCGGAGCGATCCGGGCGCCCTTTTTTCGGCATTCCTCTAAAAGCGTAATGCGTAGAATCTGCACCATCCCCGTTCGTCCTGAGGAGGGGTTGAAGCCCCTTCGACTGGCTGGAAGACCGGCCGCTCAGGATAAACTACCGCATCGCGGCAGGCTGAAAGACCGTCTCGAAGGACTGATCCGGCGCGGGATGGTTCGAGACGAGCCTTCGCAAGCGCTCAGTCTCTCCTCACCATGAGCGGTGAAGGTTACAAATAATGCGCAATCAGCTCAATAGTCCTTGCTGATCCGCGCATTGACGCTTTGGCGGCCAACAGTGGAAACAGCCGAAAGCAACGACAACCAGCTGGTTACCCGGAATTCGATCTGGGTGGCGTTATAGCCGCGCCCATCAGTTACGATCTCGGCGTAGATGCGCCGTCCGAGATACTTGCCCGCCGCGATTCCGGTTCCCCGGCCCGATGCGGGGTCGGCAGAGACGATCCGCAGCCGGTCCAGCCCGACCGCGCGGCGCAACCGGTTGATCGGATCGAGCCCGCCGCCACCGCGCAGCGAGGCAATCGCCGCGCCAAGCTGCAAGGCCTCGGGTGCGGAAATATTTGTGATCGAAGTGCCAAACAGCAGCCGTGATAACAGCTCTTCATCTGGCAGCGCCGGAGTTGAAGAAAAAGCAATTTCAGGGGTTAGTGCCGTGCCGGTGATCGCTATTCGCGCAGTAAGACCGCTCTGCTGCTCTTCGGCAAGAATATCGAGCCTGGGATTGGGCGGGCTGCCACCATCGAACAGAATTCGCCCACGCGTCAGCTCAAAGCGCTTGCCCGCAAATTCATAGCCGCCGCGCACCAGATCGGCGCGCCCGGCAATCGCGGGATTGAGCGTCGTGCCGCGCAGCTTGATATCCGCGCCCCATTCGCTGTCCAGCCCCAGCCCGCGCACTTCGACCCGGCCCGGTCCGCTGGCATCGATCAGGAAACGCCACGGAAGCATTTCACTGCGCGGCGCAGCCGCATCGGCGGGGCGGTTGATTTCGCGCGTGCGGACTGACGGCAATTGCTCGGTCGCGGAAGCACTGCCAAGCTTCCAACTGGCCCGCTCGATCGCCAGCCGCCCGGCGATTACCCCGCCTGCGCCGTCGGAACGGATCGCCAGTGGGCCGGTAACCGTGGCACCCATGTCGTCACGCGCCAGGAGACGCGCCCCACGTGCGGCCAGCCGCAAGTCGATGCCCGGGCCACGTTCACCAAGCCCTGAGAAATCGAAAGTGCCGCTGCCTGCAATCGTGCCGCCGCCAGGCGTCTGGCCGGACAGACTCGACAGGACCAGCCGTGATCCAGCAAACGAGCCGCGCGCGCTCATTCCGGTTATGGTGGTGCCCGTAAGCGCGCTTTGCAATTGCAGCCCCCGCCCCTCGAGCGAGCCACGGATCGAAGGATTTGCGACCGAACCGGTAACGTCAGCAGCCACCGAGAGCGGCCCACTGAGATCAAAACTGTCCAGCGCAGCAAGCCGCCACAGGGCATCTGCGGGACCCGAATACCGCAATTGCGCGAACAAGACGCCGCGCTGGATCCGTGCGGCGAGATCGCCATCGCGGGCGAGGCCGCCAATCCGGCCCTGCACGCGCCCACGCACTTGCCCGCCCTCGCTCGCCACGGCGCGCATTTCGAGCCGGTCGGCCAGTAAGGTTCCGGCAATCGCGAGATCCACCGGCCGCGATGTCAGGACCAGTCCCGAGCGGGTCAGCCCGGCAATTCGCACCTTGAAGTCTCCAGTCGGCGGGGCGCGGCGATTGGACCGGTAATCGATCAGACCCGAAATCCGCCCACCAAGGCCAAGGTCGGCGATGGCAATATCCGCGAGCGACAGCGGCATATCGGCGAGTGCCAGATGGACTTCGCTGGCGTCGCTGCCAACCAGCCCGGAGGCGATCGCCCGCCCACTGGCAAAATCGATCTGCGTCGGGGCCAAGCGCCAGCCGTCAGCCTCGCGGGTCAGCACCGCACGGCGCGGCAGCAGTATCCGCTGCCCGGCAAATTGACCTTGCGCCGCCAGTGCCAGCCGATCAGGGGCAAAATCGCCGAGAACTTGCAATTCAAACCGGCTGCCGCGCCGTCCGGCGAGCGAGGCGGTAACCTGTCCTCGCCCGTCGACCACCCGGGCATTGGCGGCCACGCGACCAAGGAACAGCTGCCCTTGGCCGATGCCCTGTCCCATGAAGTTTCCAGTGATGCTGGTGTGGCCCTTGCGCAGCAAGCCTTGTGCTTCCAGCCGCGCACTGGCGATTGTCAGGGGATTTTCCCCGCCAAACCGCGCGTCCTTGGCGGTCAGCACAACGACGAAGCCCAGTCCACCTTCTCGCGGCGCGAGCGTGACATCACCGGTCACACCGCCGCCTGCGAGGAGCAGCTTGCCGCTGGCGAAGCCCTGTCCCAGTGACAGCGTCCCGGTCACTGAGGTTTTCGATACGTCGAGCCGTTCGATGGCAACGCGCGTCGGCCCCCCGGGCGGCGCAAACAGGCCAAGCACGCCCTCAAACGGGCCAAAGGTGGAGCCGCCTTGTGTTTCTATCCGGAACCCGTCGCGGATCGGCGAAAGCGCCACACGCACGTCTTTTAGACCCGCCGCAGGCAGCGGGTCGGCAAATACCAAGACCGCGCGCGGACCATCTCCGGCAATATCGGCTTCGACAGTAAAAGCCCCGTAATCCGCCTGCCGCCCGCGTCCGCTCATTACAGTGCGCCCACCCGGCAGGCTGCGCCCCGCCAGCCCCAGCGCCAACTTGCTGCCGCTCAGTGTCGCGCGCTCAAAGGTAAGTGCCCGCCCCTGCCCCAGCGCGAAAAGTCCGCCAAAGCGGATGCCTGTGCCCGCCAGCGTAGTCAGCGTGGCGTTGTCGACCCGCGCCATCCGCCCGTCTACATCGGCATTGAGCGTCCACGGCACGCCGCCGAATTTGAACAGGATCCGTCCATTGGCATCGGCGCTGCCCAGATCGGCCAGAGCAAAACCGCGCGCGGCGACCGGCCCTGCCAGGGCAAAGCCGCCGCGCGCGGTATCACCGCGCAAGGTCAGCTGCGCCGCGAGGCCGGGAACCGCCATCGACAGCCCGTCGGAAGCGACTTGTGTACCCGTCAGCGTCACCACACC
>JANPPM010000005.1:0-12599 GCA_031428495.1 Novosphingobium sp.
AGGAAACGCAAACCGCGCGGTCGAGTCTCTCGAAGGAGGCGGAATGTTCGGCACGATGGGTCCTGAAACAAGTTCAGGATGACTGTGGCTGAAAGTTTAGGTTTGACCTCCCGGAATCTCCACCATCGCCTCGGGCTCCAGTCCGTCATCGGCGTGCGCATCTTCCAGAAACCGCCGCAAGGTCCGGTGAAAATGCGACAGCGCGCGTTCCTGTACCGGGCTGGGGCGCGAGGCCTTGAAGCCGCGTGATTTCATACCGCGCTGGACCTTGGGAATGTTGAGGAAGTCCTGCCGGAAGATCAGCGGGAAATCGCCCTCACGCCAGTCCTCGAAAGTCTCGTGCTTGACCTCGGGCTCGGTCCCCGGCGCATAGCGCTCGAATGACCAGACATCGAACAGGCAATGCGTGTGATCGTCGCCGTGCGGGCGGAACCGGTACCACAGCACCGCCTCGATTGCCGGGTGCAGGAACACGGTGTTGGGAAAGACATGCCAGTCGAAGCCACTCTCGGCAATATATTCAGGCGTCAGGTCCGCAGGCCAGCCCGCACCCGATTCAAGCGCGGCTTCATAGATGAACTGGCCCCATTTGCCCGCGACTTCGGCAGGCTCGGCGTCTGCCGCCACTTCAGTCCGCAGGCGCTGGGTTGCCTGATAGGCGCGTTCGGTCTGCATTGCGGACAGATCATTTTTGAACTGGTCGGCATATTCAAACAGGTATTCGCGGTAATCGGATACCTGCTTGGGCGGCAGTCGCGGGCTGCGCCCCACAGGCAGCCCGGTGCCGCCGGTATAGCTCACCCAGCCGTGCCGCCCCATCGCGCGGCTGACCGAATAGTCGTTGGTATAGGTCAGCATTTGCGCATGGGTGGTCTGGACGTGATAGAATTCGGTGAAGGCGCCCAGCGCTGTCTTCCAGTTCGCCGGGACGACGACGGATTTGTACCACGCGGGGTGCAGTTTCTCGAACTCGAAGCGCTCGCACATGGCATTCATCGGCGCGAGAAATTCTGCCAGCGGCTGGCAATCAGGGTCCATGTTGATCCACACCCACCCGCCCCAGGTGCCAAGCTGCACCGGCACCAGATCGGTGTCCCCAGGCGCCAGGCTGGTCCCCCAATCCTGCCGGTCGATCACCTTGATACAGTGGCCATCGTGGCCAAAGCGCCAGCCGTGGAACGGGCAGACGAACTGCTTCGCATTGCCTGATCCTTCCGCCAAAAGCGTACCGCGGTGCGGGCAGACATTGTGGAAGGCGCGCAAAAAGCCATCGCTGCCACGCGCGATCAGGATTGAATCGTCGATGATCTCATAAACGAGGTAATCGCCGGGCAGCGCTACCTCCGCCTCACGGCAGGCGATCTGCCAGACCTTTGGCCACAGCTGTTCCTTCTCCAGCTCGTGAAACGCGCGGTCGAGATAGTCGGCCTTGGGCACATAATCATCGCGTAGTTCGCCGGGCGGGTAGGGTGACATGGCGGCTCTCCGGACGCTGCCTCGTGTGGGCAGCATTTGCCGGGAGAATACGCAGTCGAAGAGGCTTGTCTAGCGGCTGACGGCTGCCACCGGTTTGCCTGGCATCCCCGGGCTGCCCTGCCAGGCATAGCCAGCAATCGCGAGGCACAGTGCGGCTCCGGCAATCTGCAAGGCCGCGCGCGGGACCCGGCCGCTGCGCCACAGGGCGATATAGGCCAGTGCGGCAAAGTCCAGCGCGAAAATCCAGCCCATCAGCGCTTGCCCCATTTGAGTCGCCGCAGCACCAGCCACAGCCCGCCCAGCAGCGCCAGCAGCGGCACCAGCCATAGGGGCAGCGTTGCGGCCCTGACCTGCGGCTTGAAGCTCACCCAGTCGCCATAGCGGCTGACCAGCCAGCTGCGCACCTGTTCGGGGGTTTCCCCGGCGGCAATCCGCTCGCGAATGATCCGGCGCATGTCGCCCGCAATATCGGCGTTGCTGCCCGAAATCGGCTGGCCCTGACAGACCACGCAGCGGATGGTGTCCATCAAGGCGAGCGCCTGTGTTTCCTTGGCAGGATCGGCGAGCGATACCTCGGCATAGTCTTGCGCCAGAACCGGCGCGGCGATCAGCAACGCGGCGATCAAGGTCAGAGCAGCCCTCATGGCTGCTTGCCCAGCAGCGCGAGCAATTTGGGAATGTCGCCCTCGCTCACCACGCCGATATGCTGGTGGAGGATCTTGCCTTGGCCATCGATCACGAAAGTTTCGGGCACGCCGGACGAGCCCAGTGCGATCTGCAGGCGGCTCGCATCGTCCAGCCCCACCCGGCTGTACGGATTGCCGTGCTGGCCGAGGAACTTTTCCAGAGCAGGCTTGGTATCGTGGATCGCCACGCCCGCGATTTCGACGCCCATCGCTTGCATCCGTTTCAGCACTGGTATTTCGACCACGCAGGGCACGCACCAGCTGGCAAAGACATTAAGCAGACGCGGTTTGCCATCGCGAAAGTCGGCGGTTTTGACGCCGGGCTGGGTATCAAAAGCGGGCGGGGCAGCGAATTCAGGCAGCGGTTTGCCGACCATCTGCGAGACAATGGTATTGTTGTCAGGCTGGAGCAGCCCGCGCCAGAACACCACGAACAGCGTCAGGATCAGCGCCAAGGGCAGCCACAGGATCAGGCGGCGTTTCATGCTGCGCCCACCCTGCCAATAGGGGCCTTGCGGGCAAACAGATCACGCCGCACCCGGCCCAGCATCGCCAGCGCGCCGCCCAAGGCCATCATCATCCCGCCCAGCCAGATCAGCGTGACAAACGGCTTCCACCACATCCGCAGCAGCCAGCGTCCGTCAACTTCCTTTTCGCCGATCGTCAGGTAGAGCTGCCCATTCCAGAACGTGCGGATCGCCGCCTGATTGGTCAGCATCGGCGGGTCAGTGAACTGGCGCAGATGCGGCAGCATGATAAACGGCTTGTCCTCTCCTTTGCGCACCAGAAGCACCCCTTCCAGCGAGGCATAGTTAGGCCCGGGCAATTCGCGCAGGCCCGCGAAGGTCACCTCGAACGGGCCTATCGGCTTGGCCTCGCCGGGCTTTACCGCGACCAGGTTTTCCTTTGTGAAAGCTGAATCGCTGGCCATGCCTGCCAGACTGACCGCGCAGCCAAGGTGGGCGATCACCATGCCCCAGGTAAACAGAGGCGTGCGCGTCAGTTTGCGCTTCCACAGCGGCGCGAGACTGGCCACTGCAACCAGCGCGGCAACCGCAAGGCCGAACAGCGGCAACAGGCCAATCGGCTGGGCAAAGGCGAGCAACGCCAGCAGCGCCAAGGCCCCGGCGATAAGCGCCAGCGACATCCGCCCCAGCACCAGCTTGGCCCGGTCGCTGCGCCAGCGCATCACTGGCCCGGCGGCCAGAATTAGCAGCAGGAGCAGCGCGAGCGGCCCGGCCGTGGCGTTGAAATAAGGCGCGCCGACCGAGATTTTCGAGCCGTCAAACGCCTCCAGCGCCAGCGGCCACAGCGTGCCCGCCATCACCACGACAAGGATCACGGTAAGCAGCAGATTGTTCGCCACCAGCGCCGCCTCACGGCTGACCGGCTCGAACCGGGTACCCTCGCTGACAGAGCCAATGCGCAGGGCAAACAGCGTCAGCGCGCCGCCGATGTACAGCGTCAGCAGCCCGAGAATGAAAATCCCGCGTTCGGGATCGACGGCAAAACTGTGGACGCTGGTGAGGATGCCGGAGCGGACGAGGAACGTGCCGACCATCGACATCGAAAATGCCAGCACCGCCAGCATCACCGTCCAGGCGCGCAGGCCATCGCGGGTGGCCAGCACTGTCACCGAATGGATCAGTGCGGTGGCCGCCAGCCACGGCATCAGGCTGGCGTTCTCGACCGGATCCCAGAACCACCAGCCGCCCCAGCCGAGCGTGTAATAGGCCCAGTAAGACCCGGCGACGATGCCAATGGTCAACAGCACCCATGCGCCCAGAATCCACGGCCGCATGGCGCGGGCAAAATCCGGCCCGACATTGCGCGTCACCAGCGCGCCCACCGCGAACGAAAACGCCGCCGACATGCCGACATAGCCCGCGTAAAGCGTCGGCGGGTGAAACGCGAGGCCGGGATCCTGGAGCAGCGGGTTCAGCCCCTGACCCTCAATCACCCCGGCGATCCGCGCAAAAGGATTGGAGGCACCCAGCAGGAAGGCATAAAACCCCAGCGCAATCGCGCCCTGCGCCGCGAGCGTTGCCATCTTGGTATCGGCGCGCAGTTTGCGCTCGAACAGGGCAATCGTTGCGCCAGCCATGGCCAGGATTGTCACCCACAGCAGCATCGAGCCTTCGTGGTTCCCCCAGGTGCCGGAGATCTTATAGATCATCGGCTTGGCCGAATGGCTGTTGCTGGCGACCAGCAGTACTGACATGTCCGACCGGGCGAACAGCGCGATCAGCAGGCCGAAGGCCAGCGTTGCGAACACCGCTTGCACCACCGCCACCGGGGCAATTGCCTGCCCCAGCGTCTCCTTGCCGCGCCGCGATGCCAGCACGCCCAGCGCAAGCTGCGCCAGCGCCATTGCCGCAGCCAGCCACAGTGCAGCAAGCCCTGCCTCAGCAATCATAGTTCATCCACTCGCATCGCCGCAATATTGCGCACTGGTTGGTGCGCCGCCATCCGCGTCAGTAGCGCATCAAGCTCGCTCTCGGCGATAATGATGCCGCGGTGCGCCTCGCGCACGAATCCGGTTTCAGCCATCTGCCGGTTGAAAGCGAGCAGATGGTCGTAAAACCCAAAGGCGTTGAGCAGGCCCACCGGCTTGGCATGATAGCCCAGCTGCGACCAGCTGACCGCCTCCCACAGCTCGTCCATTGTGCCGACCCCGCCGGGCAGGGTTATAAAGCCATCGGCAAGCTCGGTGAAGGCCAGCTTGCGTGCGTGCATGCCGGGCACAGTGTGCAGCTCTGTACAATCGTGGTTGGCCAGTTCGGCATCGACCAGCTTTTCCGGGATTACCCCGATAACCTCGCCGCCCGCGCCAAGTGCACCTGCCGCAAGCGCGCCCATCAGCCCCAGCTTGCCGCCGCCATAGACCACACCGATCCCGCGCTGCGCGAGTTCGCCGCCGACCATGCGGGCAAGCTCCACATAGCGGGTGTCGGCGGGACTGGCGGAGCCGCAATAGACTGCAATGCGTTTCACGGGTTGACCTCAAGCATACGTTTTGCCGCGCACCGCGCGCTCGCCAGCGCTCCGGCAAAGCCGCCGCCGGGTTGTGCGCTTGCCCCGGCGAAATAGAGATTGCGCAGCTTCGCATCGCGCGTTGGCACCGGCGGCCACAGGCACTGCGCAGGGGTCGCCTCAAACCCGCTGGCGCTGCCTGCCCAGGCGTTGAAATCGAGCGACGTATCGCGCGGGGTGGTGTGGAACTTGGTGACGATCCGGTCATCGAGATCGGGAATCAGGCGGCGGCCGACTTCTTCGAGAATGCGTCGCTCAATCATCGGTCCTGCCTGGTCCCAGTCAATCGGCAACTGCGCCAGATTGGCGACGGGGATGGTCGCGCGGAACAGGCTCTTGCCCGGCGGTGCAAGGCTGGGATCGGTCACCGAGGGGTGCGAGAGGAAAATTATCGAATCGCGCGGCAACACGCCATGGGTGAAGATGTCGCCAAGCAGGCCTTTGTAGCGCTGCGCGAACAGCACCGTCTCATGCGGGATGCCCGGCCAGCTGCCTTCCAGCCCGAAATGGACGGTGAATGCGCCGGGCGCAAAGCGGCGGCGGCGCAAGGCCCGCGCCATGTCCGGTCCGCGCTGCACACTTGCCAGAAGGTCGCGGTAAGTATGCACTGCGTCGGCGGTGCTGGCGACGCTGTCAAAGCGCTGCCGCCAGCCGCTGACAGTTTCAACTTCGCTGGCGTGGTCGCCCAGGGTGTGGATATGCAGCACCGGATCGTGCAGCAGCACCACGCCGCCCAGCCGTTCGAAAAGCTTGGACATAGCGGCTGCAACGCGCGGCATGCCGCCTTGGGGCCACCAGGTTCCGCCAGTCAGCTCCTGCTGGTGCGTCAGGGCGTGCAGCGCGCTTGCTTTCAGCGGGTTGGCCCCGGCCGTCAGCGCCGAGACCGACAGCGCCTCGCGCAAGCGCTCATTTTTGACGAAATGGGAGGCAATACCATAGGCCGAACGCCATGCCTGATGCCGCGCGAGCGATGGCGCTGCGCGGGCAAGGCTGATGAGGCCGGGCTGCGGCGGAGCCAGCCACGGCGATGCGCCGTCCCGCAGCGCCTGCTGCGACCAGCGCAGGAACTCTTCATATCCCGCGGCATCATCGGGCGCGACCCGGGCCACTACGCGGCGCATTGCGGCATCGGCGGTGTCATTCCCGCCCGCCATGTCGATCACCGTCCCGTCGGGCCAGTTATAGCGGCGCACCGGCTCGATCGGCAGCAGCACTAGATCATCGGCTATGTCACCGCCTGAAAGCTGCCACAGCTCGCCCAGTCCGGTGCGGTCGGTGACTGCCTGCGCCCCTGCGGCAAAGTTAAACCCCTCGCGCAGCTTTCCCGCAGCATCGCCGCCGGGGGCATCGCGCGCTTCGATCAGGACGGTCTCGACGCCCGAACTTTGCAGTCGGATCGCGAGCGCCAGCCCGGCTAAACCCGCACCGATCACGCAGGCGTGCGTCATCGGCCTGTCCTGTCGTATTGAATGTAAGCATTGTCGCGCCCGGTCATTGCGGCCTGACTTAGGAGCTTGCACCCCGTGCCGCAACACACGAGCTTGGCAGGGGCGCGAGTTTGCGCCATCAATAAGGCGTGACTGCCTGCATGATCACCCCCGCCACGCCCGCCGATGCGCCCGAGATTGCGGCGATCTATGCGCATCATGTTCTGCATGGTCTGGCGACTTGGGAACTTGTGCCGCCCGGTGCGGACGAAATGGCCGCGCGCATTGCAAAAGTGCAGGGTGAAGGCTGGCCGTGGCTGGTGGCGCGCTATGCGGATGGCGAGATGCTCGGCTATGCCTATGCGGCTCAGTATAATCCGCGCGCCGGTTATCGCTATACCTGCGAGGACAGCATCTATCTGCGCCACGATGCGCTGGGGCGCGGTCTCGGCACGGCATTGCTCGCCGCGCTGATCGCGGCTTGCGAGGCCTGGGGCTTTCGCCAGATGATCGCCGGGATTGCTGGGTCCGAGCCCGCCTCGGTTGCGCTGCATACCCGCGCGGGTTTTGCCGAGGTGGCGCGACTGCGCAGTGCCGGGCGCAAGCATGGGCGCTGGCTTGATGTGATCTACATGCAGCGCAGTCTTGGCCCGGGCGATGCTGCGCCGCCGCCTGAGGAACCTGCATGACCAGTCTCATGCCCAACCGCCGCGCCGCCATCGCATCACTGCTGATCGCCGCCTATTGCGGCTTCATGCTGTTCGCCCAGCAGCGCCCGCCGATCTGCCCCTGCGGCACGATCAAGCTGTGGCACGGCATGGTGGTTTCGTCGGAAAACAGTCAGCATATCGGCGACTGGTACACTTTCAGCCACATCATTCACGGCCTGCTGTTTTATGGCGCAGCGCATGTGCTGTGGCGGCACTGGAAGCTATTCGATGGTGCGCCAACACGCTGGGCCTTGCCGATTGCGGTGGCGGTGGAGGCCAGCTGGGAACTGCTTGAAAATTCGCCGCTGATCATCAACCGTTACCGCGCGGTCACCTCAAGCTTTGGCTATTCGGGTGACAGCATCATCAATTCGATGGCCGACATTGGCTGGATGAGCCTTGGCTTCGTGTTGGCCAGCCGCCTTCCGGTGAAAGGTATAATTGCGCTGGCTATCGCCTTTGAACTGTTCACCCTGGCGATGATCCGCGACAATCTGACGCTCAACGTGCTGATGCTGCTCTGGCCGATTGATGCGATCCGAGAATGGCAGTCGATGGCCTAATTATGCGGTAAGCGACCGTAAATCGACAGTAATTTGACAGGTTGCACTTGTCGGCCTGCAAAAGTGCGTGATAGCCCGCCTGAATGGATTGCCCGCCGATGATTGCCGCGCAACTGGCGCTTAGTGATGCCGCGCTGGCCATCGCTGCTGCTCCCGCGCCGCAAACTGACACCCTTCCAGAACCCGCGTTCGGCCCGCAAAAGAGCGTGTTCGACGGTGACTTCCTGATTATCGCGGCAGGGGCAGTCCTGTTGCCAAGCTACGAAGGTGCGAACGAAAGGGTCGCGCTTCCAGCCCCGGCTTTCGCCGGGCATTATCGCGGTATCGGCATCAGTCCGCGCGCGGCGGGTTTTGCGCTTGATCTGGTGCCCGAACGCACCGGCCAGCGTTTGGGGCTCAGCCTTGGCCCGGTTTTTCGTCTGCGCGCCAATCGATCGGGGCGGATCAAGGATCCGGTAGTGGCGAGCTTAGGCAAACTGCGATCCGTGATTGAAGGTGGCTTCAATGTGGGAGTGACGGCTAAGCGCGTGTTTAATTCGCACGATCAGCTTTCGCTGGGCAGCGATTTTCGCTGGGATGTCTCTGGGCGCGGCGGCGGCGGGGTGATTTCGCCCTCAGTCAGCTACCTCACCCCGCTCAGCCCGGCGCAGGTGGTGGGCCTGCTGGCATCAGCTGAAATTGCCGACAAACGCTATGCCGCCTACAATTACGACATTACCCCCGCAGGGAGCGCGGCGAGCGGCCTGCCAGCATTCACCGCGCGTGGCGGACTGAAATCAATCAACTTCGGCGCTTTTACCGCGCGCGATCTCGATGGTAATTTGCGCAATGGCGGGTTTTCTGTTGGGGCGGGGGCGATGTACACACGTCTGAAGGGCAGCGCCGCACAAACGCCGCTCACCGCAATTCGGGGCAGCACCAACCAGTGGACTTTCGCCGCCGGGCTGGGCTTCACGTTCTAGCGTTATGGCGCGCCGTTGACCTTGGATTAACCCTGTTCCTTTAGACATCCAGCAATGGGCGGCCGCGCATCCTCAGCTCTTGAAAACACCGCGCAGGCAGTGCCTGTCCGCCGCGTACTTGCGCTGTCCGACTGGATCCACGCGCTCGTCCCAACTCTGCTGATCTTTGCCTGGTTCACGCTGTTCCCGCATGCGCTTGTTGACGGTGACACCAGCTGGCATGTCGCGGCGGGCGAGTGGATCGTCTCGCACCGCGCGATCCCGCACAGCGATCCGTTTTCCTATACCTTTGGCGGCCAGCCATGGACGGCGCATGAGTGGTTGGCCGAAGTGCTGATGTATGGTCTTTGGACAATCGGCAGCTGGGGGGCGGTCGCGCTTGTCTGTGGCGGCGCACTGGCAGCCGCCTGCTGGGCCCTGACGCTCCATCTGCGCCGTTGGCTGGGCTTTCCCGCTGCACTTATCCCGCTCGCCTTCGTTACCGCCGCCCTGCTTCCTGCCGCCTATGCGCGCCCGCATGTATTCGGCTGGGCACTGGCAGTGTTCTGGCTCCTAGGTCTGGTCAGGGCGCGTGAGCACCAGAAGGCACCGCCCGCGATGTTAGTCCTGATCATGCTGGTCTGGGCCAATATGCATGGCAGCTTTATGCTCGGGCTAGGGCTGGCGGGCTGGTTCGCGCTGGAAGCGCTGATCGAGGCGGTACCCGGCAAGCGGATCGCTGTAGCGCTGCAATGGGCCGGGTTCGGCGTATTGTCGGGCCTTGCCGCGCTGATGACTCCGCACGGGATCGAAGGCCTGCTGTTTCCGCTCAAGCTGACAGCGATGGCTATGCTGCCGATGATCGAGGAGTGGCGCGCGGCGCAGGGCATACGCGAGGTGGCGATGGTGCTTTTGCCGCTGATCGCCGCGCTGCTGCTTTGGCGGCGGGTGCCCTTACTGCGGATTGTCCTGATCGCGGTTCTGACCTTCATGGCGATGAACCATCTGCGCCACCACGCTTTGCAGGCGATTGTCGCGGCCGTGCTGCTGGCGAAGCCGCTTGGCGAGGCGCTCGGCAAGGCCGAACTGCCGAAGCTGGGATTTCATGCTAATCGCGCCGCGATACTGGGGGTGACCGGGCTGGCCTTAGCCGCTCTATCCATGACGGCGCTATGGCGGTTCGTCGATCAACCCGAAAGCCAACATGTGCCTGCGAAGGCTATTGCCGCGATACCCGAGGCGCTGCTCCAGCAGCGGGTATTCAACGGTTACAGCTTCGGCGGGCCGCTGATCAAGGCGGGCGTCCCGGTCTATATCGACGGCCGCGCGGACATCTATGGCACCGCGTTCATGCGCGACTATCTAATGATCTACGGCGACGGCAATGTTCAAAAGTTCGAAGCGGCGCGCCGCCGCTGGCACTTCGTCTGGACGATCCTGCCCTCGGATGGCCGCATCCCGGCCTATCTTGATACTCGGCCCGAGTGGGTCCGCATTTACCGCGACCAACACGCGGCGATCCACGTTCTGCGCAGCGAGCTAAAATAGCGGGTCTTTGCGGCGCCGCCCGTCAGGTCAGCGTCAATCCAGCCCGTCGGCGGATGCGTTCGCCGATCAATTGCGCCATGCGGCGTCCTCGCGCGCCAGCAGTTGTGGCTACCGATGCCGCGTCAGGATCGATCCAGCTCTTGGCCTCGTTCACGACATCCAGCGCGTCTTCAACCAGATCGGCGCCCTGATGCACGACGTCCATAACTGGTTCCCCCAGCAGGTCGGTAGCGCGCTCATCGGCCAGTTCGATCGCGGCTGACTTGGCCTGGTCCAGCCCCTTCTCGATCAGCCACGGCGTCTTGAAGTCGTCCGCTTTCGTCCGCTCGCCCATTGCGGTCAGGACTTCAGCGGTCACATCCGTCGGGATCGCCGCCAGCAAGAAGGCTTCGCCATCAGCGCCGCGCGTGGTCACGGCAACATAGGCGGCATAAGGCGTGATCTTGGTCTTGACGCGGGTGCCGGTGACGCCCTGTGCAATCGCTGAAGCCAGCCTGTCGCCGTAATCGCGGTGGTCAACTGCGCTTTCGGCAATTTCTTCGTCGCTGCGTTCTATCACCGCGACGTCGACGATGTCCGGCAAGTGCAGCACGATTGGCCGGAAGGTCTTGGGATGGCCGACAATTTTGCCGGGAAGCATGCTTTCCGAATAGTCCCGGCTTTTGTTCTTAAGCAGAAAAAGCGACTCTGAGGCCTCGCCGATCGAATAGATCGTTTCGAACTCGGAGAAATCGAACACGCCGTGGCCATCTTCGTAGCGAAGCAGGTGGAACAGCGGAAACCGGGAACCTGCATATCCAGGAAAGCGCAGCGCATACTCACCCTCTGAACGCTTGCGCTGCAAGGACTCGACGATAGTTAGCGCCGTCCCCGTCGACATCAGGAAAGCCAGAATTGTGAGGGCAATTCCCCACCCTCCTTCGACAAGATCGCTGACAAGAATTGTGATGATCAGCACACTTGGCACGGCCACAAAGCCAAAAAGCACAATCAGCGTATCGTAGCGATTTCGGTATTCCCGCGCTGCCTTGTCCGTCATTCCTATACCCCCCGGCACCCTGAGCTCTGGCGCTAGGGCATGGCCTTCATATGCTTTCTGACAGCTGTGGCCAGTTCCGCCATCACCGCCTTGCGGTTGGCAATCGCCGATGATCCCGAAATCAGTGCCTTCTCAACCGCCGGATTGGTGATGAATTCCAGTTCGATATAGGCGGAAACGCATTTGTCGGCCCGCCCGGCGTTGCCCAGCGCCACATCGCTGAGCACTCCCAGTGAGCGCGGGCCGGTGTCAGTATCCGGCTTGGCGCCCCGGTTCTTGGTGCCCGGATTGACCGCCTTCAAGCCCTTGAACAGCGCGTCCTGCACGATCCCGGCAAAGGCCTTGTCAGCAGCAAGGTTCGCGTTTCCGTTGGCGGCGGCCTGATAGAATGTCTCCACCCCGCTTGCGCCAGGATTGTCAGAGCCGTTGAAATGCAGGCAGATAAAGGCCTTGGCCCGGTGCGCGGCCGCGACTGCTGCGCGGTCCCGAATGCCTACATTCTTGTCAGTCTCGCGGGTCAAAACAACTTTGATCTGTTCATTGTCCGCCTCTGCCTGACTGATCAGCTCATCGCGCAGCAGCAGGCAGAAATCGAGCGCGAGCTTCTTTTCCTTCACCCCGCTGATGCTGGTGGCGTTGTTGGGGCTACTCCCGCCGACCTTTTTGTTGCCGCCGTGGCCCGGATCGAGGACCAGCGTCCCCAGCTTGGCCGCGCCGACTGAATCGCGGCGGCGTTCTACTAAAAGATTGTCTGGCATGCCTAAATCCCCCGATGGCTTCACCCAAATATAGCGGCGGGGCGCCATGTAGGAAAATGGATGCCAGTTGGTGTTGGTCCAACCCGACACTTCGCCTCGCGGGAGAGGTGAGGTCTCGGGAATTGCGCATTGCGCGATAGTGCGGGCTGGACACTCGCAAAGCCCCGCCCTAAACTGCACTATCCCCGGGGAGCCGAGCGGCTGAGAGGTGGGCGTCGCGCCCCACGACCCGTCGAACCTGAACCCGTTAACACGGGCGGAGGGAGGGTTGCCGACAAGCGCTCCCCATCCGCCTATTCTGGAGAGCCGCGCACATGGCCGACATCAATTCCAAGTTCGAAATCGGCGTCACCACCGGTCCGATCCGTGGCTCCAAAAAGGTCCATGTCGCCGCCCCCGGAAATCCTGATGTGCGCGT
>JANPPM010000006.1:0-11858 GCA_031428495.1 Novosphingobium sp.
GTATCGGCGCTGGTCAGGGTGGCGGCGCGGATGCCGTTTGCCGTGGCGGAGCGCAGCTGGTCATGCATCAGCGCGATCAGCGGCGAGATGACAACGCATGTGCCGCGCATCATCACCGAGGGCAGCTGATAGGTGAGCGACTTGCCCGCCCCCGTCGGCATCACCGCAAGCGTCGATTGGCCCGCGAGCACGCGGGTAACAACATCGACCTGCACCCCGCGAAAGCTGGAAAAGCCGAAGGTCGCGTGGAGCGCTTCAAGCGGCGACAGGGTCATCTCGAGCATGGACACGGCGGGGTCTATGGCAGAAGGTCACCGGACTGGAAACCAATCCGCTGCCTAAGTTCCGGCTGCGGGCATTGACTTGCGCGGGGCCCAGCATTTATGATCCATCGTATATCACTAAAAAGCGAGGGTGCGGACAATGGCTGAAGGTGCACAGCGGGACTATTTCACTGACCGAACCGTGCTGCTCGATCCCTACGACTATTTCGAGGAAGTGCGCGCACACGGTCCCGTGGTTCAACGCGAGGATCACGACATGCTGTTCATTACCGGCTTTGCCGAAGCGGTCGAGGTGCTGCTCAACAAGGCTGACTATTCCTCCTCGATTGCCACGGCCGGTCCGGTCGCGCCGCTGCCTTACGCGGTCGACAGCGATGACATTTCGGCCAAGGTTGCCGCGCACAGCGAAAGCATGCGGATGCAGGATCTGATGGTCAATTACGACGGCGATGCCCACACCGCCGCGCGCTCGCTGCTGAATACGCTGTTCGTGCCCTCGCGGCTCAAGGCGAACGAAGAGTTCATGTTCAATTTCGCCGACGAGATGGTGCGCGAGATGGTCGCCAAGGGCATCTGCGAGATCGTCAATGAAGTCGCCACGCCCTATGTGACGCTGGTCGTCGCCGACCTGCTGGGTGTGCCTGCCGAGGACCGCCAGAAGTTTCGCGAGGTGATCGATGCCGGTCCGCCCTCGGGCAATATGGATGCGCCGCAGGAAAGCCAGCAGAGCAAGGCGCTGCAATTCATGGTTGGCTATTTCGCCCGCTATCTATCGGAACGCCGGGCCGATCCCCGGGATGATGTGATGACCGAACTGGCGCTGGCCAAGAGCCCCGATGGAACGATGCCTGACGTTATCGAACCGGCCAAGGCAGCGATGTTCCTGTTTGCCGCGGGGCAAGATACCAGTGCCAAGTTACTGGGCAATTCCATGCACTATCTGGCCGAGCACCCCGATATGCAGGCGCAACTGCGCGCCGACCGCTCGCTGATCCCGGCCTTCATCGAAGAGATGCTGCGGCTTGAAGGCTCGACCAAGATGACCGCGCGGCTTGCGGTGCGAAAGACGAAGATCGCCGACCGCGAGGTGCCTGCGGGCAAGCGCGTGTTCGTGGGTCTGGCTGCCGCCAACCGCGATCCGCGCCGCTGGGAAGACCCGGCAGAGTTCAAGCTGAACCGGCCCAAAATCCGCGAACACCTGGCCTTCGGGCGCGGCGCGCATACCTGTGCTGGGGCTCCCTTGGCGCGGGTCGAGGTGCGCGTGCTGCTGGACCGCTTCTTCGAATATACATCGGCGTTCACGCTGTCAGAGGAGCACCACGGACCGCCGGGCAATCGCAATCTTGCCTATGAGGCGAGCTTCATCATCCGGGGCCTTGAGAATTTGCATGTAAAGCTCACTCCGCGCTAAACGGCGCAGCATGCAAACAGCCAGTCCCCGCGTCGCCGTCATCACAGGAGCCAGTGCCGGGGTCGGCCGCGCCGCCGCCAAAGCACTGGCCGCGCAGGGATGGTTCGTAATCGCCACCGGTCGCGATCCCGCACGCTGCGCCGAGGCCGAGGCAGAGATTGGCGCGGCGGCAAGCGGCCCTACGCCAGTGCTCATCCGCGCCGATCTGTCGCTGCTGGCCGATGTTCAGCGGCTGGCGGATGAGATCACGGCATTGACCCCGCGTGTCGATCTGCTGGCCAACAATGCCGGCGGGATGCCTGCGCGGTATGAGATTACCACTGAGGGGCTGGAGGCGAACTTCGCGGGCAATCACCTTGGCCCCTTCCTGCTGACCAATCGCCTGTTGCCGCTGTTGCGCGCTGCGACACAGGAAGCGGGCGATGGTGCCGTGCGGATCGTCAATACCTCGTCCGATGGCAGTGAATTCATTCCCGCGATAAACCTCGATGATATGCAGAACCTTGGTCCGGACTGGACCTGCGGGCTGGCCTATTGCAGCGGCAAGCTGGCCAATGTCCTGCATGCGCGCGCGCTCGCAGTGCGGCTGGCGGATGACGGGATTGTCGCGCATGCGTTTCATCCGGGCACCGTCGCCAGCAACTTCTTTGATGACATTGAAGACAGCACCCGCGCCTATACCGACACACTGACTAAAATTCCCACGGCGCAGGGGGCTGATACGCTGCTCTGGCTGGCCACCGATGCGGAAGCTGGGCGCAGCAGCGGCGGCTACTGGTTTGAACGCAAGCCTCGTTTGCCCAATCCGGTGGTGGAGGATGCTGCCGTCGTCGAGCGGTTCTGGGCGGAAAGCGAAAAGCTGGTCGCGCAGGTCTGCCAGCAGCACGAGGCCTTATGACAAAGAAACAGCCCGCAGGCGCAAGCGCCCAAATCGCCGAGGCAGTGGACCGCATAGTCCAGCTGGAAGCCGAGCTTGAATCGAGTAGCGACACAACCGTCGGCGGCGATGCGCTGGAGCGCAAACGGGAGATACTGCGGCGCTGGGTCGATAGCGTCACCGGCGTGGTGGCATCGCCGGGCACCGGGCGGGTGGTGCTGATCCACGCCAATGGGCGTCAGTCCGGCATATCGTCGGCGGAATTGCCGATGCTGCTGTGCGATCCGGTGAACTGGGATAAGGCGTAGCCCAAGCGGTTTGCCAGCCTCCGTGCCGCCTGATAGTCTTACGCATAGACTCCGCACACCGGGGCCCACAGGAGAGCTGCCATGGCCGAAGCTGATTTTGACGTTAACCAGGCCTTTGAGGCCGAACCCCGCGTTGCCGATTATGTCGTCGATGCTGATGTCCACGTCACCCCGCCGCCGACCTTCTGGGCCGAATACCTCTCGCCGCAGTTCCGCGACCTCGCGCCCAAGGTCGAAACCGAAGGCGATTTCGATTTCATCGTGTTTGAAGGCACCCGCCGCGCGGTCAACCTGATGCAGAGCCAGGCAGGCCGCACCTTCGACAAGTACAAGAACGCGGGCAAATTGTCCGACATGCGCTCTGGCGGCTGGATGGTCGGCGCGCGGCTGGAAGACATGGACCGCGACGGTATCGACAAGGCCGTGTGCTTTGGCGGCGGCCCGCTGGGATCTGGCAATCTTGAGCTTTATCTCGACTCATTCGAAGCCTTCAACCGCTGGCAGTCGGATTTCTGTGCCGATTCGAACGGCCGGATGTACGCCTGCGCTTACCTGACAACGATCGATGTCGATCTGACGGTCAAAGGCATGCGCGCCGCCAAGGCCCGAGGCGACGTCGCGGTGAACCTGCCCGCTTTCCCGCAATCGGCCAGCCAGTTCACCAAGGAAGGCGCCGTGTGGCAGGCGATGACCGGCGACGCCAATGGCGACCGTCAGTACCGCGATCCCGAATTTGACGCGATCTGGGCAGAGGCGGTCGAGCTTGATCTGGCGATCACCTTTCACCTCGGCGCGCGCACCAGCCGCTTCAAGGACAAGACCAATTTCCTGCCCGACATTCCGATGGGCAAGACCGCTATGTTGGAGCCGGTCAACATCATGCTCTATTCGGGCGTGTTCGACCGCTTCCCGAAACTGCGCCTCGGCCTGATCGAGAGCGGGGTCGGCTGGATCCCGTGGGCGTGCGAATATATGGACCGCACCTGGGAAATGCAGAAGCACTGGACCGAGTGCGAGATCCTCAACCCGCCGAGCTTCTATTTCGACCAGAACGTCTATGCGTCTTTCATCTCCGATCCTGTGGGCGTGGAACTGCGCCACAAGCCGGGCTGTAAGAACATCATGTGGTCCTCCGACTATCCGCATTCGGAGACGACCTTTCCGCATTCGCACAAGGTCATCGCGCAGAACTTCAAGGGCGTGCCTGATGCTGAGCGTAACTGGATCATCGCGGGCTGCGCAGAGAAGTTCTTCGGGCTGGCTTAGGCTGCGCCAAGCCACCTCGCGGTTACAGGCAAGCGGGGCAGTATCAGTCGGTCGAACAGCCAGAGCGCTGCCAGCGAAAGCGCGAATAGCGGCAGCAGCACTGCGAGCAGAGCGCCGACAGTGATCAGCGTGCGCCGCTTCGGCAATTTCGCAGGCAGCGGCGGTGGGCCGAGCAGGTCAGCAGGCTTGCGCCGACGCCACATGACGAATCCGCTAACCGTGATCGTCACCAGCATCAGCGCGGTCAGCAGGCCGATCAGCTGGTTTATCCAGCCGAAAAGCTGCCCTTCATGCCAGGCGATGCCATAGCCGACCACCCGATCAATCGCATGCTTGTCGGCAAAACCGTTGCGCGAGACTTCGCGGCCAGTTGTTGCATCATAGAGAATGGTCACCCGTAAGGGGCGGTTTTGAGCGTCGGATTTGATGGTCCAGTGCAGGCTGGACTTGCCGCCCTCTCCTTCCATGGCGGACTTCGCGCCGGGTGGAACGA
This sequence comes from Novosphingobium sp., assembly GCA_031428495.1. Taxonomy (GTDB): domain Bacteria; phylum Pseudomonadota; class Alphaproteobacteria; order Sphingomonadales; family Sphingomonadaceae; genus Novosphingobium. Next base: position 4,640 of record JANPPM010000006.1, read on the forward strand.
TCAGGACGGGGAAAGCCATTTGCTCGGTCGCAGCGCGCTGGACCATGGCGTCGAGCATGGGCGGCGATGCGCGATGTGCGTGCTGGTGCTGTGCGCCGCGGATCATAGCGGCGTGATTGTGCTCGGTATGCAGGTCAATGCCACTTGGTGCTTTTCCACCGAGCGTCCAGTCCTGCGCGCCTTTCACCAAACCCATTTCGGTGCGCGCGGCCTTGAAGGCAGCCCCCCAGACATCGGCCCACGGTAGCCCGGTGAACAACAGTATCAGCGCGAGGCCGGATACCCAGAAACCGGTCACAGCGTGCAAGTCGCGCCAGAAAAGACGCTTGCCGCTGCGCAGGCGGGGCCAAACCACGCCTGCCAGCCCGCCGGTTCGCGGCCACCACAGGAAAAGCCCGGTCACAATCATGACGATAGCCCAGCTTGCCGCCAGTTCGACTAGCCAGGAGCCTCGCTGGCCCAGCAACAATTGGCCGTGAATTCGCTGGACACATTCAAGGAGCCGCGAATCGGGATCGAAGTTGCCCAGAACTGCGCCTTGCGGTGCCACGAAGACATCGCGCATTGTGCCGTCGGCAAGGCCAAAATGGAGCATCGGCGCATCGCCGCCCTTTTCGGGCATGCGGTAACTCGTCAACCGCGCTCCGGGGAACTGTGCCAGCGCAGCGGAAGCTTGCGCGCTGGGGCTGACCGCACCCTCGATTGCCAGACCTTGAAAGGACCGTTCTTCCCAGCGTTCAATCTGCGGTTTGAACAGATAGGCTGCTCCCGTCAGCGCAAGCAAGGTTACCACCGGTAGCACCAGAAGGCCGGCATAGAAATGCCAGCGCCAGATGGTCTGATAGAGTGCGGTCCGGTTCATGATCAGAGTTTCCAGCCAAGTTCGAACAGGAAAGTGCGCTGCGGATAGGGATGGAACACCCAGGCCTTGTTGCCCGTGATGTTGTCGATGCCCACGGAAGCGCGGATGTTTTCCGTCACATCCCAGTTCATCCGCGCATCGAGCGCGAAAAGCTCGGAGGTGAAGCCAAACGTGTCGCCGCGCTGCAGGCCAAACAGGTCGGTATTGGGCCGCGTGGCAAAGCGCATACCGAGCGAGGCCTGCAACACATCCGAAATAGCATAGCGCACATTGCCGCCCACCCGCCACTTGGGAATACGTGGAAACTGCACGCCTTCGGCCGCCGTATTGGCCGGATTGCGCAAGGTTTTGCTGTCGATATAGGCGGCATTCGCCTCGATCGTCATGCCTTTCACCGGCCAGTTCTTCGTTTCCGCAATCAGTTCGAAGCCGAATTGGCGGGTGAGGTCGATGTTTTTGAAGGACGAGGTTGAGACATTGTTCTGGTTGAAGCCGATGAACTGGAACAATGTGTTGCGCACCCGCTGGTAGAAGCCCGAACCGGTCAACGTGATGGTTCCGAAATCGTGGCTGATCAGCAGGTTTGCGTCTAAGCTCCGCTCTGGCTTGAGAGCCGGATCGAAGCTGTTGATGTTAAATGTCCCGTCGCCGTTGAGGCTGCCTTGGAACAGCTCGCCGACCGTGGGAAAGCGGGTCGCCGTGGCAAGGCTCATTTGCGCCAGCGTGCCGCCGGGGAGCTCGAACTGTGCCGATAGCGAGGGGTTGACCGCAGTCTCATGGCGCGAGGCATAGCCATTGGAAACCTGTTGGCCAGCCAAGGTGCCGGTGCCAAGCCGGCCAAGTCCGCCGTCATAGGCCCGCCAGTCATCGAAGCGCAGGCCAAACGAGAAATTGGCCGTATCCGACAAGTGGAAAACGTCCTCCGCCCAGGCCGACAGGATGCGGGTCTGGCCGTAAGTCTCGGTTGCAAAGGCCTTGCCCGCTTTGCTTTGCCAGGCTGCCAGGGTCGTGCGCAGTGTGTCGGTCTGGTAGAGGCTGGCCGAGAGACCGAAGGCAAATTCGTTACGGCCGGTCTTGCGTTCGATGGTCAGATCGCCGGTGTACCAGCTGGTCGGCCCGGCCTCGCTCAGTGTGCCAGCGCCATTGCTCCGCCCCGTGACAAAGCTGCTTGAGGTAAAGCCGTCTGACTTGGCAATTTGATAAGTCGAGAGGGCCGCCCGTGCATTCCAGTTCCCACCGAGCGGCGCGGCGAGCTTGAGTCCAGCGAGATATTCGTTGCGAACCGTGCGCGAGAAGTTGGCGCCGGATGCGGTGTAGGTCTGTGTGCCGATCGTCACCCGGCCTTCGCACACCGCATTGCCCACGCTATCGCGCAGATAGCAGTCCGGGGCAGTCTGGCTGTCCTCGTTGTGCCAGAAGGCGAACAGGAACTGGCCTGTGATGTTGCCGTCGTCATAGCCGATCTTGAGCTTGGCCTGCTGCTGGGTGACCTCTGCGGGCGATTGTGCGGCAAAATAGGGGTTGGTTGCCGTGCCCGGAGCAGCTGGAATGCCGGTGCCCGCTGCGGCCGCGCGCAGATGTTCGGGATCGACAATCGCGCCGGTCACGGTTGTGCCGACCGCCCCGGTCACCGGGTTGAGGCCAAGAAAAGTCATTGGCTGGCCATCATTGCCGAAATAGCGCCCGGTGACTCGCACTGAAAATGGGCCATTCTTCTGCTTGAGGCCGAAGCCAGCTTCTGCGCTGCCACCCCAATAGTCGTCACTCGTGCCGAAGTCACGGTAGGGCTGGACCATGCCCTGAAGCTTGACGAAAGCTTCCGTCTCTTTGGGATCACGTGTGGTGATGTTGATGATGCCGCCCATCGAATTGCCGACATAGCGCGATGAATAGGGGCCGTAGACGATATCGAATTGCTTGACCTCGCCAGGTCCGACTACGCCCCATTTCGGCGCAAAGCCAAAGCTGTTACCAAGGAAGTTTGACACCACGAAGCCGTCGACCATCACCAGCGTCCGGGCGCTCTGGGTGGAATGGGTGCCACGAAAGCCCGGAACACCGTTGCTGTCGCCTGAGTAGCGTTTGCGCACGAAGAAGTTGGGCGCATACTTGATCAGGTCTTCGGTGTTAAAAGCGTTGATGGCGGCAAACTGTTCATCGCCCAGGCTGACGGCAAGCCCGCGCGGCTCGATTTCGATTGGCCTATCCCGCTGGCCGACAACCAGAATCGGCGCGTCCGATTCGGCGTCTGCTGCCTCTTCGGCGAATGCGGGGGACGCAAAGGCTATTGCTACCGCGATGGCGGCAAGTGACGTTTTCATGGGATTACCTGCATTGGATCTGATGAGGCGCATGACAGCGCGACCCCGCCATGGCGGGAGAGTTACTCGGTCAGATGTGCAGGGGTGGTCCGCGCAAGGGCGGGCGCAAATGCAGCCGCAGTGCAGGCGGCGGCATGGCAGTCAGCAGGGCGACAAGCAGGATGAAAGCCAGCGCAAGGGCCAGCAGGGGCGCATCTGCCCCGCCAATCGCCGCCATGGCGAGTGATGCGAACGAGCAATTGACCGCAGCTTTGCCATGATCGCCCTGGGGAGCGGCGGGCGCGCCCTTCATCGGAATGGCGATCTGTTTCAGCTGATCACTGCCTGAGGAATCGGCGCAGATCTGAACGCTGAGCAGTCTTGCCCCCGGCGCGGCCATGTAACCGGCTGGCACCAGCGCTTTTATTGCCAGGGCACATACCACGACCAGCATCGCCAAGGTGCGGTGGCGAACAAAAAAGGCGCGAAACGAATGCATTGACGCGCCCTCTATTGATAACCGGTATCCGTGTCATCAGGCAAAAGTGCAGCCAATCAGGCTGTGGTGCGGACGGCGGGACTCGAACCCGCACGAGCAAAGCTCAGGGGATTTTAAGTCCCCGGCGTCTACCATTCCGCCACGTCCGCAGCTGCGTTGATCCGGCAAATGGCAGAGCTTGGGAGCGGCGGCAAGCCGACCCCGGGCCGGTTGGCGCAACAATCAGGCGTTAAGCCGTGCGCGCATTTCCTTGCCGGGCTTGAAGAAAGGCACTCGCTTGCCGGGCACTTCGACAGTCTCGCCGGTACGCGGATTGCGGCCCTTGCGTGCTTCGCGTGCCCGAGTGGAAAACGCGCCAAATCCGCGCAGCTCAACCCGCCCGCCCTTGGCAAGGCGCGCTGCGATTTCGTCGAAAAAGGTATCGACTGCGCGCTCCACATCCTCGGCCCGCAGGTCCGGGTTTTCCTTCGCCAATAGTTGCAAAAGCTCTGACCGTATCATGCCAGATTCTCCCCACCGTCCGCCGAAATCCGGCAAAGCCACCTTCACACCCGCCCTGTGCGCAACCGACTTGACGAGAAGCTGCCAGAACTGCGCTGTTTTCGCAACGACTTAATCGAAAGCACCTTCCCTTTGAGGGACAGTGAATTTGCCACTTTGGCGGGCCAATACGGCATTTCGCATTTGATCATTGCCCATGGCCGATTGCTCTTTAGGATCAGTGCCACGCAATCCGAGGAATTCCGCCGATGAAAGATATGGCCAGCTGGAACGAGGGCGACTGGATCGGCGCGATTGCGGCAGTGGCGCTGTTTGCTTTCCTGGCCATCGGCGCTGTGATTGCCACGCGCGACAGCGAAGAGGTCGCAGGTCATCCGCGCGGACTGTTCGTCCTGTTTTATGCCGAAATGTGGGAGCGCTTTTCCTTTTACGGCATGCGCGCGCTGCTGATCCTGTACCTCACCAAATTCTGGCTGTTTTCCGACGGTAAGGCCAACCTGATCTATGGCGCCTATGCCAGCCTCTGTTACATTACCCCAGTGCTCGGTGGCTATCTGGCCGACCGCTGGTGGGGGCAGCGCAAGGCGGTTCTGTTCGGCGCGATCAGCCTCGCCTTCGGCCACCTGTTCATGGCCTACGAGGGCGTGCAGGGCTTGGCTGATCCCCTCGCCAAACAGGCCGATCCGGCGCTCAACGTGTTCTGGCTGGCGCTCGCGCTGATCGCGGTCGGCACCGGCTTCCTCAAGGGCAATATCTCGGTCATCGTCGGCAAACTCTACCGGATGACCGACGTGCGCCGCGATGGGGCCTTCACCATCTTTTACATGGGGGTGAATGCCGGGGCATTTTTCGGCACGGTGCTGGTCGGCTATCTGGGCGAAACGATTGGCTGGTCCTATGGTTTTGGCCTTGCCGGGATCGGCATGGTGCTGGGGCTGATCATCTTTGCCATCGGCAAGCCATCCTTCAAAGGCCACGGCGAGCCGCCGGTGCCGCTGGCAAGGTCGGTGGAAATGCGCCTGTGGCTGGTCAGCCTTGCTGCGATTGCCACGGTGTTTTTCCTGATTCAGCAGCAGCAGGTTATCCAGACGCTGCTGATTGTCACTGGAGTGGCGATGCTCGCCTATACCGTGTGGGAGGCGCGCAAGCTGGACAAGCAGCCGCGAGAACGAATTTACGCCATGCTGTTTCTTGTCGCGCTGAACCCTTTGTTCTGGGGTCTGTTCGAGCAGGCAGGCGGATCCTTGAACCTGTATACCGACCGGTATGTTGACCGTGCAGGCGTGCCCACCAGCCTATTCCAGTCGATCAACCCGATCTACATCATCCTGCTCGCCCCGCTGTTTGCCGGGATGTGGGGTTGGCTTGGCCGGCGCGGGCTTGAACCGTCTGCCCCGGCCAAGTTCGGCCTAGCACTGGCGCAGGTCGGGCTGGGGTTTCTGGTATTTGTCTGGGGTGCGAAAGCGGGCGGTGACGGACTGACGCCGGTGCTGTTCGTGTTCCTGATCTATCTCATCCACACGACTGCCGAATTGTGCCTGTCGCCCGTCGGCCTGTCGGCGATGACCCGGCTGGCGCCGCTGCATATGGCCAGTTTCGTCATGGGCGCATGGTTTTATATGTCAGCCGTCGGACAATTCGTCGCCGGCAAGATCGGCGCGGCAACTGGCGGTGAAGGCGGCACCATGTCCAAGGAACTGGTGCTGAATATCTATGGCACCATCGGCTGGGTGGCGATCGGTGTGTCGGTGGTGGTGCTGGTGGTCTCGCCGCTGGTCAAGCGCTGGATGCATCTTGATACGCTGGATGATGATAGCGCGGCCCAAGTTGGCGGGTGACGGGCCAGCGGGTGACGAATGGTGCTGCCGGGGAGGATTGAACTCCCGACCTCAGCCTTACCAAGGATGCGCTCTACCACTGAGCTACGGCAGCATGACCATTCGAAACCTGTCCGGACGGGGTCCGGGCAGGCGCGCGCTATTGCTGCGGGTCTGGTCTTTGTCAAGCTTGAGCCGCGCCGCGCGCCGCGCCATGGTGCCGCAATGGACAAACCGCTTCCCAAACCGACGCGTGAGGAACGCCTCGCGGCCAACTTGCGTGAGAACCTGCGCCGCCGCAAAGCGCAGGCGCGTGAACTCGCGTCGCCCCGGCCAGCGGTCCCGGATCAAGTCCGGGACGATGGCGCTCTTCCCAAAGCGCCCCCGGAAAGCTAGGGCGTGGCGCTTCGTCATTCTGGCCAGAAACCCGGCCAGAAACCTGGAGCGCCCGCATTGCCTCGCTTGATCCTGATCCGCCACGGCCAGAGCCAGTGGAATCTTGAAAATCGTTTCACCGGCTGGTGGGATGTCGACCTTACCCCCAAGGGCGAGGAAGAGGCGCGCGCAGCAGGCCGGCTGATGGCCGACAAGGGCATGGTTCCGACCATGGCCTTCACCTCGTTCCAGACCCGGGCGATTCGCACGCTGCATTTCGCGCTCGAGGCCATGGGCCGTCTGTGGATCCCCGAGATCAAGGATTGGCGGCTGAATGAGCGCCACTATGGCGGGCTGACCGGGCTCGACAAGGCCGAGACTGCCGCCAAGCACGGCGATGATCAGGTCAAGGTATGGCGGCGCAGCTTCGATATTCCGCCGCCGGTGCTCGATGCCGGATCGGAGTTCGATCTGGCGCGCGATCCCCGCTATGCCGGGATTGCGATTCCTTCGACCGAAAGCCTCAAGGACACCATCGCCCGCGTGCTGCCCTATTACGAAAGCGCCATCGCCCCGCAGCTTGCCGCCGGTGAAACCGTGATCGTCGCGGCACATGGCAATTCGCTGCGCGCGCTGGTCAAGCACCTTTCGGGCATATCCGACGCTGACATAACGGGCCTCGAAATTCCGACTGGCCAGCCGATTGTTTACGAACTCGACGATAATCTGAACGCGCTGGAACGCTATTACCTCTCGGAGCGCTGATATGACCGCAGCTGTTGCTATCATCATGGGCAGCCAGTCCGACTGGGCGACGATGAAATGCGCCGCCGATGCGCTGGACAAGCTGGGCGTGGCGCATGAC
>JANPPM010000007.1:0-5127 GCA_031428495.1 Novosphingobium sp.
GACACGAACGGAGGTCGTGGAGGATTGCGCCTGGCCTCGTAGGGCGATACCCAAGCGGGCAAGAACACAACCTTGCTTGAGAGGATCGCCGATGGCTCAGACCCCCCCGCGCTATGTCGCGCCCAATGCTGTGCTTGCCGAGGGCTGGAGCTGCGCGCGGCTGACCCCGCCGAGCCGTCTGTATGGTGCAAATGGCATGCGCACCGGCAAGGATGGGCGCATTTACGTCGCGCAGGTTTGCGGCAGTCAGGTTAGCGCCATCAATCCCGATAGCGGCGCAATAGAAACGGTCAGCCCAATGGGCGGCGGGATCATCGGGCCAGATGACCTTGCCTTCGATTCGGTGGGCAACCTCTATTGCACCGAAATCACCTCCAATCGGCTCAGCGTTCTCCACCCCGACGGCACCACGCGGGTGCTCAACGGCGATGTCCCCATCGCAAACCCTGTGACAGTCTTTCAGGACCGGGTGATCGCTGGCGAACTGCGAATGGGCGGCAATATCCGGGAGTTTGACCGCAGCACTGGCGAATCGCGGGTGATCTTGGCCGACGTGCCGATGCCCAATGCCTTTGAGGTTGGGCCGGATGGCATGCTCTATTTCCCGGCGCAGGCGGTCAATGAAATCTGGCGCGTCAGCCTCGATGGCGGGCCGCATGAAGTGGTGGCCAAGGATCTTGGTGTTCCCGACTCGGTAAAGTTCGACGCGCAGGGTTTCATCGTTTCGACACAGGTGGCCACCGGTCAGGTGCTGCGGATCGATCCACGTACCGGCAGCCGTGAAGTCCTTGCTGACATCGCACCTGGACTGGATAACTGCACCTTCGTCGGCGACCGCATTTTTGCGTCGCATATCACTGGCGGCATTTATGAGATTTTCGGCGGCGGCAAGTGGAAGCCGCTGATCGAGGCGGGGTTCCAGTGGCCAATGGGCCTTGCAGTCAATGACTCAGGAACGGTCACCGTTGCTGACGGTATGTTCGCCTACGCCATTGCGCCCGGGCAGGAGCGTCGGGCGATCGGCAATCTTTTCGGTGGCAACTATCCTGGCTTTTTGCGTGGGCTAGCGACTGCTGGGGGCGACGAGCTGCTGACGACCACTGCCAATGGCACGGTCGCGCGCTGGACACCGGGCAGCGAGCCAGAATTGCTCGCGCACGGCTTTGCCCGGCTGATGGGCATTGCGGCATCGGCAGGCGGCGGCGCGGTCTTCGCGGACTACGACACCGGGCGGATCATGCTGGCTGAAGGTGGTGAGGTAAGCGAACTTGCAGGCGGCCTCGACAAGCCGATGGGCGTGGCTGTTGCCGCAGATGGCACGGTCTATGTCGCCGAGTCCGGGGCGGGGCGTGTGTCCAAGATTGCGGGCGGCAAGGCTGTCACTGTCCTTGACGGGCTGGGCGAGCCACAAGGTCTGGCTATTATGGGCGGCCAGCTGTTCGTGCTCGATATCGCGACCAAGCAGGTGGTCGAATGCGATGTTGCGGGCGGCACATCGCGCGTAATTGCCGCGCAGCTCGCGATTGGTGCGCCTCCGGGGATCGTCATGAAGCAGCTGGGCGGCGTAGGTGATATGTGCGGCCCGATGACCTCTTTCGCGGGGTTGGCGGCTGGCGCGGATGGCACGCTCTATGTGTCGGCTGATGCCGAAGGTTCAGTGCTGGCGCTGCGCCCGGGCGATTAATCGGCTTCTACTTGCAGCTGTAATTAAAACGAGACATTCTTGTTTTCTGACCGGCGAAGGGAGAGCGCTATGGCCAAGATCGACAGTATCGAGCGGCTTACCGAGCTGATTCCCGATCCCAGCGCGATTGCGGCAGCCAAGGTGCTCGATCATCTCGACGATCAGGCACTGGCCTTTATCGCCCGCAGCCCGTTCCTGATCATGGCGACCGATAATGGCGAAGGGCTGGACCTCAGCCCCAAGGGCGATGATCCGGGTTTTGTCCATGTGCTGGATGACAAGACCCTGCTGGTCCCCGAACGCAACGGCAACCAGCTCAAGATGGGCCTGCGCAATGTGCTTGCCAACGGCCGCATCGGACTGATGTTCTTCCGCCCGGCAACTGGCGATGTGCTGCGCGTGGTTGGCCGCGCCGAATTGTTCGATGACGCCGATATGTGCGAGCGCCTGACCAGCCATGGCAAGCCTGCAATTCTGGCGATCCGTGTCAGTGTTGACCGTGCCTTTTTCCACTGCCCCCGCGCCATCCTGCGCGCGCAATTGTGGAAGCCGGAAAGCTGGGATGCCCCGTTGCCGGTCAAGATGGGCAAGATTTACGCGGCGGCGCTCGCCCGGCCTGAGATCGAGGCATACATCGATACCATCGGCGATGAGCGCAATGAGGAATTGTGGATTTAGGATGGAGTGCGCTAAATCCGAAACATTATCCCTCTCCTAGTGGGGAGAGGATACGCAGGCTTGCGAGCTTGCTCGCTAGCCGAAGTTGGTGAGGGGATTGTGCCCACGATAGCGAAGAACCCCCTCTCCCAGCTACGCTAGCCCCGTTCTGGGCAAGCTGCGCTACCTCTCCCCTCAGGGAGAGAGTGCTTAATTCAGCCGCCCGGCGTTTCACCGCCCAGCTGATCGGTCAGTGTCTTGCTGGCCGCGAGCAAAGCCTGCTGCAACTCCGCCATGCCGCTGCGCTTCAGCGCACTGCCGATCCCGATTGCCACCAGCGCATGGCTTGGCCTATTCCGCGCTTTCCACACCGGGGCTGCGAGCACAGTGACGCCGGAGATGTAATTGCCCTCGTCCACGCCGAAGCCTTGCAGGCGCGTCTGCGCGACTTGCGCCTGCCATTCGGCAAAGCTCGGCGGTTCGTCCCAGCGGAGTATATCAAAGCGCGATTTGAGGTCCGCATCGCCATAGCCGCCAAAGGCAGCGATACAGCGGCCTGTCGCGCTCAGCAGAGCTGGGAAGCGGCTGCCGACTTGCACTGACAGCTGAAAGCCGCCCGCCTGTGCGGCGGCCACCGTCACAATATGATCCAACCCCATGATCTGCACGCCGAGCATGGTTACGCCGAATTGCTGCGCCAACCGGTCGAGTGCCGGCTGGGCAAGGTCAGGAAACTGGTTGCGGCGCAGCCATTGGCGGGCCAGCGTCAGCACTCCGGCTTCAAGCGCGTAGCGTTTTGTGTCGGCATCGAACGAGACCAGCTCTTCGGCGACCAGCGCGCGGCAGACATAGAGGCAGGTGCTGGGGTTGAGGCCGAGCGCGCGCGCTATGGCACCCAGCGGCTGCGGTCCGTCGCTCTTGCCGAGGAGTCGCAGCACGGCAGCGGCGCGGCTGATCGCCGGGGCTTTGCTGTCCTTGACAGCGGAGGGGGAGGGTGGGCTAATCATTCTGTATATTGAATAACATTCTATATTTGCAATAGCAAGCCAATTGCTCCATAGGCTTTTGCATGATCGGCGCACCCGCGATTCGGTGGCTGACGAAAAACGATTTTATGGTGAGACGATGTCCAGGCTGACCGAATATACCAGCTATGCCGATGCTACGGCACACGCCAACGGCGGAGCGCTGTGGGAGCTGTTTGACGGCGACCGTGAGCATCTGAACATCGCGCATGAATGCATCACCCGCCACGCCGACGGCTCTGGCCGGCCTGCAGTGCGCATTGCCCATGCGGATGGCCATGATGAAATTCTGACGTTTGACCAGATTTCCGCCGGTGCCGCACAGTTCGCCCACTGGCTCGATGCGCAAGGCATCCAGCAGGGCGACCGTATCGCTTTCATGCTTGAGCCGAGCTTGCCGTTTTACGTGTGCCTGTTTGGCGCAATGCAGACTGGCGCGATTTCAGTGCCGATGTTCACGCTGTTTGGCCCTGATGCGTTGCGGCTGCGGGTGGGTGATTGCAATCCGGTGATCCTGATCACCAACACTGAAAAGGCCGAGCTGGCGCGCGGCTCGGTTGGCGCGGATGGCACGCCGCACGTGGTCGTCGCCGACGACGGCCTGCTCGACGAGATCAAGCAGTATCCCGCGACCTACACACCCAAGACCAAGGCCAACGACATGGCCGTGTTCCAATACACCAGCGGCACCACCCGCGAACTGCCCGAGGCGGTCAAGCATTCGCACCGTACGCTGGTGACGCTGATGTTCGCCGCGCTTTATGGCACCGGCATCCGGCCTGGCGACGAATTCTTCTGCCCGTCCAGCCCGGCCTGGGGCCACGGCCTGTGGCACGGCACGCTCGCCCCGCTGGGTATGGGCGTGACCACCGGCACCTTTGCCGGACGCTTCGATGCAGTGAGGCTGATGAAGGCGCTGAGCGACTACAAGATTACCAACATGTCGGCTGCGGCAACGCATTACCGGATGATGAAAAACAGCGGCAAGGCAGGCGATTACGCCTTCCACTTCAAGAAGCTGTCCTATACCGGTGAGCCGATCGATCCGTCGACGCTCGACTTCATTGACGAGTATTTCAAGGTTCCCGCCTGCTCAATGTATGGCACCACCGAGATCGGCGTGGTGCTGGTCAACTTCCCCGGCGCGCCAGATTTTCAGGTCAAGCCTGGTTCACTCGGCAAGGCAGTTCCCGGCCAGCGCCTCGAAGTGCAGACGCCCGAAGGCACGCCATCACCGGTGGGCGAAATCGGCGAGCTGATGCTGTGGCGGCGTGACCGCTGGGAAACCACCAAGGACCTCGCGAAGATCGACGAGGACGGCTATTTCTACCACTGCGGCCGCGCCGATGATGTGATCATTTCGGCTGGCTGGACGATGAGTGCGGTGGAAATTGAGAACACCATGCTCAAGCATCCCGACGTCAAGGAATGCGCCGTGATCGGCGCACCGGACGCGACGCGCGGGCTGGTGGTCAAGGCGTTTGTCGTTACCGACCGCGAGGCATCGGACGCCTACGTCAAGGAACTGCAGGACTTTACGCGCGAACGTCTTGCTCAGCATGAATTCCCGCGCATCGTCGAATTTACCGCAGAACTTCCCAAAACACCTGCGGGCAAGGTGCATCGCAAGGTGCTCCGCGACCGTGAGGCTGCCAAAGCATTAAGTTAGATTTAGCCCTATCCGTTCGTGTCGAGCGGAGTCGAGAGCAGGTTGGGCGGGGTAGAGGCGTAGCTCGAGCCGGACGGGGGTTTTTTGTTGTG
>JANPPM010000008.1:0-8918 GCA_031428495.1 Novosphingobium sp.
CACCTTGGGGTGCTGCCCCATCGCGAGATAGTCGTTCGAGCACCACACGGTGATTGGCTTGGGGCCATTGTGTCCGGCAAAGCAGCGCGCGTTGGGATAGGCGCCCTTGTTGCGCAGAATGTCGATAAAGACGCGGTAGCGTCCCTCCGAATGAAGCCGCTCAATCGCCTGATCAAAGATGTGGTCGTAGTTCACCTGCTCACCCGAAGATGCCATTTGGCCGCGCCATAGCCGATGCCCCGTGCCAAGGCCAGCGGCTTGTTGCGGTTACTCCGGCGCGAACCGGTGCTGGATACCGAAGTGATTTTCTGGATCGTTCAACGCATCGAAGTCATGACCGGGAACCACTTTCAAGTCTGGCGCTTCGCGGGCTAGCTTGCGGATTGTCAGTAGCCAGGAGAACACCTCGCGGCGATTTTCGGAATGGGCGGCAAAGTATTGCGATAGTAGTCGTGACCGTGCGCGGGTTTCCTGCCAACTTTTCATCGTGGTAGCGATGTCGCCTGCGAACAAATATTCTTTGCCGTCAGCGAGACGGGCATAAATCATTTGCGATCCAGGTGTGTGGCTTGGCGCAAGGATAACAACGATCCCCGGGGCCACCGCTTGCGCACCGGTCGCCGCAATCGCTGGCTGACCTGTCGTTCTGATCACTGCAGCTTGCACAGGATTGAACTTCGCGCGCAAAATCGCCGGTGTCTTGGCCAGCTCAGCAATGCCGCCAATATGATCGGCATTTTCTTGTGTAACGACGATCAACGAGGCCCGGCGCATTGCGGCATCGGCCCTCGCACGGGCGCCGGGATCGAACAATTCGTCGGCAAGTTCCTTTGCACCAGCGGCAGTGGGACCGGAGTCGATAATCACCGGACCTGCGCCGGGTATTGCCAATTCAAACATCATGCGCCCAACGACGCGTCGCTTTAACCCGGCCCCAGCAGCCACGAGATTGCCAGGTACGCGCTGGTAGGAAATCAGCTCGACCCGTACTTCACTGGGAAGCGGGCCCGGAATACTGCCAGCCAGTGCGCGCAGATCCGTGATTGAGAGCGGCTTGGGCTGGGCATCGCCGATCCGCGTATCGAGCAGGAGCCAATAGTATGGCAGGCCGAAAATCAGCACGAGCGCTAGCAGCCAGCGGTTTAGGCGCCAGGTCACCTCACATGAACTCAAGTCGCGAAAGGCCATAGCTGGCAAACGACGCGGCCAGAGCATCCGGCTCCAGGTCTTGCCGGGTCATCAAGGCAAAATCGGGGGCAGTGCGTAAAAACTCCTGCCCCTGCGTCAGATAGGCGATCCGGGTGGCAATCCCCGCCGCGCCGTGCACGAAATCAACCTCGGGGCCGAAAGCTTCGGCCATCTCAGTCTGTACCAGCGGGAAATGGGTGCAGGCGAGGACGACCGTATCGATCCGTTCCCCCCCCGGCATTGCACGCAGGCCTTCTGCAGCACGGGCAAAAATCTGGGCTTCCGGCGTCTGGCCGCGCAATTTGGCTTCCGCTGCCATTACGAGTTCGGGCGCGGCGAAGCGCAGCAACAGCTTGTCGGCCGCGAATTCACTTTCGAGCCGGTCAACGTATGCCTGCCGGATCGTCGCCTCGGTTCCGAGCAGGCCAATTACCCCTGTTCTGGTCTGTAAGGCCGCAGGCTTGATGGCGGGCACTGTGCCGACAATCGGGATTTGCAGGACATCGCGCACCATGCCCAATGCGATTGTCGAGGCGGTGTTGCAGGCAATGCAGATCAGGCGTGGGTGATAGCGTTCGGCCAGTCGGCCCAATAACCCGCAGACCCGCGCGGCAATTTCCGCCTCGCTCTTGCCGCCATAGGGTAGGCCAGCATTATCGGCGACGTATATGACCGGCGCTTGCGGCAAGACGTTTCGCAATTCGGCAAGCACCGACAGACCGCCAACGCCCGAATCGAACAACAGGATCGGCGAATCCGCATCGGCCATTCCAATCCACCCCCTCTGTCGCAAGCTTGCCCTTGCGGAACAATAGGGTCAAAACCACGACTTCGACAAGCGCGTGCCGCGCAGTTATGGGGCTTTCGGTGAATCAATTTCTCGCCTTGGTGCTCGGCTATGTGCTGGGTTCGATCCCTTTCGGGCTGATCCTGACCCGCATCACTGGTGCTGGCGATCTGCGCACCATCGGCTCGGGCAATATCGGCGCGACCAATGTGCTGCGGACCGGGCGCAAGGGGCTGGCCGCTGCGACCCTGTTGCTTGATCTTGGCAAAGGCCTCGCGGCGGTCTTGCTTGCGCGGCACTTCTTGCCGGGGTTTGAGGCGCTTGCTGCCGCCGGCGCGATGCTGGGGCATTGCTTTCCGCTGTGGCTGCGCTTTCGTGGCGGCAAGGGCGTGGCGACGATGATGGGCGTATCGTTAGGCCTCGCCTGGCCGATTGGCGCAGTTTACGCGGCGGTTTGGATTGGCATGCTCGCGGCTCTGCGGATTTCCTCGCTGGCGGGAATCGCAGCGGCCGTGTCCGCGCCGATAACCGCATGGGCAACCGGGCATGGTCATCTGGTGCCAGTGCTGGCCCTGCTGGCCCTGCTGGTGATCTTGCTCCACCGCGCTAATCTGGCCCGGCTGCGTGCAGGCACTGAGCCCCGGATCGGGAGCAAGACAGGCAGCGGCAATAAGGGTGGCGGGGGGGCGTGAGCGAACTCTCACGCGACGAGGCCTTTGCCCGCATCCGCCTGCTCCGTTCCCCCAACATCGGCCCGGTTTCCTATGCTCAGTTGCTGCGCCGGTTCGGTGATGCGCGCAGCGCCCTGTCTGCCTTGCCCGATCTCGCTGCACGCGGCGGCACGCCTTACAAGGCGGCGCCCGAAGCGCGCATCGATGCGGAACTGGCGGCGGTGCGCAAATGCGGCGCGCGGTATCTGTTCCACGATTTGCCGGATTACCCGCCGCTGCTGCGCGAGATCGAGGGGGCGCCGCCGATCCTGATCCTGCGGGGCGATGCAAAGATTGCCATGCGTCCGGCGGTGGCGATTGTTGGCGCGCGCAATGCTTCGGCGGCGGCGGTCAAATTGTCGCGCACTTTTGCGAATGAGCTTGCCGATGCCGGGCTGACAGTTGTTTCCGGCCTGGCGCGCGGCATCGACGGTGCGGCACATCAGGGCGCGCTGGCGGCTGGCAGCGCTGGTGGCGGCACCATCGGCGTGATCGCCAGCGGGATCGACGTTACCTATCCGCCCGATCATGCCGCCTTGCAGGAACAGGTGGCGCAAGAGGGCTTGCTGATCACCGAATTTGCGCCGGGGACCGAACCGCTCGCCCGGCATTTTCCGGCGCGCAACCGCATCATCGCAGGCCTTGCGGCGGGAACGCTGGTGGTCGAGGCCGCGCCAAAGTCAGGCTCGCTGATAACCGCGCGGCTGGCTGGTGAGGCGGGGCGCGAGGTTATGGCGATCCCTGGATCGCCGCTCGAGCCGCGCTCGCAGGGCTGCAACCAGCTGATCCGCGATGGCGCGGTGCTGGTGCAATGCGCCGAGGATGTCATCGAATTGCTCTCCGCATTCAACGGCACCCCGCAATCGCGCTTTCGCGAGCCGATGCCGCAATGGCAGGTGGCAGACGATGAATTCGCCGAACATCCTGCCGATCTTGCCGCGCTGCTGACCACTGCGCCGGTCGGCATCGATGAACTGATCCGCCAGAGCGGCGACAGCGCGGCGGCGGTCCAGCTGGCTTTGCTCGAGCTTGACCTTGCGGGCAGGTTGGTGCGGCATGCCGGTGCGAGGGTATCGCTGAGCTAGGGGAACGCGAATGGATAACCGGGCAATCGGGGTGGGGGAGGTGACTGCTGCAACGCTGACGCTTCTGCGTGAGCACGCAGGGATCAGTCTGGCCGTCACACTTGCCATTGCCGTGGGTTATTCGCTGCTTGACCTCATGGAGGCTCCCGCATCGAATACCATCGCCACGGTGGCGGTTTCGGTATTCGGCCAATATTTATTCACTGAGCAATTGCTGTCGCACCGCATGCCCGCGCCGCTGCCCGCGCGGCGTTACGGTGCGCTGTTTCTGGCGGGCCTGATTTCCGGGCTGGGCATGGTTCTGGGAACGATCCTGCTGATCCTGCCGGGCATCTTTCTGGTTGTGCGTTGGTCGATCATCACACCCTTTGTTGTCGCCGAGGGGATGAGTGCGACCGAGGCGCTGAAGGCAAGCTGGCAAGCTACCGCCAAATCATGGCCTGCGCTGTTCGGCGTGGTGCTCCTTGCCGGTGTGATCCTGGTGGCCGGGTTGGCTGGGATATTTTTCGCGGGCGAAACTTACGGCCTGGGCGACACCTCGCTGCCTGTCGTCGTGCCGACCAATCTGCTGGTTGGCGCAATGACGGTTGTTGCATGGCTGTTTGCCGTGGCGGTCTATCAGCTGGTGGTTAGCGATGACGGTGCAACGTCGCAGGTTTTTGCCTGAATTCAATTTATTGCCCTCTTGCAGGAACAATAAATCGCGCTGTAACAACCCGGCGGTTCAATCCAATGGGGGCATTCACATGATATCTCGAAGTGTTGCGGTATCCTTCGCGGCAATCCTTATGTTTGCATCGCCGCTGCACGCGGCTCGGGAAGCCGAGGCGGTTAAAGTCACGTCTGCCAAAAACCTTGCTGGCACCCAGCGGGTTACCATCGGCCAGTTCACAATCGCCTATCTCATTGAACGTAAGGATTCGACCAAGGCTGGTGGCGGCCTGCTGGGCGGTGGTTTCGGCGGTCGTTCGACCGTTCGCAGCACCCTTGCGGGCTATACGCCGGTTGAGCTTCAGCACGTGGCAGATGCTGCCTATACTGACTTCGTCGCCAAGCTGACCGCTTCTGGTTTTGAGGTGACCGACCGGGCCGGGCTTGCTGCACAGCCGGAATTTTCCGTGCTCGCATCCGAGCCGGGGCCAAAGGAAGTCACCACGGTCACCGGGCGTGACGACAAGGCGAAGGTGATGATGGTCAGTGCCTCGCAAACCGGTCCTCTGCGGCTGCTAAACGGCGACTACCAGCCAAGCGGCTTTGGCGGCATTGGCGCGGCGATGGGGGCTTACAGGTCAACTACAGCGATGCAGACTTATGCCACCGCCAGTGGCACCAGCGTGGTCAACGTGATCTATTACATCGATTTTGCGGATAGTGATGAATATGGCGGCGCCTGGTCCAGCACATCGTCTGTGCGGGTCAACGGAAGTCTCGCCTTGCTGCCGGTGAATTCGAAAGTGACGGTAATCGGCCCCAATTATAAAAGCGGCATTCTGGCGCTGAATACGCCAGTCGCGGTCGGCGGCGACTTTTTTGACAAGGCCGATTCGATGAGCGCACTCGGCAAGGTGGACAGTGCGCTGGGGAAGGCCATCGGGATTCTCGGTGGCGTTGGCACCAACAGCACCAAAAAGTTCACCTTCACCGCGCGTCCGGGCGCCTATGCGACCGGAGTGACGCAGGCCACTGCGCAGGCGAACACGGTGCTGGCCGAAAAGCTGGCAACGCTGCGCTGATGCCGGACAGCCGCAGGCCGGTTGGCGGTCTCGCGGCTGACACAGCACGGTCGCGGACAGGAACTGGCGGCCCCAGGCCAGACTCGCGGGCGTGGTCCCGCCGCGCCAAGCAACTTGCTTGACATGCATGTCGCTTGGCCCGGCAATAGCCAGCAGGATGAAGCTTTCCGGCCTGCCGCCCGCACTGCGTGGGCAATCGAGCTGAAACCGCACTGCGCTGCGGCCAGACACGGTGAGGCTGGCAAGCGGGGAGATTCGCGCACCCGGGCAAGCGCGCGGCACGCTGGCGATTACGTTCTGCGCATATTGGGCTGGCGTCGTAGTCCGCGCGAGGCCGCCGAAGCGCTGTGTGGTGATCATGCGGGTCCACGCCTGAACGGTTTCGCCGTGCGGGATCTCCTCGCGGATCGACTGGTTGGCATTGGCCGCCGAATGACCAATGACAAAGTCTGGCAATGGCGGCGAGGCGAGACGTTCCAGATTTGCTTGACCTGATGCCGCTACCGGAAGCGTCAGGACTGTCAGTAGTATGACGATCCGCCGCATTGCCATTCCTCCCAAGGCAACTTCTCAACCCATCTTGACGCAGTGCGTCATAACCCGTCACCCTCGCGTGTGCGTATACGCGTAAGGGACATCTAGACCAGCAATGCAATTAGTCATCGTAGAATCGCCCGCCAAGGCCAAGACCATCGAGAAATATCTGGGCAAGGACTACAAGGTCCTCGCGTCCTATGGCCATGTGCGTGATCTGCCGCCCAAGGACGGCTCGGTGCGTCCCGATGAAGACTTCGCGATGGACTGGGATGTCTATGGCGACAAGGCGCGTCAGGTGAAAGCGATCACCGATGCTGCCAAGACAGCCACCCGCCTGATCCTCGCGACTGACCCTGACCGCGAGGGTGAGGCGATCAGCTGGCACGTGCGCGAACTGCTGGCGAAGAAGAAGGCGCTGCCCAAGGACGTGCAGCGGGTCACCTTCAACGCGATCACCAAGGACACCGTCACCAAGGCGATGCTGCATCCGCGCGAACTCGATCAGGATCTGATCGACGCCTATCTCGCCCGCCGCGCGCTCGACTATCTGTTCGGTTTCACCCTCTCGCCGGTGCTGTGGCGCAAACTGCCGGGCGCGAAGAGCGCAGGGCGTGTGCAATCGGTCGCTTTGCGGCTGATCTGTGAGCGCGAACGCGAGATCGAACTGTTCCGTCCACAGGAATACTGGTCGATCATCGCCCGGATGGAACAGGGTGGCACGCCGTTTGCCGCGCGTCTGGTCAAGTTCGATGGCGAAAAGCTGGAACGGCTGAGCCTGGGCGAAGAAGGCGTGGCCATGCGCGCCAAGGCCGCCGTCGAAGGCGCGGTTTTCCGCGTCGAGGAGGTCGACACTCGCCCGCACAAGCGCAATCCTTACCCGCCGTTCACCACATCGACGCTGCAACAGGAGGCCGCGCGCAAGCTGGGCTTCTCCGCCAGCCACACGATGCGCGTCGCGCAGAACCTGTATGAGGCGGGCGCGATCACCTATATGCGCACCGACGGGGTCCAGATGGACCCCAGCGCGATCTCTGATGCGCGCAAGGCCATCACAGACCGCTACAACGGGCACTACCTGCCCGAGAAGCCACGGCACTACGAAACCAAGGCCAAGAATGCCCAGGAAGCACACGAGGCGATCCGCCCCGTCGACTTTTCCAAGGACCGTTACGGCAGCGGCGACGAGGCGCGGCTCTATGAGCTGGTGTGGAAGCGCGCGCTGGCCAGCCAGATGGCCCCGGCCAGTCTGGAGCGGACGACGATCACGATGCGGGATCCCGCCGGTCAGCATGAGCTGCGCGCGACGGGGCAGGTCGTCAAGTTCCCCGGCTTCCTTGCGGTCTATGAGGAAGACCGCGACAACAAGCCCGATAGTGATGAGGACGACAGCGGCCTGTTGCCAGCCATGGCCAAGGGCGATACCCCGGCCAAGCAGGGCGTCGATGCCAGCCAGCATTTCACCCAGCCGCCGCCGCGTTTTTCGGAAGCATCGCTGGTCAAGCGGCTTGAGGAACTGGGCATCGGGCGCCCGTCGACCTATGCCTCAACCCTACAGGTTCTGAAAGATCGCAACTACGTTCGGACCGAAAAAAACCGTTTCTTTGCAGAGGAATCAGGGCGGCTTCTCACCGCTTTTCTCGAACGGTTTTTCCCGCGTTATGTCGGGTATGACTTTACCTCCGGCATGGAGGATGAGCTTGACGAAGTCTCCGGCGGACGCGCGGAATGGAAGACCGTGCTGCAAGACTTCTGGAAGGACTTCAAGCCCAAGAGCGACGAGGTTATGGAGCGTAAGCCATCGGAGGTTACCGAGGCGCTCGACGAGTTTCTGTCCGATTATCTGTTCCCGCCAGCCGAAGACGGCACGGACCCGCGCATCTGCCCCAAATGCGCGGTCGGCCGCCTTTCACTGCGCGGCGGGCGCTATGGCGCATTCGTTGCCTGCTCGAACTATCCCGAATGCAAATTCACCCGCAAGTTCGCCCAGCCCGGCGGCAATGGCGAGGGGGGAGATGACGCCGAGCTTGGCAAGCATCCCGAGAGCGGCGAGGCCATTACCCGGCGCGTCGGACGCTTTGGGCCCTATATCCAGCTTGGCGATGGCAAGGAGGCGAAGCGCGCCTCAATCCCCAAGGACATTCCAGAGCTTGATATGGACTGGGCGGTAAAGCTTCTCAGCCTGCCCCGCAGCATCGGTAAACATCCTGAAACCCAGCTGCCGATTACTGCCAGCATAGGACGTTACGGGCCATACCTCGCGCATAATGGCAAGTATGCAAAACTGCGCGCTACAGCTGAAGTGTTCGACACCGGCATGAATGCGGCGGTCGCCAAACTGGCCGACGCGGCGAACGGGGCAGGGCGCGGCAACCGCACGGTTGCGGAACCGCTCAAGACCTTCGGGCCACACCCAACGTCGGGCGGTGAAGTCAAGCTGATGGAGGGCCGCTATGGGCCTTACGTCACAGACGGCACCACCAACGCCACCCTGCCGCGCGATATGCAGCCCGATGCACTGACCGCCGAACAGGCTATGGTGCTGATCGACGAGAAGGCCGCAAAGGGCCCTGCCAAAAAGGGCGCGCGCAAGAAGGCCGCGCCGAAAAAAGCTGTTCCGAAGAAAGCCGCAGCCAAGAAAAAGGCTCCCGCCAAGAAAGCGGCAAAGGCGTGAGCGAACAGTTCACCCGTCACCGACAGCCGTGGAAATCTGATGAGGTTGCCAAGCTCAAGGTGCTGGCAGGTAAAGGCAAGGGCCTGAAAGAGATTGCCAAGGCCCTGAACCGTAGCGAGGAATCGACCAAGGACCGTGCCAAAGAGGACGGCATCGGGATTGCGAAATTACGCTAGCGGGGGGCTCCCGACTGAACCATAAGCTCTC
>JANPPM010000009.1:0-5384 GCA_031428495.1 Novosphingobium sp.
CTGCGCTTTGCCGACCGGCAGGTGAAGCCGCTGCATGAACTGGTCGATGCTGCGCGCCGCGTTGGCAGCGGGAATTTTGCCATGCGGATCGAGGGCCGCACGGGCGCGGACGAGATCGGCCTGCTCAATCGCGCCTTCAACCGCATGACGGCGCAGCTGGAAAAGCAGACACAGGCTTTGCTGAGCGCGAACCAGCAGCTGCATGATCGCCGCGCGCTGATCGAGGCGGTGATCGAATCTGTGTCTGCCGGGATCGTCTCGACCAACGGGGATGGACAGATTCTGCTGATGAACAGTTCGGCCCAGCGGTTACTTTTTGACCGGCCGGGGCCGGGTCCGCTTGGCATAAGGCTAGCCGACGTCGCACCACAGATCGCCTCGATGGTGCAAGCAAGCCTTGCAAGCGGGATCGTCCAATACGCCAAGGGCGGGGAAATGCTCACTCTGGCCGTCAAAATCGGCCAGAGCGGAGCGGGCAGCGTGATCACCTTTGAGGACATCACCCGCCAATTGCTCGATCAGCGGCAAGCCGCATGGTCAGATGTGGCGCGGCGAATCGCGCATGAAATCAAGAACCCGCTGACACCGATCCAGCTTGCCACCGAACGCTTGAGCCGCCGCTACCGCAAGCAGATCACCGACAATCCCGAACTGTTCGAGGAACTGACCAGCACCATCATTCGGCAGGTTGGCGAATTGCGCAAAATGGTTGACGAATTCTCGTCGTTTGCACGCCTGCCCAAACCCGCGTTCCGCAGCGAGGATCCCGTCGATCTGGCCAAGCAAGCCATGTTCCTGCAGGAAGTCTCGCGTCCCGACATCGCGTTCAGCTTCACCGCGGCAGGCGACATACCGGGAATAGCCTGCGACCGGCATCAGTTCGGTCAGGCCATGACCAATGTGCTCAAGAATGCCGTGGAAGCCATCGAAGCAAAGGCAAAGATTGGTGACGATGCCTATAGCGGCGTCATCTCGGTCAGCATGCGCCGGGAAGGGGAATCAATTCTCGTTTCGATAACCGACAATGGCATCGGCCTGCCCAAAGACAGCGAACGTATTATCGAGCCTTATGTCACAACCCGCGAAAAGGGCACCGGCCTCGGCCTCGCCATCGTCAACAAGATTGTCGAAGAACACGGGGGCGAAATGAGCTTTGCTAACGCGAACAGCGGCGGGGCCTGCGTCACCATGCGATTTGCCTGCGATCCACTGGCAGGCAGACGCGGGGCAGAGGCGGCCGAATGACTTACCTGTTACCCATGGAGGCCCAATGGCTCTCGACATTCTGATTGTTGATGATGAACGCGATATTCGCGACCTGGTCGCAGGTGTGCTCAGCGACGAAGGCTATGACTGCCGCACCGCTGGAGACAGCGAAGCGGCGCTTGCCGCTGTCGATGCGCGGCGACCGTCACTGGTGTTGCTCGATGTCTGGCTGCACGGCAGCCCAATGGACGGGCTTGAAGTTCTCGATGCCATCAAGGCACGCGAGCCTGATCTGCCGGTCATCGTATTTTCGGGCCACGGCAATATCGATACGGCGGTCGCTGCGATTGGCCGGGGCGCGGTCGATTTTATCGATACGCCGTTTGAGGCAGAAAAGCTGCTGCATCTGGTGGCGCGCGCCACCGAGACCGAGCGTCTGCGCCGCGAAAACGCCCAGTTGCGACAGGACTTTGCCATCTCGGACGAGTTCACCGGTAACAGCCCGCTGATCAACCAGGTTCGCGCAACCCTGAAGCGCGTGGCCAATACCGGCAGCCGCCTGTTGATTACGGGGCCAGCGGGGGCAGGCAAGGAAGTCGCCGCTCGGCTGCTTCACAGCTGGAGCAACCGCGCCAACAAGGCATTCGTCAGCGTCAATTCCGCGCGAATCACGCCCGAGCGTTTTGAAGCGGAACTCTTCGGCGAAGAATCGGACGGTAATCTGGTTCGTGCCGGGCTGCTTGAAACTGCCGATGGCGGCACGCTCTACTTCGATGAAGTGGCCGAAATGCCATCATCAACACAGGCACGCATCCTGCGAGTCCTGACCGATCAGGCCTTCGTTCGCGTTGGCGGCAATCGCCAGATCCGGGTCGATGTGCGCGTCGTCTCCTCGACATCACGCAACCTTGAGGAGGAAATCGTCGCCGGTCGGTTCCGCGAGGACCTGTATTACCGGCTTAACGTGGTGCCGATCAGTGTGCCGCCCTTGGCCGAGCGGCGAGACGACATTCCGGCACTGGCCGCTCATTTCTTCGCTCGCTACGCCCGCGAACAGGGTATTCTGCCGCCCGCGATCGGCCTTGAAGCGCTCAGCGCGCTTCAGGCCTACGACTGGCCCGGCAATGTTCGCCAACTGCGCAATGTCGTCGAGCGCACGATCATTCTCGCCCCGCGTGACCGTCTGGCGACCATTGAAGCAGATATGTTGCCGGCCGAAATCCTCAGCGAACGCATCCAGAGCGATTCGCGGCTCTCCGCATTGATGGGCGCGCCGCTGCGGGAAGCGCGGGAAAACTTCGAACGCGAGTATCTGAAAGTCCAGATTCGACGCTTTTCCGGCAATATTTCCAAGACTGCGAGCTTCATCGGCATGGAACGTTCGGCACTGCACCGCAAACTCAAGCTGCTGGGCGTGGGGGAGCGCAACGATGAGGGCGAGGAGGACGAATAACAGCTGCACCCGTGTTTTCACGTTTACCCGCGCGGAAACCGGGGTTAGGTATGAGGAATCGCCGGTCAGAACATAATCGTTCTGGCCAGATTGCGGACCGCACAAGCGGCCGCCAATAAAAATGGAGAATACCATGAACGAAGTGACACGAGTCGCGCGCCCTAAACTCAAGGCGGCCGATGCGCCGGAATCCGAGCTGGCAGAAGCCAATTCCTCCAAAAGCCAGAGCCTGCAGGATCAGTTCCTCAACCTGCTCCGCAAGAACAAGACCCCAGTGACAATGTTTCTGGTCAAGGGCGTGAAGCTTCAGGGAATCGTCACCTGGTTCGACAATTTCTCAATTCTGCTGCGCCGCGATGGCCAATCCCAGCTGGTGTACAAGCATGCCGTTTCGACGATCATGCCCTCCACCCCGATTGATTCCCGCCAGTTCAATTCGGGTGGCGAAACCAGCAAGAAAGTGCGTCTGCTGCAGGACGTTTTCCTGGTTTCGATCCGCAAGGCCGGGGTGCAGGTGACAATGTTTCTGGTCAACGGCGTGATGCTGCAGGGCCGGGTCGCCGCCTATGACCTGTTCTGCATGCTGCTTGAGCGCGATGGATACGTTCAGCTTGCCTACAAGCACGCGGTGTCAACTATTCAGCCGCTCTCACCGGTCGACCTGACCGGTGACTGGGAAGGCGAAGAGGAAGCATCGGGCTGACCAATTCTGAAGTTCTGGAAACCGAGGTCTCGCGCGGTGCGCGGGCCTTGGTCGTGTGCCCGCAGATGCGGGGTAGGGGCGTGGCGGGCGATCCTTCAGCGAGGCTTGAAGAGGCCTGCGGACTGGCGCTCGCCATCGGATTAGTGGTTGCCGATGCCACGATCATTCCAATCCGCTCTCCCAAAGCAGCCACGCTTTTCGGCGAAGGGCAGGTGCGCAACATCGGCACTGCCTGCGAACAGCACGAAGCTGAGCTGGTGGTGGTCGACGGTGCGCTGACCGCGATCCAGCAGCGCAACCTCGAAGAAGCGCTGAAGCGAAAGGTCATCGACCGCACCGGCCTGATTCTCGAAATCTTCGGAGAACGCGCGGCAACGGCTGAAGGGCGGTTGCAGGTCGAACTGGCACATCTCGACTATCAGGCAGGCCGCTTGGTGCGCAGTTGGACCCACCTTGAGCGGCAGCGCGGCGGCTTTGGCTTTCTGGGCGGGCCGGGCGAAACCCAGATTGAGGCTGATCGCCGCCTGATTCGTGATCGCATGGCGCGGCTGCGGCGCGAGCTGGAACAGGTCAAGCGGACCCGCGGGCTCCACCGCGACCGGCGCGACAAGGCACCATGGCCAACGATTGCGCTGGTCGGCTATACCAACGCCGGAAAATCAACGCTGTTCAACCGGTTGACCGGTGCTGATGTGATGGCGGAGGACATGCTCTTCGCAACGCTCGATCCGACAATGCGGGCGGTGCGGCTGCCGGGTATCGACAAGGTGATCCTTTCGGACACCGTCGGATTCATCTCCGATCTACCAACCCAGCTTGTGGCGGCATTTCGCGCGACACTGGAGGAAGTGACGGGGGCAGACGCCATCCTGCACATCCGCGACATGGCCAATCCCGATAGCGACGCGCAGAAGCGTGAAGTTCTGGAGATTTTGGCCGATCTTGATCTGATGGGTGAGGAAGGTGACGATCCGACCATTCCCATTATCGAAGTCTGGAACAAGTGGGACTTGCTGGACGCCGATAGCGCCGGTCAACTGACCGGTGCTATGGCCGCACGCTCGGATGAGAAAATCGTTCCTGTTTCAGCACTTACCGGGGAGGGGTGCGACGACTTATTGGAAGCGCTTAGTCAACTATTGACCAGCGACGCCCGCCTGCATCACTTCGTCCTGCCAGCCAGTGCAGGGCGCAAGATCGCCTGGCTGCATGCGCATGGTGAAGTCATTGCTGAGGAAGATGCAGGTGAGGGGAGCCACGGTCCCGAGCGCCGCCTCAAAGTCATGCTCAGCCCGCGCGAACTAGGACGTTTTACCGGGCTCTGATCGCTTGACCGCAAGCCACAATGCCTCCTGTTCGCCAAGTGACAGTGCGGCAAAGGTCTGATCCTTTGCAGCGGCGAGTTCCTCCATCGCCCGATAACGTCGCTCAAATTTGGTATTGGCGGCACGCAAAGCATCCTCGGGCGCAATCCCGTAAGCGCGCACCAGATTGACCGCCGAAAAAAGCAGGTCACCGGCTTCTTCCAATTTGTCGGCAGGGCCTGCCTCAGCGAGCTCAGCCATTTCCTCGCGCAGCTTGTCAGCGGGGCCGTTCACATCGGGCCAATCAAAACCGTGACGCGCTGCACGCTTCTGAAGCTTCTCCGCACGCATCAAAGCGGGCAGCGCCATGGTTATGCCGTCCAGAGCGCTCGTTGCGCCTTTCGCCTCACGTTCGGCAGCCTTGAGCGTCTCCCAACGTTCGCTCTGCTGTTCGCCGCTATCCGGCGCTTCACCGAAGATATGCGGATGGCGTGCTTCCAGCTTTTCGGCAATGGCAGCGGCAACATCGTCAAAAGCGAAATGCCCGGCTTCCTCAGCCATGCGCGCATGAAACGCGACCTGCAGCAGCAAATCGCCGAGTTCTTCGCGCAAGGCCGCCAGATCGCCGCGCTCGATGGCGTCCGCGACTTCGTAGGCTTCTTCGATCGTGTACGGCGCAATCGAGGCAAAGTCCTGCGCACGGTCCCATTCGCAGCCC
>JANPPM010000010.1:0-6330 GCA_031428495.1 Novosphingobium sp.
GTAGATGCCACGGAAAACACGCGCCTGTTCTGGGCAA
Organism: Novosphingobium sp.; assembly: GCA_031428495.1. GTDB lineage: Bacteria > Pseudomonadota > Alphaproteobacteria > Sphingomonadales > Sphingomonadaceae > Novosphingobium. The sequence goes on from JANPPM010000010.1 coordinate 38, forward strand.
GTGCCGCCGATGCGCTGTCGCTTGCCGACAAGGGCGAAATCAGCGTTATCTTCCCCACACGCCGCAACCTTGACCGGCTGGCCCAGTTCGCCAGCTTCGCTGAAGCCCGCGCCCATTCCGAAGCGATTGCAGTGACGACAATTTCTCCGCAGCGTATAGACCGCGATGGCGAGCCATGGCTGGTGATCCCCGATGCCGCCGCACGCGGCTATCCGGTTGAGGGGCAGCCGCTGGCCACTGCTATCCGCGGTTGACAGACTTTACCGCAGCATAGAGCGCCAGCGGGATCGCCCCGAGCATCACCAGCGCAATTCCGCTCAGGGCATAGTTGTAACTGCCCATGGCATCGAACGATGCCCCCATCGCCCAGATGCCAATGATCGTGAAAGGCACGCTGAGCGCAGCTTGCAGCCCGAAAGCGCGGCTGAAACTGCCCGCGCCAAGACTATGCGCCAATGCCTTGCTGACATTGGGCACCATGCCTGCTCCGTGCAGGCCGAGCAGGCCGATGACAACCGCGCGGGCCACATAAGGCATGTCCAATTGTAGCAGCATCAGCAGCACCGCGCTGTTGAGCGCCAGCAAGGCCATCCCCCGCCCGCCGCCAATGCGGTCCGCCACCCAGCCGAACAGGATCGACCCAGCCATCCCGGAAAACGCCATGATCGATTGCAGCAGCGCCGCGTCATAGCCGGTTATGCCCAGCGAACCGGCGATCTGGATCATGTTGAAGGTCAGCATCATGATGCTGGTGATGATCAGGCCCGCTGTCACCGCGATCGCCCAGAATGCTGGAGATTTGAGAATCTGGGGAACGGTCATCGAGTCAGCGGGTGCCTGCACCGGTTGTGCCGATGATGCGGCTTGCGGTACTGCGCCCGGCGGGTAGTCTCGGATCATCAGTGTCGCTGGAAACAGAAACACGCCTACCAACATAGCCAGTGTCAGATAGGTCACTTGCGCGCCGTAATTCGCAAGAATCCATGTGCACAACAGTGGCATCACTGCGACCACCAGCGAAAGGTGAACCAACCCCAGTGCCAGCCCGCGGTTACTGGTGAACCACCGGGTCACCAGTGTCGCCGGGCCGATCGAACCGGCGATTGCCATGCTCGGGCCAAACAAAAGCAGATAGCTGGCAAGATAAAGCGGGTAACTGGTCGTGAAGCCCAGAATCAGGAACCCCGCCACCATCAGCGCCGCGCCGAAAAACATCAGCGGACGCAGCGAATACTTCGCCATGACCGGGCCGATGAAGGCTCCGATAATCGCTGAACCGAAAATCACCAGCGCGCCCACGCTCGACGATTCTGCGCGGCTGACGCCCATGCGCGTTTCCACAGAGGCCAGCATCACACTGAACGAGCCCATCAGGCAGCCGATGATCATATTGTGCGATAGGCCGGCAATCAGCCCCATCCATTTCGCAGCCGGATGATTGGGGGCCTCATGATTGGGCGCATCGACCTGCGCCGAATCCGAAATTGCTGCTGACATGCTCTGCCACTCCCCCGCGTCCGCACTCGGGGCGGCTCGCTTGGCGCAGTGTTGCATTGCCCGAACCGCTTGGCCAGCGCGCATCGTGATCGGCAGATAATGGCGCGCCCGGCAGGGGTCGAACCTGCGACCTCAAGATTAGAAGTCTCGCGCTCTATCCAGCTGAGCTACGGGCGCGCGCAACATGCCCCTTAAGCTGCCCTTGCGCGGCGCGCAAACCCGGTTAGTCATGCGCACTATGGATCAGCAGCTCACCCCGCTAGATGGCCGCGCCAGTGCACGCCGCCATTTTCGCTATTTCGACTATGTCATGGCAGCTTTTGTTGCGATTCTGCTGCTGTCGAACCTGAACGGCGCGGCCAAGCTTTCCACCGTCGCAGGCTTCACTTTCGGCGCGGGAATCCTGTTTTTCCCGGTATCCTATGTGATCGGCGACGTTCTGACCGAGGTGTACGGCTATGCCAATGCGCGCCGCTGCATCTGGGCGGGATTTGCCGCGATGGTGTTCATGGCCTTCATGAGCTGGGTGGTGGTGGCGATGCCGCCCGCCGCCAGTTGGACCGGACAAGCCGCTTATGAAAGTGTGTTCGGACAGGTCCCGCGCATCGTACTTGCCTCGATGCTGGCCTTCTGGGCGGGCGAATTCGTCAACAGTTTCGTTCTGGCGAAAATGAAGATCTGGACGCAGGGCAAGCATCTGTGGTCGCGCACCATCGGCTCGACGATTTTCGGCCAAGCGGTGGACAGCGCTATTTTCTATCCGGTTGCCTTCCTTGGCATCTGGGAGACGCAGACCGTGCTCATGGTGATGGTAACCAACTGGGGCCTCAAGGTTTTGTGGGAGGCCTTGCTGACCCCGGTGACATACGGCGTAGTCGGCTGGATCAAGGCGCGTGAGGGCGTTGAGGTCTATGACACGGGCACCGAATTTTCGCCCTTCGCCAAGGCAGGGCCGGTCTGACACGAAGTGCTCGACCGCATTCTACTAAGCAATTTCCGCAATCACCGCGACACTGCGCTTGACGGCGCGGCGCAGTTCAACCTGCTTGTCGGTGAGAACGGCGCGGGCAAGACCAATGTGCTCGAAGCCATCTCGCTGCTTGCTCCCGGGCGCGGCCTGCGCCGCGCCAGTCTGGCAGGGATGGCGCTGGAGCCGGGTCCGGGCGGGTTTGCGCTCAGTGCGCAGCTGGCGGCAGTGGGCGGATCGGTTCAGCTGGGAACCGGCATTTCAGCCGAGCGGCCGGGCCGCCGCATAGTCCAGATTAACGGAGCAGAGGCCCCTGCCCTGCGGCTGGCGGAGTGGCTCAGCCTGGGCTGGCTGACCCCGGCAATGGACCGCCTGTTCGCCGAAGCTGCGGGCGCGCGGCGGCGGTTTCTCGACCGACTGGTGCTGGCGCTGGAGCCGGGCCACGCACGCAATGCCGCGAGGCTGGAGGCGGCCTTGAGAGAACGAAACCGGCTACTGAGCGAACCAGCCGAACCGGATCCGATATGGCTCGATGCGCTCGATGCGCAGATCGCTGAGGCCGGGGCCGAAGTTGCACAGGCGCGCGCGCGGTTGATTGCCCGACTTAATACCGCGCTGGCAGACTTGCCCGAAGCGCCATTTGCGCGGCCCGATCTTGCCTATGCCGCTGGCGGTCCTGTCGAGGTCGAAGCTCTCGCCGAGGCCCTTGCACAAGGACGCCGCCGCGACCGTGCCGCGCAGCGCACACTGGTCGGTCCGCACCGGGACGACTTGACCGTCACCATGGCGGGCAAGAGCCAGAGCGCGGCTGACTGTTCCACCGGCGAGCAAAAGGCGATGCTGATTGCCATAACGCTGGCCCATGCCGGGTTGCTGGATGTGGAGCGGCCGCGCCTGTTGCTGCTCGATGAAGTCGCCGCGCACCTCGATCCGCTGCGCCGCGAAGCCCTGTTTGAGCGCCTGCGGGCAGGCGGCGCGCAGGTGTGGTTCACCGGAACCGAATTGCCGCCCTTCGCCGCCATAGTCCAAGAAGCAGCGGTGTGGCGCGTTAACGGCGGGATTGTGGAGCGGATTTAGCGCTCGATCTCACCCGCCACTTCGCCAACCGTCGCCGCAACGATTTCCTCAATCCCGCCCGCTGTCGGATGGATCCGGTCCGCTTGCACAAGGTCAGGCTTACCCACGACCGATTGCAGGAAGAACGGCACCAGCGCCGCGCCATGCTTTTTGGCCAAGGCCGGATAGATCGGATCGAACTTGCCGCGATAGTCCGCCCCCAGATTGGGCGGGGCAAGCAGGCCCATGAGTACGACCTTGATCTTGCGGCGTTTGAATTCGGCCAGCAGTGCATCCAGATTGGCGCGGGTCTGCTCCGGCGGCAGGCCGCGCAGCATATCGTTGCCACCCAGACTTATCAGTGCCAGCGCAGGCGGGCTTGGCTGGCTGTTCAAGGTGAACGCCAAGCGCTCAAGCCCCCCCCCCGAAGTATCGCCAGACACCCCCGCATTGGCCACCCGCGCATTGATCCCGCGCGCGCGCAGCGAGGCCTCGAGCTTCGCGGGATAGCTCTCGCCGGGCTTCAGGCCATACCCGGCAAACAGGCTGTCACCCAACGCCAGAATACGTAGTTCGCTGCCCATGACCGGCACCTCTGGCGGCGGCACAGCGGCAGCCATAGCGCTGGGCGGGGCCGCAGGCGGCGTTTCTTGCCCGCAGGCTGCCAGCGTCAGCGCAGCGAACAGCGCAAATGCATACAATTTCATACAGGTGCCTTCTTGCCGGGAGGGGCCTAGCTATGCCATCTGGCGCGCGTGACAAGTCCTCCCCCGGCAATTGCCGCGCAAAATCTCACCCTGACACTCGGCAGTGGCTCGTCCGCCGTCGAAATCCTCAAAGGGATCGCTCTTGTCGTACCGCAAGGTCAGGCGCTGGCCCTACTTGGCCCATCGGGTTCGGGCAAAAGCTCGCTGATGGCGGTGCTCTCCGGTCTGGAGCGCGCGACATCCGGCATGCTCAGCGTGGCGGGCGAGAACTTTGCAGGGATGGACGAGGATGATCTGGCGCGCGCGCGGCGCGGGCGGATCGGGGTTGTTTTGCAGGCCTTCCATCTTCTCCCGACAATGACCGCACTGGAAAACGTCGCCACCCCTATGGAATTGGCGGGCATGGCAGATGCAACACAGCGCGCGCAGGCTGAACTCGAGGCCGTTGGTCTAGGACACCGCCTGTCGCATTATCCAGCCCAGCTTTCTGGCGGCGAACAACAGCGCGTTGCCATGGCTCGCGCGCTCGCCCCGCGGCCCGCGCTGGTTTTCGCCGACGAGCCGACCGGCAATCTCGATGCCGCGACCGGCCACGCGGTGATCGACTTGCTGTTCGCGCGCCGCGCCGAAATGGGCGCGACCCTGGTCATCGTCACCCATGATGGTGAACTGGCCCAGCGCTGCCAGCGGGTCATCACGCTCGCCGATGGCCGCATCGCCAGCGACAGCGGCGCGGAGTGAGCGGCCCCCTCCCCTGGTCCACTGCCTGGCGTATTTCCCGGCGCGATCTTTCTGCCCGCTTTCGCGGACTGCGGCTGCTGCTGATCTGCCTGTTTCTAGGCACCGGCGCGCTGGCTGCTATTGGCACGCTGACCGGCTCGATCGAGCGCGAACTGGCATCGCGCGGGAGCACCATTCTGGGCGGCGATATCGAAGCTGAGGTCTGGCAGCGCGCTGCGACCCTCGAAGAAACCCGCGCCTTTACCGCGCTTGGTAAAGTGTCAGTGGGCACCCGGATGCAGGCGATGGCCAGTGCCGACGAGAACGACGCGCCGGTTGCGCTGAAAGCGGTTGATGCCAACTGGCCGCTGGTGGGCGAGTTGAAGCTGAAGGACGGACGCACTGCCCGCGCGCCGCCTCCCGGTTCGGCCTGGCTGGCAGAGGGCGCAGCAGAGCGACTTGGTGTCGGCATTGGCGGAACAGTTAATATCGGCGGACAGGCGCTAATTGTCGCCGGGATCATCGCGGAGGAGCCTGACTCCTTAAGCGAGGGCTTTGCGCTGGGCGCGGTAGCCATCGTGCGCAAAGATGTGCCTGCACGCGCGGGCCTGACCGCGCCGGGTGCCATGTACCGCACCAAGATGCGCGTCGCGCTGCGCCCCGGTCTTTCACCTGATACGGTAGTCGAGCAACTCAAGGCGCAGTTTCCCGATGCAGGCTTCCGTTTCCGCACGCGCGACAAGGCCGCACCCGGTGCGGAGCGCTTCATCGAGAACATGGGGCAATTTCTCGTTCTCGTCGGACTTGCCGCCCTCGCGATTGCCGGGATTGGCATCGGCGGCGGAGTGTCATCCTATCTTGATGCGCGGCGCGGCAGCATTGCGACGCTGAAAGTGCTTGGCGCGACCAGCGGCGATATTGCGCGGATCTATCTGCTCCAGATTGCCGCCGCTGCACTGGTGGGCAGTCTTGCAGGACTTGCTGCCGGTGTAGTTATTACCCCGCTTCTGGCCAGTGCGCTGGGCACTTTGTTGCCAGTCACCCCCGGACTGGTGCTTAACCCGGCGGCCCTCGCCCGCGCCGCCGCCTTCGGCCTGCTGGTCGCGCTGGTTTTCGCTGCCCCGCAACTGCTGCGCGCACGCGAATTTCCGGCTATGGCGCTGATGCGCGCGCGCGTATCCCCGCTGGCGGTGTCGGTTCGGGCACTGCTGCTGCCGGTCGGACTTGGGCTTGCCGCGATTGTCGCGCTCGCTTTGACCGGCTCGGGCGATATTCGGATGACAGCGGGATTTCTGGCCGGGGCCGCCGCTTTGCTGGGCATACTGGCACTGCTCGGCTGGGCGATC
>JANPPM010000011.1:0-4013 GCA_031428495.1 Novosphingobium sp.
CGCAAGTGTCTCGACTTCGCTCGACACGAACGGCAAGTGGGGGAGATGAAACGAATGTTCATCTTCGGCCTTGGCTATACCGCCAGCCGTGTAGCAAACGCGCTTAAGTCCAATGACTGGGAAGTGCTATCGACGGGCCGCGACGGTGACCTGGCGTTCTATGATCACGGCAATGTCCGGCTGGCGCTGGCGGATAGCAGCCACGTTCTCTCCTCAGTCCCGCCAAGAGGCGACGGGCTGGACTCGGTGCTGGAGGCTTACGGCGATGCTCTGCCGGGCAAATGGCTCGGCTACCTCTCGTCGACCGGCGTCTATGGCGACACTGCCGGGGCGTGGGTCGATGAAACTGCGCGAACCGGCACTGGCAGACGCACCGCCCGAGCAGAAGCAGACGCAGCATGGCTGACACAGGGCGCGCGGGTGTTCCGGCTCCCCGGCATCTACGGCCCCGGTCGCTCGGCACTTGATCGCGTGGCCGAGGGCCCAAATTCAACCCGGGCGCACCGGATCGACATTCCCGAGCAAGTCTTCAGCCGGGTCCATGTCGATGACATTGTCTCCGGCGTGATCGCCGCGCTCGGCGCACCCGCAGGCGCCTACAACCTCGCCGACGATCAACCGTGCAGCCAAAACGCCGTGATCGAGGAGGCCTGCCGCCTGTTGGGGCTCACGCCGCCAACAATCCAAACGCTTGAGCAGGCAAACCTCTCCCCCATGGCCCGCGCATTCTATGCCGAGAACCGCCGGGTAGCGAATGGCAAGGCCAAGCGCGTGCTTGGCTGGACCCCACGCTATCCGACCTACCGCGAAGGTCTGCGCGCGCTATCGTCGGCGCGATAGGGCGATCAGCAGCCCTGCCAGTGCCAGCACCGATCCGGCAATCGCAAGCGGCGTCCAGCGGTAGCCCTCAAGCAAGGTCGAAAGCAGCATCGCGAGCACAACCACCGCGACTCCGTTGTAGGCCGCCTTGCCTGCACCGATATCGCGCACCAGCTTGAAATAGAGCGGAAAGGTGACCACCGAGCCGGCAATGGCAAGATAGGTGGCCCCCGCCCAAAAGCCGAGATCGCGCGGCAGTACCGGCGGCCCATGCAGCGACCACGCCATCGCCGCATCGATCATCGTGCCATAGGCCATCGACCAGGCGAGCAGGCTGGCCATCGGCACGCTGCGCCCGGTCTCGCCAGCCTGCACGACATTGGCTACCGCCGCTGCCAGCAAGCCGCCCGTTGCCAAGGCCAAACCGAGCCAGACATTCCCGCCGACGGGCGCAAGCTGCGCTTCGTTAATCAGCAGCAGGCCAATCCCGGCAATGGCAATCGCGCTTCCAACTGCAAATCGTGCTGAAATTCGTTGGCCCAGCAGCATCCAGCCGAGCAGTGCATTGGGCACCAGCAACAGCCCGATCAGCAGGGCGACAATGCCCGAGGTCAGATGCCGCTCCGCCTCGTAAACAAACATGTAATTGCCGCAGAACTGGGTCAAGCCGATCACCATCGCGAGGCCGTGCGCTTTTCCGCCCATCGCCAGACCCTTGCCCGTCATAAGCGCCAGAAGCGCCATCGCCGGGGTTGCCAGCACGAACCGCCAGGTCACTGACCATGCCGCAGGCACATCGGCGATCTGGGTGGTGATCACCCACCAGGTCGAACCCCAGATCAGCGCGACCAGCGCAAAGGGCGCGGCAATATCGAGCCTCAGAAATGACGGCGCAGCGGGCTGGCTCACAGGGCGGCAATCGCGCGGGCGAGCGCCGCAACGTGATCAGACCGGCTGTTCCACGCCGTCACCAGCCGCGCCGCGTCATCGCCCCAGTCATAGAATTCGAAGCCCTGTTGGCGCAAGGCAGCGCGTTCGCTCGTCGCCAGCGTCAGAAAAATCTCGTTGGCCTGAACCGGATGGAGCAGGCGCTGGCCCGCCGCCAAAGCCAGTTCCTGCGCGGTAGCATTGGCGGCGCGGGCATTGTCCAGCCACAGGCCGCCCTCGACCAGCGCCAGCACCTGCGCCGCCATGAAACGGCCTTTGGATTGCAAGTGCCCCGCCCGCTTGCGGCGAATGCGCACCATGTCTGCGAGCGCGGGATCGAACAGCACCAGTGCTTCGGCGCCCATGCCGCCATTCTTGACGCATCCAAACGCGAGTGTGTCAAAGCCAGCAGTGCAGCTCATGGCGGCGGGCGAGCAGCCGCGAAAAGCCACAGCATTGGCAAAACGCGCGCCGTCCATGTGCAGCCGCAGCCCGCGGCCGCGCGCAAACACTCCGATGTCGGCCAGTTCCTGCGGCGTGTAAGATAGTCCGTATTCGCTGGCCTGCGTGATCACGGCGGCCTGCGGCTGGATATAGTGCACGCCAATGTCGATCGGATCGATGGCTGCCGAGATACTCTCCGGGGTCAGCTTCGCCCCCTCCCCCTCCGCCAAAATGAGCTTTGCGCCGTGGGTGAAAAAACCTGGCGCGCCCGCCTCGCTGGTTTCGACGTGCGCCTCGCGGTGGCAGACCACGCCGCCATGCGGATCGACCATCGCGGCCAGCGCAAGCGCGTTGGCCGCTGTGCCGCTCGAAACCCACAGCGCCGCGCACTCCTGCCCGAACAAGGCCGAAAAGGCCTCGTCCATCCGCTGACTGAGCCTGTCACCATCATAGGGCGCATCGGCCTCATCCGCGCTGCGCATCGCACGCCAGACTGCGGGGTGCACGGCGGCGGCATTGTCAGACTGGAAATGCATCACCATGTCCTAGGCTAAGGAGAAGCGAATTGGAAAGCGTCACCATCACCCGCCATGATCAAGGCCAGCACGGCGAGTATCATGCGCATGTTGCGGACAATGAGCACATCGGGCGGCTGACCTGGGTCACGCGGGGCGGCGTTCGGGTGGCAGAACATACGCTGGTCCCGCCCGAAATCGGCGGGCGCGGGATCGCCGGGAAACTGGTTGAGGCACTGATTGCCGATGCACGCGCGGAACACTTCACCATCGATCCGCAGTGCAGTTATGTCGCTGCGGCCTTTGGCAAACACCCCGATTGGGCAGATTTGCGGGCCTGAGCCTAACGGGCTGGCAACAGTCCAATTGTCGTCAGCCATTCCGCCTGCGCTGTCTGGGCCTCGGGCAAGTAGGCAAGGTCGTGCTCTTTGCCCGCGAACAGCAACAGCTGGGCACGGGCATTGCCCCGCGCCAGCTGCTGGGCCTGCACCACCGGAATCACGCTGTCGGATGTGCCATGCAGGATCAGCACCGGCGCGGTGACCCTGCCGATCTTAGCGCGATTGTCATACCGATCGAGGACCAGCCAGCGAGCGGGAAGCCACGGATAATGATGCGCGGCAAGTTCTGGCATTCCGGTAAATGGCGACACCAAAATCAAGGCCGCAGGAGCGCTTTCCGCCGCCAGTTGCGTTGCCACGCCTGACCCGAGCGAGTTGCCGATCAGAACAAGCTTTTCACGCGGCACCCCGTGCGCGCCCAGCCAATCCAGCGCTGCCCGGCCGTCGGCATAAAGACCGGCCTCATCAGGCTTTCCCGGATTCCCGCTGTAACCGCGATAGCTTGACAGCAGCACACCTAATGACGTGTCACTCGCCAGTGCTGTCGCTGCGGCACTGCCAGTCCAGCTATCGCCATTGCCGTGGAAGTACACCAAAGTCGGCTGGCCAGCTCCGGCGCGCCGATAGGCTGCGGGAAGGTTCAGGCCGTCGGCGGTGCGTAGCGTGATGGCCTCGAAACCCGAAGGGAGCGGCGCAGCGCCGGACGGAGCGGGATAGATCAGCGTACGCTGGCTAAAAAACATCCCCGCAACGAAAAGCAAATATGCAAGTCCGAGGATCAGCCCCAGCCGCATGGCTATCCGGCGCATAGTGCAAAAGGGCCTAAGCCCTGACCTCTGCAACAACCCCGGCCTCATTCCAGCGCAGGGCCTTGAGCACGCAATCGACGATCTGCGGGGCGTTGAGACCTGCGGTGTCGTATTGCTTGTCGGGCGCATCGTGGTCCTGGAACATGTCGGGCAGGCGC
>JANPPM010000012.1:0-2494 GCA_031428495.1 Novosphingobium sp.
GCGCCTGCCCGACATGTTCCAGGACCACGATGCGCCCGACAAGCAATACGACACCGCAGGTCTCAACGCCCCGCAGATCGTCGATTGCGTGCTCAAGGCCCTGCGCTGGAATGAGGCCGGGGTTGTTGCAGAGGTCAGGGCATGAGCATTCTGATAGCCCTTGCTATGGCCGAGGCTACGGGTTCCATCACCATGAGCGTCGGCAATGTGCGCAGCAGCCGAGGCCGCGTGGTGGTCGACATTTGCCCGCAAGACCGCTTTCTTGCCGATGGCTGCGTCCACCATGCCGAAGTCCCGGCGCGGGCTGGCGTTACCACGATCACAATACAAGGGGTGCCCGCGGGCGACTATGCGGTGCAGGCATTTCATGACGAAAACTCAAATGGCGAGGTTGACCGCGCCATGTTCGGCATCCCGCGCGAGGGTGTAGGCTTTTCGCGCGACGCCCGCATTGGCCTTGGCCCGCCAAAGTGGCGCGATGCCTATTTCGTCCATCAGGGCCGCGCCGAAGTGATCCGCTTCAGCCTGCGCTACTTCATGGGAAACAAAGGCCCGACGCCGCCGCGCTAAGCATAGGTGCGATCAGCGAACCCCGCCATCGGCAGGGCGTGCCGCGAGCCGGTTGAGATGCGCGATCAGAGCCGCCGCGCCGCCGGTTGCCAGCGGGCGGGCAAATTCTGAACGTCGCGTCGCCAATTGGCTGATCGAGTTGCGAAAATAGACGTCGATAATCTTCCACTGCCCACCGCTCTGCCGCAGCCGGTAGTTGAGCGCTTCCGGCGATCCCTTGGGCACAACCAAAGTTGTCCGCACCAGCTTGTCCGCCCCGCGTGTTTCGACTTGCGGCATGACCGCAAAGCGCTCGCCGCCGAAACTGTCAAAGTTCTTGGCATATTGCGCGATTGTCAGCGCGCGGAAGGCGGAGACCAGACCGGCCTGTTCGGCGGGTGCAATTCGGGTCCATGCCGGTCCCACGGCAAGCCGGGTCATCAAGGGAATATCGAACGTGCGGTCGATCACTGGCGCGACGATGCGCGCGCGGCCCGCTTGGCCTGCGCCGGTGCCCGCGCGCATGGAGGCGAGCAGGCCGCTGTTGAGTGCCTGAACAGTGCCGCCAGCCGGATCAGCGCTCTGCGCAAAAGCCGGTGGAGCGACGAGCGCCAGCATCAGCGATGAAAAAATCACGTGTTTCATAATTCTCAATCCACCTTGTCCGGGCCGCTTAGCAGCGCGCGGCTGTAGTTTGGATGAACGGGCCAAGACAACCCGTGCCACGACACCTTCGCCAATCGCCATTTGTCATTCACGACTGTTTGCGGGTATGGCGCGGCGGTCGCAACAGCCCGAGTACCCTATGACGCTCCCACTTGCCCAGGTCCTACGCATCGGCGCACATGCCGTCTCCAATCAGATCAAGGGCGGAAAATATCCGCTGGTTTTGATGCTTGAGCCGCTGCTGCGCTGCAATCTTGCCTGTAAGGGCTGCGGCAAAATCGACTATCCCGACGCGATCCTCAACCGGCGCCTGACCTACGACGAATGCATGTCTGCAATCGATGATTGCGGCGCACCGGCCGTGTCCATCGCGGGCGGTGAACCGCTGCTCCACAAGGACATGCCGCAGATCGTCAAGGGCTACATCGCGCGCAAGAAGTTCGTCATACTGTGCACCAACGCATTGTTGCTAAAGAAGAAAATTTCCGACTATGCGCCTTCGAATTACTTCACGTGGTCGATCCATCTTGATGGTGACAAGGCGATGCACGACAAGTCGGTGTGTCAGGATGGGGTCTATGACATCGCACTTGAGGCCATCGACCTTGCGCTCAGCAAAGGCTTCCGCGTTCAGATCAATTGCACCGTGTTCAACGATGCCAATACGGAAAATCTGGCCGCCTTCCTCGATCTGATGGCAGCACGCGGCGTCGAGACCACGATTTCGCCCGGCTATGCCTATGAACGCGCGCCCGATCAGGAGCATTTCCTCAATCGCGAGAAAACCAAGAACCTGTTCCGTGACCTGTTCAGCCGGGGCAAAGGCGGCAAGGCGTGGAAATTCACCAATTCGCCGCTGTTCCTCGATTTTCTGGCGGGCAACCGCTCCTATGAATGCACCCCGTGGTCGATGCCGCTGCGCACTGTCTTTGGGTGGCAGAAGCCCTGCTATCTGGTCGGCGAGGGCTATGTGGGCACGTTTCGCGAGCTGATGGAAGACACCGACTGGGACGATTACGGTGTCGGCAAATATGAGAAATGCGCCAACTGCATGGTCCACTGCGGTTTTGAAGGCACGGCGGCAGCGGATTCGATGAAGCGGCCGCTGGAATTCCTCAAGGTGGCGTTTGGCGGGGTCAGGACCGACGGCCCAATGGCCCCGGACATCGACCTGTCGAAGCAGCGCAAGTCCGTCGAGGTCCACGAGGCGCAGGTCGAGCGTGAGGTCGAGCGGATCAAGATCGAGGATCCCGAGGCCTACCGCCGGGCGACCCGCGCC
>JANPPM010000013.1:0-9170 GCA_031428495.1 Novosphingobium sp.
CTTGATCCGGGGCCGCTGGCAGGGTCAGACTTGGGTTGCGCGATGCGGCCAGCGGTCCCGGATCAAGTCCGGGACGACGGCTACGCCCCGAACACCCGCGCGAAAATCCGGTCGACCGCCTTGAAGTGATAATCGAGGTTGAACTTGTCTTCCAGCTCGGCAGGGGTCAGCGCGGCGCTGACCTCCGGATCGGCTTTCAGCAGTTCGAGCAGCGACAGCGCGCCGTCGCTTTCCCACACTTTCATCGCATTGCGCTGAACCAGCCGGTACGAATCGTCGCGGCTGAGGCCCGCCTGCGTGAGTGCCAGCAGCACCCGCTGCGAATGGACGAGGCCGCCCATGCGGTCGAGGTTCTTCTGCATGCGTTCCGGGTAAATCAGCAGCTTGTCGATCACGCCGGTCAGCCGCGCGAGCGCGAAATCGAGGGTGATCGTCGCGTCCGGGCCGATGTAGCGCTCAACTGACGAGTGCGAAATATCGCGCTCATGCCACAGCGCGACATTCTCCAGCGCGGGGGTGACGGCGGAGCGGACGACACGGGCAAGGCCGGTGAGGTTCTCGGTCAGGATCGGATTGCGCTTGTGCGGCATCGCGGAAGAGCCCTTCTGGCCGGGCGAGAAATACTCTTCGGCCTCCAGCACTTCGGTGCGCTGCAAGTGGCGCACTTCGGTGGCGAGGCGCTCGATCGAGCTGGCGATCACGCCCAGCGTGGCAAAGAACATCGCGTGCCGGTCACGCGGGATGACCTGGGTGGAGACGGGCTCGATGGCGAGGCCCAGCTTCTCCGCGACATATTCCTCAACCGCAGGATCGATATTGGCGAAGGTGCCCACCGCGCCCGAAATCGCGCAGGTAGCAATCTCGGCGCGGGCCGCGATCAGGCGCATCTTGGCACGCGCAAATTCGGCGTGGGCTTCGGCCAGCTTGATGCCAAAGGTGGTCGGCTCAGCATGTATGCCGTGGCTGCGGCCGATGGTCGGGGTGTATTTATGCTCCTCGGCCCGGCGTTGCAGCGCGGCGAGCAGCGCGTCGAGATCGGCCAGCAGGATGTCCGAGGCCTGCGCGAGTTGCACTGACAGCGTGGTGTCGAGAACGTCGCTGCTGGTCATGCCCTGATGCATGAAGCGCGCTTCGGGGCCTACCTGCTGCGCTACCCAGTCGAGGAAGGCGATGACATCGTGCTTGGTGACGGCCTCAATGGCGTCGATGGCGGCGACGTCGATTTTCGGCCCGGTCTTCCACCAGTCCCACAGCGCCTTGCCCGCGCTGGGTGGGACCACGCCCAGCTCGCCCATCTTGTCGGTGGCGTGCGCCTCGATCTCGAACCAGATGCGATACCGCGCCTCGGCTTCCCAGATGGCGGTCATGGCGGGGCGGGAATAGCGGGCGATCATGGGGCGGCTCCGGATGCAATGGACGCCTCGCCGCTAGGGGGAGGGGCAGGCGAAGGCAAGGGCATGGGTGTTAATCCCAGGCGAAGTCCAGTGTGGTTTCGCCCAAAGTCTCGCCCTCGGCAGAAAAGCGCCGTTCGCTGATTGTGCCATGGCCGCCGCGGTCAACCGCCACCACAGTGCTGCACCGCGTGCCGTAGTTCGGGTCGCGAATGAACACGCCGGAATAGGCGGGCTCAGGCCCTTCGCCGCTGTCCTCCTCGGGAAATGGCGCTTCATTGCGCAGCGCGGTGAACAATGTTTCGAGACCCCCTGCGTCATGCGCCAGCCAGCCCGACAGATCATCGCACAGCCGCCGCGCTTTCGGCCAGGGCCGCGTGAAGGCACCGTTGGACAGGCTGTGGACTCCGGGGCTGAGCGTGTGGTCGGTCTGCTCAGGCCAGTTTGAAACCACCCGCGCGCTGGCCTTGTCAGCGACCAGCAGGTTGAACGGGTTCATCGTCCGCCCCCGCTCCAAGGTGCCGTCACGCAGCCAGCCGGTGACCAGCGCCCCGCGCGAGGCAAGCTCTGGCTTGGGATAGCCTTGGACGCGGAAATTGGTGACCAGTGCCAGCCGTCCGGCATCCGACACCCCCAACCATGTGCCGCCCGCGCGCAGATCGCAGCCCGCCAGAATGCCGTCCTCCCAGCGGGCGAGCGGCGCGGCCGGGCGTTCGTGGTATTCATCGCGGTTGGCGGCGGCGATCAGCAGCCAATCGGGATGCGCGTCCCACGCGAGGGCGGCTACGCACATAAACGGACTGTTCTCTTCCCCCTCGATGGGGGAAGGATACGAAGCCTTGCCGGCGTTAGCCGGTTAGGCGCAGTTGGATGGGGGTGAGGGTGCCGGAAGCGGTAGGTTTGGACGAGAGCACACCCCCGCCCAACTTCGGCTAACGAGCAAGCTCGCAAGCCTTCGTATCCCTCCCCCATCGAGGGGTAGGTAAGGGTATGCGTTATTCTCATATCAGCCCCTTAGCCTTGAGGCTCACATGCCCTTCCCGTCCGATGATCACGTGATCGTGGACCACCACGCCGAGCAGCCGTCCGGCCTCGGCGATGCGATTGGTCACCTGAATGTCCGCGCGGCTGGGTTCGGGCGCGCCGGAGGGGTGATTGTGGACGAGGATCAGCGCGGTCGCGCCCAGATCGAGCGCCTTGCGGATTACCTCGCGTGGGTGGATCGCGGCCTCGTCGATGGAGCCGTCGGAGGCATGCCAATCATGCACCAGCATGTTCTTGTGGTTGAGATAGAGCACCCGCACCCGCTCGACCGTCAGATGCGCCATGTCGATGGTCAGGTAATCGATCAGCGCCTGCCAGCTGGCCAGTACCGGGGCCGCGCGCACGATCTCGCGCGCCATGCGGCGAGCGGCGAGCGCGGTGATACGCAGGGCCGCCGCGCTGGTATCGCCCATGCCGGGATGCAGCGTCAGCGCGCGTGGATCAGCATTGAGCACGCCTGCAAGGCTGCCGAAGCGCTGGATCAGGCTGCGCGCCAGCGGTTTGACGTCGCGGCGCGGGATTGCGGTCATCAGCAGGTATTCGACCACCTCGTGATCGGCGAGCGCATCAATATCGCCTTCGAGCAATCGCTTGCGCAGCCGGGCGCGATGGCCCGAGGCGTCATGTCCGTCATCACCCACCCGTCTTGGCCCGCCGCGCTTCCTGCCGGACATAGTGCCAGATCTGCTCGACCTGCTCCTCGGTGAACTGATCGTAGCGCGGCATGCCCCTTTCGATCAGCGCGCCGCCGCGCACCACTTCGCTGAAGGCCTGCCGGTCAAGCGACAGCGCCGATTCGCGCAGGTCCGGCGCGGGCGATCCGGCGGAGATGACGTCACGGCCATGGCATAGCGCGCAGGCAAGAAAATTGGGCTTGCCGGCATCGGCCTTGGCCGCGTCGATCACGATTGCCGGATCGTCCTGCGCATCGAGCACCATTGAACGCCCCGCGCCCGGCGGCAGCGCCGCCTTGCCGTCCAGTGCAAAGACCAGCAGGCGGCGCGGG
Source organism: Novosphingobium sp. (assembly GCA_031428495.1). Classification (GTDB taxonomy): domain Bacteria; phylum Pseudomonadota; class Alphaproteobacteria; order Sphingomonadales; family Sphingomonadaceae; genus Novosphingobium. The sequence goes on from JANPPM010000013.1 coordinate 3,442, forward strand.
TTCGCGCCCCACTTCCAGCCAATGTTCATCACGTCACTGCCCATCGAGGCCGCGCCGCCCCAGCCAGTGAGCACCGCGACATATTGCCGCCCGCCCGCCGCAAAGCTCATCGGCGCGCCGATGATGCCCAGCTGCGCATCGAAGCGCCAAAGTTTGGCCCCGGTCGCTGCATCATAGGCGGCAAATTCGCCGAAGGCGTCGCCCTGGAACACCAGATTGCCCGCGCTGGCCATCACGCCGCCGTTCCAGATGTTGTCATGCATCACCCGCCAGACTTCGCGCTGGCGGACGGGATCCCACGCCACCAGCGAGCCCTTGCCATCGCGCGCGTCTGCCTTTTCCGAACCGATCCACATGTTGTTGACATAGACCCCGCCGGGGATGCGATTGGCCGAATAGCGCACGCCGTTGTGCATCGCGGGCAAATAGATCAGCCCGGTTGCCGGGCTGTAGGCCTGCGCGTGCCAGTTGTGCCCGCCGGTGGGGTTGGGCCAGATGACGACATCGCCCTGTTCAAAGCGGATGTTCGCGGCCTCGACCGGGCGGCCTGATTTGGGATCGATACTGTCGGCCCATGTCACCTTGACGATTTTGCCAGCCGACAGGAACTCACCGTTGGTCCGGTCGATCACATAGAGGAAGCCATTCTTGGGTGCTTGCATCAGCACCTTGCGGCGCTTTCCCTTGATGACCATGTCGGTAAGGCTGATCTGCGTGTTCGCGCCGTAATCCCAAGCATCGCGCGGGTTGACCTGATAGTGCCATGCGTACTTGCCGGTATCGGCATCCAGCGCGATGATCGAAGAGGAATAAAGCTGGTCGCCGCGTTCCCGGCCGACGCGGTTGGTATCGACCTGCCCCGGATTGGCGCTGCCGATGTAGATGCGGTTCAGATCGGCATCGAAACTGATCGAGCCCCATGGCCCCCCGCCGGTGCGCCCTTTCCAGAACTCGCCCCACCATGTCGTGGCCGCGCGCTCCATCAGCGGATCGCCCCGATTGGCTTCGGGGGAACCGGGCACGGGATAGAACCGCCACGCCTGCCGCCCGGTTGCCTGATCATAGGCGGTCACATAGCCGCGCTCGCCATTGTCCGCCCCGGCCTGACCGATGATCACCTTGTCCTTGAACGCCAAGGGCGCGCCGGAAATCCACTGCGCGCTGCCCGGCGCGAGGGTCTGCGTGGACCACAGCATCCGGCCATCCTTGGCATCCAGCGCCACCAACCGCCCATCGAACACCGCGACAAAAACCTTGCCATTGGCATAGGACAGCCCGCGATTGACCGCGAAATTAAGTGGCAGACGGCCCGGATCGTTCTTCCAGATTTCCGGATCATATTTCCACAGCAGCCGCCCGGTGCGCCCTTCGACCGCATAGACCGCCGAATGCGTGCCGGGAAAATAGATTACGCCATCGACCGCGATGGGGGTCGCCTCCAGTGTGGTTTCGCCGGGCAGATCGAGTGACCATGCCAGCGCGAGCCGCGACACATTGCGCGTATCGATCTCGGCCAGGCGGCTGTAGGCGGTTTCATCAGGCCCGCCGCCGCGCCCTGTCCAGTCGGCCCCGGAACCTGCGGCACTGTTGGTTGTTTGATTGCGGGCCAGACCGGGCGCGGCCAATGCGAGCACAAGGGATGCTATGAGCGTCAGAACCATTCCGCGCAGTGCCATTGCCGTTTGCTCCCTGTTCAGCTTGCGCGACCTATTGCGCATTTCGGGCAGCATTGCCTTTGCCGGGGCCTGGGCGCAAGAGTGACGGGAATGGCGCAGAGCGAAGACCCTCCCCAGCAAGTACAGGAGGACGGCGGCGAGGCCCCGCCAGCCATCCCGCGCAGGCGTTTGCGGCGGGCGCTCTTGGGATTCTTTGTCCTGCTGGCGCTTGGCCTCACCATCGGCTGGCTCGCGCGTGAGCGGATTGCCGACAATATCATAGCCGGACAGATCGCCGCGCTTGGTTTGCCTGCGACCTATGAGATCGAATCGATAGGCACCGATCGGCAAGTGCTGCGCAATCTGGTTGTCGGCGATCCCGCCCGGCCCGATCTGACGGTGACGCGCGTGTCAGTTGCGATCAAACCGCGCTGGGGTGTTCCGACGATTGGCCGGATCACGCTTGAAAAACCCCGGCTCTATGGCCGCTGGCTGGGTGGCCGGATGAGCTTCGGCAGCCTCGACAAGGTGCTCTACACCGGCAGCAAGGAACCCTTCCGCCTGCCCGATCTGGACCTGGCGATCCGTGATGGCCGCGCGCGGTTGGACAGCGAAGCGGGACCAGTTGGGGTAAAGCTGGAAGGCGAGGGCAGGTTGCGCAGCGGCTTTAGCGGCATAGTTGCCATGGTCGCCCCGCAGGCCTCGCTGGCGGGCTGCGCGTTCAGCGGCGCGAGCCTCTATGGCAAGGTCTCGGTGTCGGCAGAGCAGCCGCGTTTCACCGGCCCGCTGCGCCTTGGCGATCTGGCCTGCCGCGATGCGTCCTTGCGGCTGGGCAAGTCGGCGATCCAGCTTGATTCCGTTTTTGACGCCAAACTGGATGGAGCCGAGGGCCGTGCGGTGCTGTCTGGCGGGGCGCTGACCTATGGGGCGAACAGCCTGAGTGCTGCCAGCGGCGATGCGCGTTTCAGCTGGCGGGGGGGCGCGCTCAATGCGCGCTATGATCTGGCGGGCAAGGGCATCGCTGCCGAGCAGGTGCGCGCTGACAGTCTTGCCGCAAAGGGCGCTCTGCGCGCGCAGGCGGGTTTTTCGCGGCTGGAGATCGATGGCGATGTCAGCGCCGCCGGGGTCCAGCCCGGCGCGGGGCTTGATGCGGCCCTTGCCGGGCTCGAGCGTAATGCCGCAGGCAGTCTGGCCGCACCGCTTGCCGCGCAATTGCGGGGAGCCCTTCGGCGCGAGACTGCGGCCAGTCAGTTCGTAGCCAGCTTTCTGATGCGCAGCAGCGAGGGCAAATTCAGCCTGATCGCCCCGCAGGCCAGCCTGCGTGGCGGCGGCGGCGCAGTGCTCTTGTCTCTGTCACGGTTGCAGATTTCGGCGGATGGCAATTCCGCGCCCCGGATTTCAGGCAACTTCACCACCGGCGGGCGAGGATTGCCGCAGATCGCCGGGCGGATGGAGCGCGGGGCTGCTGGCGGCATCGCGATGCAGCTGATGATGGCCGACTATGCGGCGGGTGCCGCCCGGCTGGCGGTGCCGCGTCTGACGCTGGTGCAAGCGGAGAACGGTGCGCTCGGGTTTTCCGGCGCTGTGCGGCTCAGCGGGCCATTGCCCGGCGGCGCAGCGCGCAATCTTCTGGTGCCGGTCGAGGGCAATTGGACGAGCGCGGCAGGCCTTGCTGTGGGCCGGAGGTGTACGCCAGTGCGCTTTGACAGCCTCTCCTATGCCAATCTGACACTGGCCGGGCGCGAAGTGACGCTGTGCCCGCAGCCTGGCGGCGCGATTGTCCGTGCCGATGCGCGGGGCCTGCGCATTGCGGCAGGTGCGCCCTCGCTTAATCTGACTGGACGGCTGGGCGATACGCCGATCCGGATCGCCAGCGGGCCACTGGGATTTGCCGTTCCCGGCGTGCTGGCGGCGCGCAGTCTAGATGTTGCGCTGGGGCCAGCGGCGCGCGCCTCGCGGTTCCGCATTGCCAATCTGTCGGCGCGGATCGGCGGCGATGTTGCGGGCAAATTTGCCGGGTCTGAAGTCTATCTCGATGCGGTGCCACTTGATCTGCGTGAAGCCAGCGGGGATTGGCGCTTTGCGGGCGGGCGGCTGGCGATCACCAATGGCACCTTCCGGCTTGAAGACCGCGAGCTGGACGACCGGTTTCAGCCTATGCTGGCACAAGGGGCCAGCCTGACACTCGCCGACAACCGCATCACTGCCGATGCGGTGATGCGCGAGCCGCAATCGAGCCGCGAAGTGGTGCGCACCGCTATCGTGCATAATCTGGCCAATGGTGCGGGCCATGCGGACCTGGCGATGGACGGCATTGTGCTGGATGCCGCGCTCCAGCCCGAACAGATTTCGCGGCTTGCACTGGGTGTGATCGCCAATGCCAAGGGCACGGTGCGCGGTGCTGGCCGGATCGACTGGAATGCTGCTGCAGTGACCAGCACTGGCAGCTTCACCACAGACAGCTTCGATTTCGCCGCCGCTTTCGGCCCGGTGAAGGGCGTTTCGGGCACGGTGCGCTTCACCGACCTGCTCGGCATTGTCACCGCGCCCGACCAGCGCCTGCGGATTGCCTCGATCAACCCTGGCATTGAGGTCAACGACGGCGAGCTGAGCTTCGCACTGCGGCCCGATATGTTGCTCGAAGTCAACGGGGCGACCTGGCCTTTCCTGGAAGGCCGACTTACGCTTGAGCCTACCCGCATGATCCTGGGCGCGGCAGAGACCCGGCGCTTCACCCTGCGCATTGACGGGCTGAATGCGGCCAAATTCGTCGAGCGGATCAACATGGGCAATATCGTTGCCACCGGCACCTTCGATGGTGCCATGCCGCTGGTGTTTGATGAAAGCGGCGGGCGGATCGATGGCGGCTCGCTGGTGGCGCGGGCACCAGGCGGCAATGTCTCCTATATCGGCGCGCTGACCTACAAAGACCTCTCACCCATGGCCAATTTCGCTTTCGATGCGCTGCGTTCGATTGATTACCGTGCGATGCGGGTCGATCTGTCCGGGCCGCTGGAGGGTGAGATCGTCACCCGCGTCAGCTTTGATGGCATCCGGCAGGGTGCCACCGCGCGGCGCAATTTCATCACCAACGCGATTGCCAAACTGCCGATCCGCTTCAACGTCAATCTGCGCGCACCCTTCTTCAAGCTCGTCAGCTCGTTCAAGTCGCTCTACGATCCCACCTATGTCATCGATCCGCGCACGCTGGGGCTGGTGGACAATGCCGGCAGGCCGATACGCCCGCCCCCTGTTGGACAGGCCCCGCCGGGCGAAACCGCCGTTCAGGCTCCCGTAAGCGGACAGACCCCATGATCAGCAGCGAATTGACCCGAAGCCTATCGCCTGCGACAAGCCGCCCCATGCGGAATGACAAGCACGATATGCCACGGTCCGGAAGGCGCGCCGATCGCGCCGTGTGCATGCTGATGGGCGGCGCGATGATGGCTTGTATGGGACTGGCGGGATGTATCTCGGTAACCGCGCCCGACAAGCCGATCGTCATCGAGCTCAACATCAACATCAAGCAGGAGGTTGTTTATCGTCTCTCCGCCGATGCGGCGAATACGATCGACAAGAACCCGGAGATTTTCTGATGGTTTCGTTTTTTCAAACTGGCAATCGCCGATTGGCGCTGGGCGTGGCCGCCGCTGCGCTTGTGCTGACCAGCGCGGGCGCCGCCTGGGCACAGCGCGATCCGGCCTATGCCGCCGCGCGCGCCTCGGGTCAGGTGGGTGAGAAGATGGACGGCTATCTCGGCTTCGTCTCGCCGCCGAGCGGTGCGGTGCGCTCGCTGGTCGAGGATCTCAATATCAAGCGCCGCGCGCTCTATTCGGAAAAAGCGCAAGGCGCGAATGCGACGGTAGAGGAATATGCCTTTACCTCGGGCTGCCGCCTGATTTCGCAAACTTCGCCCGGCGAAAAGTACGAAGGACCGGGCGGCACGTGGCTGACCCGCACCTCTGCGCCGCCGCAGCGCGACAGCCGCTGTCCCTGATCCGTCGTCCCGGACTTGATCCGGGACCGTAGGCCGCATCGGCTCACATTCGAGTCTTGTCGCCAGCGGTCCCGGAT
>JANPPM010000014.1:0-6315 GCA_031428495.1 Novosphingobium sp.
CCGGCACGGGTGGGGGCGGTGGCCTCGTTCCATGGCGGCGGCCTTGCCAGTGACAAGCCGGACAGTCCGCACCTGCTGCTGCCGATGACACAGGCCGCCTATCTTATCGCCGTGGGCCGCAATGACGATGCCCGTGACCCCGGCGAAAAGGATCGTTTCCGCGCCGCTGCCGCGGCAGCCGGGCGCAGAGCAGAGATCGAGGTCTATCCCGCCGACCATGGCTGGTGCGTGCCCGATACGCCGATTTACGATGCAGTTCAGGCGGACCGGGCATGGGCGCGGTTGCTGGAGCTTTACAAGCGCCTGTGACCGGTTTCCCTTGCTCCGCAGCGCACTGGCGCTAACATGTTGGCGGACTGATAAGGGGAAGATAATCGTGGGCGGTTTTCTGATTGCACTGCTGGTAGTGGTGTTTGTCTTCTTGCTGATGGGCGTGCGCGTCGTGCGGCAGGGTTATGTCTATACCATTGAGCGGCTAGGGAAATATACCCTGGCGGCACAGCCTGGCTTGCATGTCATAATCCCGTTCATCGATCGGGTTGGCCACAAGGTCAACATGATGGAGCAGGTACTGGATATTCCAGGTCAGGAGATCATCACCAAGGACAACGCCATGGTCGGGGTCGACGCTGTGGTGTTCTTTCAGGTGCTCGATGCGGGGAAGGCGGCCTACGAAGTCTCGAACCTTTACGTCGCGATCATGCAGCTGACCACGACCAATCTGCGCACCGTGATGGGCTCGATGGACCTCGACGAGACGCTGTCCAAACGGGACGAGATCAACGCCAAACTGTTGCTGGTGATCGATCATGCAACCAGCCCATGGGGCGTCAAGATCACTCGCATCGAAATTAAGGACATCCGCCCGCCAGCAGCCATATCCAATGCGATGGCGCGACAGATGATAGCCGAGCGCGAGAAGCGCGCGCAGATCCTTGAGGCGGAAGGTTCGCGCGCGTCCGACATCCTGCGCGCCGAGGGTGAAAAGCAGGGCCAGATTCTCCAAGCGGAAGGCCGCCGCGAAGCCGCCTTCCGCGATGCCGAGGCGCGCGAGCGCGAGGCCGAGGCCGAAGCCAAGGCGACCACCATGGTTTCCGAAGCTATCGCATCATCCGGCACACAGGCGCTCAACTATTTCGTTGCGCAGAAATATACCGATGCGGTGGCTGCGTTCGCCACTTCACCCAATGCCAAGACCATTCTGTTCCCGATTGAGGCAACCCAGCTGATCGGGACCCTGGGCGGCATTGGCGAACTGGTGCGCGACGCGATTGGCGACAGGAAGGCCTGACGCGATGGACAGCTTTGAGCCGCACTATGTCTGGCTGGCCATCGGCCTGGCGCTGGCCGCTGCTGAAATGGCCATTCCGGGCGTATTCCTGATCTGGCTTGCGGGAGCGGCAATTCTCACCGGTTTGCTGGCATGGGTCGCACCCATCGGAATGCCGTTGCAGATTGTCGTTTTCGCGGTGCTGGCGATTGTCGCAGTGTTCAGCGGCAAGCGCTATCTGCGCTCCAATCCGGTCACGTCAGCCGATCCGATGCTCAATGATCGCGGCGGGCAGCTTGTGGGCGTGAATGTTGTGGTGACCCGGGCAATCGACGGGGGGACCGGCAAGGTCAGTCACGGCGATACTGAATGGCTGGCCGAAGGGCCTGACGCGGAACCAGGCACCCGAATGCGCGTTTCCGGGCATGACGGTGTCGTGCTTCAGGTTGAACACCTCCAATAATGCCCGAATTGCTCAGGAACTTCCCATGACCGAGAAATTGCAACTCACCGAAGCCGAGTGGCTGGAAAAGCTCGGACCTGAAAAGTATCAGATCCTGCGTCAGGCCGGTACTGAGCGCGCCTTCACCGGTGAATATGAGACGAACAAGGCCAGTGGTATTTATACGTGTGCTGGCTGCGGTGCGCCGCTGTTTACCTCTGAAACCAAGTATAATTCCGGCTCTGGCTGGCCAAGCTACACTGCTCCGGTCGCGGACGAGGCTGTTGAAGAATTGCGCGACACTGCCCACGGCATGGTCCGCACCGAGGTGCGCTGCGCAAAGTGCGAGGGGCATCTGGGACACGTTTTCCCCGATGGTCCGGGCGAGAATGGGCTGCGCTATTGCATAAACAGTGCATCGCTCGACTTCGAACCTAAGGACTGACCGTAAGCGGAATGTTGTTCACCGGAAACACGGCCCGGTGGCTTTGCCCGCGCCGTTAAGCCTGTGTTAGGCAGCCAACGTTCAGATCGCGGCAAGGTTCGGGTGCTTTGTCCCGGCAGAAGGGCCCCATGGCACGCAACGATAGTATGAGGCGCAGCGCAGCACCCGCACCCTCGCAACGCAAGCGCCCGCCTTCGCGGTTCGGGCGGTTTGCCCGACGTATGTTTATCTGGAGCCTGTCGCTAACGGTGCTTTTCGCGCTGGTTCTAGGCGTAGCCGTTGGCTTGACTGCTCAGTCGCTACCCAGCTTTGGGCAGCTGAAAAGCAAGCAGGTTGGCGAGCAGATGATCGTCGTGCGTGCGCGCGATGGCACCGAATTGGTGAGCCTCGGTCCCAGCTACGGCAAATGGCTCAAGTACAACGAAATCCCCAAAGTCATGCGAGATGCGATGGTATCGGTCGAGGACCGGCGTTTCCGCTCGCATATTGGCCTTGATCCGATCGGCATCGCCCGCGCGCTTTGGGTGGGCATAAGTAAAGGGCAGGTGCGCCAAGGCGCTTCCACCATAACGCAGCAGCTCGCCCGCAATATCTTTCTGAACAATAGCCGCACGGTCACCCGAAAATTGCGTGAAGCCGTGCTCGCGCTCGCGCTCGAGTGGAAGTTTTCCAAGAGTGAGATTCTCGAGCTCTATCTCAACAAGGTCTATTTCGGCGGCGGCGCCTACGGCGTCGATTCTGCAAGCCGTAAATTCTTTGGTCACCCCGGAACGGAGATTTCGCTGCCGGAGGCTGCGATCATCGCGGGGCTGGTAAAGGCACCGTCACGGTTCTCGCCGACCGCCGATGAAAAGGCAGCGGTTCAGCGCGCCAAGGTTGTTTTAGGTGTCCTGCAGGCCAATGGCACAATCGATGCCGATGCGGCCGCTGGCGTTGACTTCAAAGCGGTCAAGTTCGCGCCGGGGTCCGGGCAAAATTCGGTGCGGTATTTTACTGACTGGGCGCTGCCACAACTAGATTTTCTGCTTCAGGATAACGATGAGCCGATTGAGGTCTGGACCACACTCGACGTAAACCTTCAGCGCGCAGGCGCATCGGCCATACAGGCGCAGTCCCCCAAAGGTGCGCAAGGCGCACTGGTCAGTCTTGACCGCGACGGCGCTGTGCTCGCGCTGATCGGAGGCACAGATTATGTGACGTCCAATTACAACCGCGCAACCAATTCGGTCCGTCAGCCCGGTTCGGCCTGGAAGATGTTTGTCTATCTCGCGGCTCTGGAATCCGGGGTGACGCCGAACGACCGGGTAGTCGATGAGCCTGTGACTATCGAAGGTTGGAGCCCGCATAATTCCGGCGGATCGTTCGCTGGTGAGATCGATGTGCGCACGGCCTTTGCCTATTCGAAGAACACCGTTGCCGCGAAACTTGGCAACCAGGTGGGTTTCGGCATGGTTGCCAGCATGGCGCGGCGCTTTGGCATCACTACGCCGGTGAACACTTTGCCTTCAATGGTGCTCGGGACTTCCGACGTCCGTCTGATCGATATGACCCGCGCGTTCGCGGCGGTATCGGCCAAGGGCGCGTCGATTGAACCCTATGGCATTGCCAAGGTTACTACCACCGACGGCAAGCTGCTGTACACGCGGCCTGCATCACGCGGTCAGATGCTGGTTGCGCCGCACGTTGCAGCAGGGATCACCGATCTCCTTCAGACCGCCGTTGCGACGGGTACGGGCAGGGCGGCGCAAATCGGACGCCCGGTTGCTGGCAAGACCGGCACCACCAGCTCGAATAAGGACGGCTGGTTCATTGGCTTTTCCAGCGGGGTCACCACCGGCGTGTGGATGGGGCGCGATGACGCGAGGCCCGTTCCTGGTTTGCAGGGCGGCGCTGCACCCGCGCGGGCCTTCGCGGCCTATATGAGAGTTGCGGTGGCCAATCGCCCGGTTGAAAAGTTCGATACCGAACTGATCCTTCCCAGCTGGCAAATCGAGCCTGACGACGAAGCGATGTTCGCCGATCCGGAAAACTATTCGTTTGTCGATGATCAGGGCAATCTGATCGAGCCTGAGACCGGCGGCACGCGGATCAGACCGCAAGGCCCCGGACCCGGCGAATCAATGATTGATGAAGGTGGCGGACTGGAACCTGTTTCGCCCCCCGCCGCGAATGACGATTTTCTGGATGAGGCAACGGGCAATGGCCCGACACAATAGAAAACCGCCCGCCTTCCCGGTGGGGAAAGCGGGCGGCAAGACCACATTTTAATGTAAGATTAGTCGACCAGTGCGGCAGGAACCTTGCCGCCATTGGCGGCCAGTGCCTGCATCGTTGCCTTGTGCAGCCAGATGTTCATTTCTGCCGATCCGTCGAGATCGCCGGTATAGCCCAGCTCAGTCGCCAGTTCCTTGCGGTTGGCCAGGCTCGAATCAATGCCGAGCAGCTTCATCAAATCGACAATCGACGAGCGCCAGTTGAGATCATGCCCTTGCGCCATGCTGGCCAGATTTGCCTCGACATCAATTTCGCTGACTGCCGCTGGTGCTGCCGGAGCGGCGCTTGGTGCGGCGACGACAGGAGCTGCGCTAGGCTCAGGTGTCGCGGCCTCCGCCTTGTGCCCGAAAATCGCATTCTTGATGCTGCTGAAAATCGACATCTTGCACGTCTCCATTTTTTGGCAATGACCACTGAAGCGGTATTGCAGTGAAAATCCCCGTTGCGGAGCGACTAGCATAGTTCCCTGAGCGTTCGAAAGCGCAAAGCACCCGGGACACAGTGCAGTGTGGCCTATGATCGCGCGGCGAACTGCGCTATGATCACGGCGGGGTCGTTAAGACAAATTGGGGGCATGTACTCCCGGAGAAATGCGAAGCTATGTTAGCCGAGCTGCGCCTAAGTGGAGGCATCAACGCGCTGGCTCACCAGCTCGGAGAACGGCCTGCCGTAATATTTGACCTGGTTGAAGAGCAGCTACCCAGCTTGCTCAAGGCCTTTCGTGAATTTGCGGGCGGATTAAACACCCTGATTGCTATGCTGGAACGCAGCGGTGGGAGCACGCTTGCTGCAGCGGTCATGGGGCACGAGCAGGTTGATCCTGGGCCGGGGCAGGAAATTCTTCGGCAACTGCCAATTGGCAAATTGCAAGGCGAACCGCACGAACCCTCGTCAGAACAGGCTCTTCGCGACCGGCTGTTGCCGCTGCTAATCATGTTGGCTGGTGGTTATCTCGCGGCGCGTGCTTCTGCAGGAAACTGGAAGCGCGGCGAACTGGCCGGATTGCTGGAGGCGAGTGTAACACGGCCGCCGCAGGATGAAGATCAAGTCTGATTTCCTGCTGTTTTTTTATTTTAAGGTCTTCCGAACTTTGGCCACAATCCACCCCCTCGCGCCGTTCTCTCAGCAATTCTTTGGCGGCACGGCCCAGCTGGAAGTGGCGGCCAAGAACATATTCGGTGTGATCGAGGCGCTCGATGCTCTGGCACCCGGCTTTGCCGATGTCGCCGGTCTGCGAGCAACCTTTGCTATCGATGGATCGGTCCAGAACGATTGGTCTGCTGCGATAAAGCCCGATGCCGAGGTGGCACTGTTTCCGAGGGTGGCGGGAGGTTGGCAGGGCAAGAGGCATGTTCGCTGGCGGACAGGGTGTCCCCACAACTAGCGTCCTCCAGAATCCTGTAACGTCGAATAAATGGCAGAAAATTAGGCATTAAGGCATATCGAAAAGGCGTTCCCGTCCCGTTCTATCCGGTTGCGTTCCCATAAAACCAGAGTATTATCGGGGAACGGATTTGGGAACGGAGACGCCACGCCATGCCCCGCAAGCTCAGCAATGCCCTAACGCCCTTGGCAGTAAAGAACGCGAAACCCGGACGTCATGCGGACGGGGGCGGGCTGCATTTGCTTGTGAAGGAAACCGGCGCGCGGTCATGGGTCTATCGCTTCATGCTCAAGGGCAAGTCGCGCGACATTGGCTTGGGCGCGGCTGGACCGGGCTGCATTTCCCTTGCCGATGCCAGAACGGCGCGCGATGCCCTGCGGCTCAAGGTGAAGGCCGGGATAGACCCCCTAGACGAACGGCAGCGGGAAGCCTCAGAGGCGCTTGCATCGGCTCAGGCGGCGCAGATAGCCGGAATCACCTTCAAGGCCGTTGCAGAGACG
>JANPPM010000015.1:0-2602 GCA_031428495.1 Novosphingobium sp.
GACCGCGGCAATCGCTTCGGCGGCTTTGGTCCCGTCCGGTCCGCCGCCCTGCGCCATGTCCGGTCGTCCGCCGCCGCCCTTGCCGCCGAGTACCTCGACGGCAGCGCGAACCAGATCGACCGCGCTGTACGTTCCAGTCAGGTCGTCGGTGACGGCAGCGGCAATGCTCGCCTTGCCCTCGTTTACCGCAATGATCACGGCTATGCCCGAGCCGAGCCGCTGCTTGGCAGTATCGAGCAGCCCGCGCAGTTCCTTCGCGTCGAGGCCTTCGATAACCTGACCAAAGAAGGCGATGCCGCCCACTTGCTCATCCGCCGGGCCGGCGCCCGCATCACCGCTGCCGCTGGTTGAACCGCTGAGCGCCAATGCCTTTTTCGTTTCGGCCAACTCGCGCTCCAGCTTCTTGCGCTCGTCGAGCAGCGCCGCGATGCGGACCTCGACTTCGTCGGGCGTTGTGCGCAGCAAACTGGCTGCATTCTTCAGCGCTTCTTCGCGTCCAACAAGCCACTGACGCGCGCCCTCGCCGGTCAGCGCTTCGATGCGGCGCACACCAGAACTGACCGCGCCTTCCGATACTATGCGGAACACACCGATATCGCCGGTCGCGTTGACATGGGTGCCTCCGCACAGTTCAACGGAATAGGCTTTGTCTGTCATACGGCCCATGGAGAGAACGCGCACTTCATCTCCGTATTTCTCGCCAAACAGCGCGATTGCGCCCGCCTCGATTGCCTCGTCGGGAGACATCAACCGGGTGACCACTGGCTGATTGGCGCGGATTTCGGCGTTCACTTCGGCCTCTATCGCCGCAATATCGTCGGCGGTCAGCGCGGTGGGCTGGGAAAAATCAAAGCGCAGGCGGCCCGCCTCAACCGCAGACCCCTTTTGCGCGACATGCCCGCCCATCCGCTTGCGCAAGGCAGCATGGAGCAGGTGCGTTGCCGAATGGTTGGCGCGGATCGCATCACGGCGGGTCTCGTCGATGGTGAGGTGAACGGCGTCTCCCACTTTGAGCGAGCCGCTCTCAACATTTGCCTGATGGGCATGGAGCCGTCCGAGTGGCTTGGCAGTGCCCGAGACGGTGAGGCGCAGGCCGCCCGCACCGGTGATCGTCCCGCTATCGCCCGCCTGTCCGCCGCTTTCGCCATAGAAGGGCGTCTGGTTGGTCAGCACGGTCACATCATCGCCCGCACCGGCAGATGAGACTTCCGCGCCGCCTTTGACCAGCGCCACAACGGTTCCCTCGCCAGATGTTGAAGAGTAGCCAGTGAATTCGCTCGCGCCTTCGCGTTCAGCAATGTCGAACCATACCTCGCCGGATGCCGCCTCGCCTGAACCCTTCCACGCCGCGCGCGCTGCTGCTTTCTGCTGCGCCATTGCCGCATCGAAACCAGCGCGGTCCACGCCGATGCCGCGTGCGCGCAATGCGTCTTCGGTCAGGTCATAGGGGAAGCCAAAGGTGTCATAGAGCTTGAACGCGGTTTCGCCGGGTAGTTCGCTGCCATCGGCCATGCTTGCCGTCGCTTCGTCGAGCAGTTTCAGCCCGTTGGTCAGGGTGCGGCGGAACTGTACTTCCTCACGTTCAAGCGTTTCCTCGATTAGTGGCTGAGCGCGGCCAAGCTCGGGATAGGCCTGACCCATCTCGGCAACCAGATCGCCGACCAGCCGGTGCATCAGGGGCTCCTTTGCCCCCAGCAAATGCGCATGACGCATCGCGCGGCGCATGATCCGTCGCAGCACATAGCCGCGTCCCTCATTGGACGGCAGCACGCCGTCAGCCAGCAGGAAGCTGGTCGAGCGCAGGTGATCGGCAATCACCCTGTGGCTGGCGCGGCTGTCCCCTTCGGCGGCGACTCCGGTCAGGCTCTCGGAGGCCTCAATCAGCGCGCGGAAGGTGTCGGTGTCGTAATTGTCGTGCACGCCCTGAAGGACCGCTGCGACCCGTTCCAGACCCATTCCTGTGTCGATGCTGGGCTTGGGCAGGGCTGTGCGGCTGCCATCGGCGGCCTGTTCGAACTGCATGAACACCAGATTCCAGATTTCGATGAAGCGGTCACCATCCTCGTCAGGCGATCCCGGAGGGCCGCCGGGGATGTGATCGCCGTGATCGTAGAATATCTCGCTGCACGGGCCGCAGGGGCCGGTATCGCCCATCGACCAGAAATTGTCCGAGGTGGCGATGCGGATGATCCGGTCTTCCGGCAACCCGGCGATCTTGCGCCACAGGTCGAAAGCTTCGTCGTCGGTGTGATAGATCGTCGCCGTCAGCTTGTCCGCAGGAAGCCCCCACTCCTTGGTCAGCAAGGTCCAGGCGTGGGTGATCGCCTGTTCCTTGAAATAGTCGCCGAACGAGAAATTTCCGAGCATTTCAAAGAAGGTATGATGCCGCGCGGTATAGCCGACATTGTCGAGATCGTTGTGCTTGCCCCCAGCGCGCACGCTCTTCTGCGAAGAGGTTGCGCGGGGCACGGCGCGGGTCTCAAGACCGGTAAATACGTTCTTGAATGGCACCATGCCGGCGTTGACGAACATCAGGGTCGGATCGTTATACGGCACCAGCGGCGCCGACTGGACGACTTCGTGGTCATTGGCCGCGAAAAAA
>JANPPM010000016.1:0-2637 GCA_031428495.1 Novosphingobium sp.
GCGTAGCGTCAGCCCCGATCAGCCGGGGCTTTCCAGGTGGTGGCAGCGTACGGAGATAGCCGCTGACATAGGCCGCAGGGATGCCCGCAGCGCGCAGGGCGATAATCATGACATGGGCAAAATCCTGACATACTCCGCGCCTCGCCCGAAAGGCCTCGATGGGCGGGGTGTCGGCTTCGGTAGCCTTGCTGTCATAGGTAAATTCGCTGTGCACCGCGCGCATCAGCGCAGCGGCAGCATCGACCACCGGCAAGGCATCGACAAGAAAGGACGCGCTCCACGCTGCTATCTCGACCGCCGGCCGGGCGATGGCCGAACCGAACAGATAGGAAGCAGGTGCAGAGCCTGACATTCCGCGGCTGGCGAGCGCCGCCGCGCGCACTTGAGCAACGGCGGGGCTATCGCTGACCGGCAACTCCCGCCCAACCTTGACGGTAAAACTACTTTCGATGCGCAGCTCGGCAATTGGCCGGTCCAGCGTCAGGCGCGAAACATTGACCACGAAGGAACCCGCCTCGGTGACAATCCGCGCGGGTGCAGGACTGACATTCAGCCGGTAATCGAGCACCTGCTGCCCCGGCCAGTCAGCCGGTTTTAGCCGCAGATTGAACCGCGCCAGATTGACCAGCGCATCATAGCGAACTTCGGTGACATGGCGCACGGCGTAGATCATGCGAGCAGGCGGTCATGGCCTGCATTTTCAGACTTTTCGTATTGCAGGAAAAAACGCTGCGCAATCGCGTCGGACAGGGACAGCAGCCGGGTCTCGATATCGCGCAGGCTGCTATCGTCGATATCTGCCGCCTCAAGGCTGCGCATTACCGCAAGTATCGCGCTGATCTGGCGGAGCGGTGCATCGGGTGCGCCGCCTTCGGTCAGCTGCGGGAGAGCATCTAGATGCTCTTCGATGCGCTCGATCTGAAAAATCAGGCCGCGCGGGTTGTCGGGATCAAGCAGCACCAGATCGGTGACCGGATCGCGCAGCGGGCTGGCAAGATAGCGCGCGCGGTAGGTAATCTGGCTGTCGCACAGATCGAGCAGCAGTCCGAAATCGTCGTGCCCGCAGTTTTGACCCAGCAAGGGCCGCGCAATGCGGCAGATATTCAGCGCGCGTTCGATCCGGCGGCCCAGATCGAGGAAACGCCACGCCGGGCTGCGCGCCATGTTTTCGGTCGCAAGCCCCGCCAGCGCACTGAACCGGTCGATCATCTCATCAGCGACCGACTGGATCGATTGGGCCTGCTTGTGATCGATCGGCGGCACCGGCTGATTGGCGATGCGCCAGACATTGTTCGCCATCCGGTCACGCAGATTGCGGCCGATTGCCCGGAGCGAATCGCACAGCCGCTCGACCCCGCCGAACAATTCGCGTTCGCGGAACACGCGCGCACAAAGTTTGGGCAATGGCAGGTCCGCATGTTCCGCATCGACCGCGCCCCAGCGGACCAGAAGTTCGACCAACCGGGCAAGGCTCGCCGCGCCGCGCCGACTGCCGCCATCGACTTCAATCGAGCTGCCCAGCAGCGAACGCACCACCCGCACGGTAATCTCGGCGCGTTCACCGTAGCGCCCGAACCAGAACAGGTTGTCCGCAGCCTGACTGGACAGAATGCCGCCCCGGCGCCTGATCGGCGGGACTTTGCCTGGGCCAAGCAGATTGTGCTGCTGGACTGCGACTTCATCGACAATGCAGACATCGGCGGAAAAATCGCCCTTGCCGATCAGCGAGGTGCGCAATTCACCAGAGCGGGACAGACGGGCAAAGCCGCCGGGCATGACGCTCCATTCGCCGTCGCCGCCGCGCGCAAGGAACACCCGCATGGTGAACGGGCGCGGCTCAAAGCCGTTGCCCACCAATGCGGGAGTGGTCGAAAGCCGGACGATTTCCTGCCCGACATAGTCCATCGGGCGTTGCTCCATCGCGGCGAGCAAGACCGCGCGCTCTTCTGCATCCAGCGACGCCCCAGCCCGGGTGCGTCCGTCCTTCAACCCAGCGACTGAGCCGCCAAAGGCCGAGCTGACAACCAATTCGTCAAACCGTCCGGCCACGGTAGCGCGCGCCTCACTTCCGCCGCACCACCAAGTTGCCATATTGGGCAGGATCAGGCTTTCACCGAGCAACACTTTGGCCAGTCGCGGCAGAAATGCCGAAAACGCCCGCGCCTCCAGCACGCCGACGCCGGGCCAGTTGACCACGGTCAGGTCGCCCGCCGCCCAGGCCTCGAACAGATCGGGCACGCCGATCTGCGAATGGGCATCGAAGGCGAGCGGATCAAGCATGTGCGAATCGATCCAGCGCCACAGCGCGTCGATCCGCTTAGGGCCTGCAATCGTGCGCACATAGAGCCGTTCGCGGCTGACCGTCAAATCGCGGCCTTCGACCAGCGGAATGCCCAGATAGCGCGCAATATGCGCCTGTTCGGCATAGGACTGGTTGAACGGCCCCGGGGTCAGCAGCGCTATGCGCGGCTCGTCACGCTGGCAATCGGCAGCGATGCCATTGCGCAGCGCCAGGAAAAACTCCGCCAGCCGCCGCGCGTTAATGTCCGACAGCAGGGTGCCGGTTGTGCGCGAGATCGCCAGCCGGTTTTCCAGCGCATAGCCGATCCCGGTGGGCAGCCGCAGCCGGTCTGCCAG
>JANPPM010000017.1:0-3019 GCA_031428495.1 Novosphingobium sp.
ACCCTGTTCAATGATCAGATAGGCTCCGTGCGCCGGTCGCCATGGGATTACGTCCGCCCCGGCCAGCGCATGCGGCGCGGCGATCCGTCCGGCGATGTCGGCGGTGTGATAGCCGATACTGGGCAGCCGGTGCGCCATGCGCCCGCCTCGGTCGAGCGCCGCGCCCAGTTCGATAAAGCCGGGCATCGAGCTGGTATCGGCGAACTGGTAGGTCATCACATGATCGACCGTATCGTAATGCGCTTCGCTCGCCGCCCGCGCGGCGCGGCAGGCGGGGGTTGAGACGAGCCGCATTGTGTTGCGGATGCCCGCCAGCCGGTATTGCTCGGGCCGGTGATCCAGCGAGTGCCAGGCGATGTAATCGGCATCGCGCCCGTCTGGATCGCGCGCCGAGAGCGACAGGAACACGAAGTCCGCATCACTGGTGCCGGTGGCCAGAATATCGGGCAGGGCGTCCGAGGGGGTTCCGGGAAACTGCATCATTCTCTCCTGTATCGTTTTTTATTCGCGCGGCGCGCGGGCCATCTCATGCGCTTCGAGCACCTGCCAAATTTGCTGGTCAAGTGCGCTCGCAGATTCGTGTTTCTCAATCTCGCATTGTGCTTCGACGAGCAACAGCCGCAAGCGATGCGTTTCGGCATCAAGTACACTTATCTTCAAGCCGGGATCGGCGGACTGCACAGCCTCGCGAAGTCGCGCTGTGAGGTCCAGGCCAACGTGCCCCGCCAGCGTGCCCAGCAGTGCGCGCAATTCTGCATTCTGGTTCACGCGCAGCTCGGCGGCATCGTCATAGCCATTGGCGCAAATTGTCAGCAGGCCAGCCGAAAGCCGTGCCATCTGCGCCGCATAGCCATCGGCGATCTGCGGGCCTATCCGGTCGCGCAGCAGCTCAGCCGCCCCCAGGATCGCGTTGTCTGCTGAAAGGATCATCCCATCGCTCCCCGCTCGCGCATCAGCTTCAGTACCAGTTTGCGGTGAAAATGCCCCGCGCGAATGCCGGAAAGGGCAATAGTCATGTCGCGGTTCTTGCCCGAGGCAAAGCTCGCCGCCGCTGTGGTCCAGATGACGCAGGCCTTGACCGCAGTGAACAGCTGCCACCAGCCGAGTGCGGCGCGATCAAGCGGCAGGCCGCTCGCCGCCTCCCATAGGGCTAGCCCGTCTTCGAGCGGCAGGTGGCGGGTGATCGGCCAGAACGGATCGATGCCCCAGGCAATGTCCTCCATTGGATCGCCGATGTGGCACATTTCCCAATCGAGGATCGCGCTGATCCGGCCATCGGGGGTGAACAGGAAATTGCCCGGGCGGTAGTCACCGTGGACGATGGCGGGCTTGGCGGGTTCAGGCGGTGGATTGCAGCGCAGCCAGCGCATTGCTCCGCGCAGCAGTGGCTCGATCAGCGCTTCGTGCTCATCGAGGATGGACTCCCAGCGACCGAGTTCGAGCGACCAGTACTGGCCGCTCGCCGTGCCATTGCGCAGGTGCTCCAGCCCCGCCGCACGGTGATCAATGGCGGCAAGCTTGCCCAGAATGGTCCAGTAGTCGCGGCCAATCGCCTCGCCGTGTCCGTCATAGGGGTCTTGCGGCGCAAAGGGATTGCCGGGCTTGCCGGGGCACAGGGCCATGATGAAAAACGGGCGGTCGAGCCACTGCGGATCGAGCTCAAGAAAATGCGCTTCGGGGATCGGCAGTCCGTGGCCCGCCAGCGCGCGATAGACGGTATATTCCAGATCGCGCTCGGCCACCACCAGTCCGGCGGTGGCATCGCGGCGCAGGATCAGCTGGCGTTCGGTCGCCGCTCCCGCTTCATACCAGCGCGCGCGCAAGCGGAAGGTTTCCTGGCTGGAGCCGCCATAGATTTGCGAGAGTTCGTCTACTTCGATTTTGCTCACATCTGGCATCCGATGGGCCAGATAGGCGGCAATCCGTGCCTCAAGCTCGCTCATGACACATCGAACATGCTGGTGAGGCCGGAGGGGGCATGACGGCCCAAAACGATCGATTCAAAACAGCCGACGCCGCGCAGCACATCGCCCGCAGGAGTCGTCATCGTCAGCTGCGAGATGGCCTGCGGATGCTCGTGGCGCGATGCGTGAGGGGCCACCGCGACGCTGGCTATCTCGTCATAGCCCACGGCCAGCGGACCCTTGTTGAGTCCGTGCGACCAGTCGGGGTTCATATAGCCTATCCCTGAAAGATAGAAGCGCGGGCCAGCCGTGATCTCGATCCGGTAAGCGCCGCCCGCACTGTCGCGTGCGGTAACTGTGCCCCTGGCAGGAAAGCGCGTGCCGGGTTCAAATTCCACCGCGAGCGCTGCGTCCTTCAGGTGTTCCACCTCGCCGCTATCATGCACCAAAGTAGCGCCCAGATTCCAGACCTTGCCGTCTCCGTCTTCGTTGACGAAGAAATGAAGGACGCAGGTGTCGAAGTGCGCGGGCACCCAGAACCACCAAACCTGAAACTCGGCCTGGGTGACCGGCACTTGTGGGTCGCGCAGCCCGATATGGCGCACGCCCCAGGACCGGTCCCGCGTGCCGGGGGTGTGCAGAGCATCGAGCGACAATTCCTGCCCGCCTGCCTTGATCCAGCCAGACCAGCTGCCAAGCTGGGTCATCCGGGTGATGTCCTGCACGATGCGTGGACCATTGCGGCGGGTAGTGCGGGGTTCTTCGATGGGTGCGTGGCGGCCGGTAAAGGTGAGATCCGCCGAGATGCCGTGTTCGTTTTCGGCGGCGACGACGCGCAGGCTGTGAAGTGGCTCGATTACCTCGACGCTGATCGGCCCGACAGAGGTGTCCATCCGTTCCATGTGCAGGTGGCGCGATGCGTGGAGATTGTATTGCTGGTCGCCGATCCGCACCGCGAACCCGGCGTCAATGACATTGAGATGCGGATAGACGCCCAGGGCCGCCCCGAAATAGACCGCGCCGTCACGGCTGTATCCGTTGAAGAAATAGCGATCGTAGAAATTGCGGTCAGTGCCGGAAAAGGCAATCGGATCCGGGGTCTGATGGATCGGATA
>JANPPM010000018.1:0-4642 GCA_031428495.1 Novosphingobium sp.
GAGGAAATGGCTCTGATCGCCGGGCAGCGCCCCGTGATCGTCAAGGCCAAGAAGTCGGTTGCCCAGTTCAAGCTGCGCGAAGGCATGGCGATTGGCTGCAAGGTCACGCTGCGCCGCGAACGCATGTACGAATTTCTCGACCGTCTGATCACTGTCGCCATGCCTCGCATCCGGGATTTTCGCGGGCTCAACCCCAAGAGCTTCGACGGACGCGGCAACTATGCGATGGGCCTGAAAGAGCAGATCATCTTCACCGAGATCAGCTACGACCAGATCGACAAGGTGCGCGGCATGGACATCATGGTCACCACCTCCGCCAATACCGATGTCGAAGCGCGCGTGCTGCTGCGTCTGTTCGGTTTCCCCTTCCCGCAGGAAGCCGCTGAAGAGCAGCAGGCCGCCTGAGTGTTGAATTGCTAGAAGAGAGCTTAAGTCCATGGCGAAACTGAGTTCCGTTAACAAGAATGAGCGTCGCAAGAAGCTCGTTGTTCAATATGCCGGCAAATTTGCCGCGCTAAAGGCCCAGGCGGCTGACAAGTCGCTTGATGATGGCGAGCGTCTTATGGCGCGCCTGAAGATGGCCGAATTGCCGCGTAATGCGAACCCCACCCGGGTCCGTAACCGCTGCGCCACCACCGGCCGCCCGCGCGGCTATTATCGCAAGTTCGGCCTGTGCCGCATCGAGCTGAGGGATCTGGCCAACAAAGGCATGATCCCCGGTGTGACCAAGTCGAGCTGGTAAGGATTAGCGATGGCATTGACCGATCCCCTGGGTGATATGCTCACCCGCATCCGTAACGGCCAGCGTGCGAAGAAGGACTCTGTCCTTTCGCCGGCTTCGAAGCTGCGCGCCCGCGTACTCGAAGTTCTGCAGCGCGAAGGCTATATCCGTGGTTATGCGGAGGACGCCACTGGCGCTCATCCGCAGCTGCGCATCGAGCTCAAGTATTTCGAGGGCGAGCCTGCGATCAAGCATGTTGCCCGCGTTTCGAAGCCGGGCCGCCGCGTCTATTCGGGAAGCCGCGAGCTTCCGGTAATTCGCAACGGGCTGGGCATCACCATCGTCTCGACACCGCGCGGTGTGCTTTCGGATGCCGAAGCGCGCGCTGCCAATGTCGGCGGCGAAGTGCTCGCGGAGGTGTTCTGATGAGCCGCATTGGTAAAGTTCCTGTCGCCATTCCCGGCGGCGTCAGCGCCGAGATCGCCAATGGCGTGCTCAGCGTAAAGGGCCCCAAGGGGACTCTGACGCTGACCATGCGTGATGAGATCAGCTATGTCGTTGAGGAAGGCCGCATTCTGGTCAAGCCAGCCAACGACTCCAAGGCTGCTCGCGCGTTCTGGGGTATGCAGCGTACGCTGGTCAGCAATCTGATCACGGGTGTTACCGATGGTTACACCAAGGTGCTCGAGATTACCGGCGTCGGCTATCGTGCCAATGCCTTGAGCCCACGTAAGCTCAAGCTCCAGCTGGGCTACAGCCACGACGTCGATTTCGATGTTCCCGAAGGCGTCGAGGTCAAGACCCCGGATAACACCACGATCGAGATCAACGGGATCGACAAGCAGAAGGTCGGCCAGGTTGCCGCCGAAATTCGCCGCTGGCGTAAGCCCGAGCCTTACAAGGGCAAGGGCATCAAGTACCGCGGCGAGTATATCTTCCGCAAGGAAGGGAAGAAGAAGTAATGGCCAAGCTATCGCTTTTTGCCCGCCGGCGTCGGCGGGTTCGCACAGCCCTGAAGGCTCGCGCTGGTGGGCGTCCTCGCCTGTCGGTGCATCGTTCGGGTCGGCATATCTATGCGCAGATCATCGATGATGCCGCTGGCCGCACGGTCGTTTCGGCTTCGACGCTGAACAAGGGCAGCAAGGGCCCCGGCGCTACGACCGATGCTGCTGCCAAGGTTGGTGCGGCTCTGGCTGAAGCGGCCAAGAAGGCTGGCGTCACGTCCGTTGTGTTCGATCGCGGCGGCTTCCTGTTTCATGGCCGCGTCAAGGCGCTGGCCGATGCCGCCCGCGCGGGCGGGCTGGAGTTCTGATGATGCCAGAAACTACAAACACCGAAACCAATCCTGAAACCGCAGCGGTTGCTGTGGAAGCTGCCCCAGTAGAAGCAGTGGCAGCAGCTCCCGAAGGCGGCGAGCAGCGCGCTCGTGCGCCTCGCGGACGCGGCGGCAATGATCGTGGCGGCGGCGGCGGAGATCGCAATCGTGGCCGCGGTGACCGCGAAAAGCGTGGTCGCGGTGGTGACGATGACGGTGGCGAAGAGCTGATCGAAAAGCTGGTTCACATCAACCGCGTCTCCAAGACCGTTAAGGGCGGCAAGCGCTTCGGCTTTGCAGCTCTGGTGGTGGTCGGTGACGGCAAGGGCCGGGTTGGCTTCGGCCACGGCAAGGCCCGCGAAGTGCCAGAAGCCATCACCAAGGCAACCGCAGCAGCCAAGAAGAAAATGGTTCGCGTTCCGCTCAAGGAAGGCCGCACGCTGCATCATGATGGCAAGGGCCATTTCGGTGCAGGCAAGGTCAACGTCCGTTCGGCTCCTGCCGGTACTGGCATTATCGCCGGTGGCCCGATGCGCGCCGTATTCGAGAGCCTGGGCGTTGCCGACGTGGTGACCAAGTCAGTCGGCACGTCGAACCCCTACAACATGATCCGCGCCACTTTCGACGCGCTGGTCAATCAGACTTCGCCGAAGTCGGTTGCGCAGCGGCGCGGCAAGAAGGTCGCTGATCTTCTCGGCCGTGGTGGTGCAAGCGCGGTTGAGGCTGAAGCCGACGCTGCGGCGATGGTGGAGTAAGCGACATGGCCCCCAAGTCCGAGACCAAGACTATCAAGCTCAAGCAGATCGGTTCGCCGATCCGCCGTCCCTTCAAGCAGAAGCAAATGCTGATCGGCCTCGGCCTCGGCAAGATGCACCGCGTCGTCGTGTTACAGGACACCGCTGAAGTGCGCGGGACGATTGCCAAATTGCCGCATATGGTTGCTATCGTCGAATAGCCTAGCTTTCTGCACTGCAGTACACGAGGCCCCGGAGTGATCTGGGGCCTTTTGTGTGCCGTGTATTATTTGCGGCAATCCCCCCACACCGCGATCCAGTCCTCCCGCGTGCGTTCTGGAACCAGCACGGTGTCGATCAACCGGCAATTTGTGCTGACATAGGCAAGCACCAGCGCGCGCGTTTCCTCGTTTTGCGGCGTGTTGCGTATGCCCACGGCCACCACGACAGCGCCGGGCCGCAGCGCCAACGCGCGCCGGGTTTCGCCCAGCGTCGAAAGGTGGCTGACGTCTTTTTCGATGAGGTGACTTAGATGCGTGGGGAAGACGAGTGGAGTGAGAAACCGCTGCCCGGTGAGTGTGTAAAGTTGCGGCGGGCCGTCATAGACTAGCAGTGGCCCTGTGCCGATATGCATCCGCACGGCCTTGGTCAGTGCGGCAATTGCGGCCTGTGACCTGCCGACCTGCGCGAACTGAAAGATCGGGCTGAGGAATATCGACAGGCAGGCAATCGCCACAATGGCGATGCGGCCCATGGCACCGCGTGCGAAAAATGCCGAGGCGGCGACGCACAGCGGCACCAGCAGCGGCAAGGCGTAGTGCGGGTAGAAATTGGGCACCGAGAGCAGGCCGACGAAGGCCGCACCCAGCCATAGTCCGGCAAATCGCCGTGCGTCTTTGCCGTGTTCAAGCAGGCCGAAGGCGGCAACCGCAACGATGGGCGTCATTTGCAGCACCAGCAGCAAGAATCGCACCCAGCTCGTCGGCCAATGCGGCGGCTTGTTGAGGTTAGAGGTGACCATCGCATGCCAGTATTCCGCCCAGTGGCCGTTCATCGCATAGGCTGCGGCAATCATCAGCGCGGGCGCAATGCCGATCAAGGCCCAACTTGCGACGTGGCGCAGCGTTTGCACCGGACCAATGCCCGTGCGCCATAGTGCAACGCCGCACAGCAGCCCGAGGAACGCAGCCTCGAAAACGGCACTGGTTTTGACCGTAATGCTCGCGCCGGCGAGGAGCATTGCCAGTGGCACTGTGCGCGGCACCTTTCCGATATAGAGGAAAGGCAGAGCCCGGAGAACCAGCAGCGCTGCCATGGCTATGAAAAGGTTGTAGAATACGG
Organism: Novosphingobium sp.; assembly: GCA_031428495.1. Lineage (GTDB taxonomy): Bacteria > Pseudomonadota > Alphaproteobacteria > Sphingomonadales > Sphingomonadaceae > Novosphingobium. The sequence goes on from JANPPM010000018.1 coordinate 4,112, forward strand.
GGCTCTGCCCGCCATAGGCCTGAAGCGGGGCGAGCCACAGCAGGTAACACACCCCCGCCAGCAGCGCACCTTGTGCATTGGTCCACTGCCGCGCCATAGCACTGATTACCCAAGCTGTTGCCGCGACGAACAGGGTGGCGACAAGTTGATAGGCGATGGGTGCAGCCGAAATCCCCGCGATCAGGTAATAGATCAGGAACAGGCCGAAAGGCTTGCGGTCCCAGACATCGACATAGGGCAGTGCGCCCTGATGCATGGCCGCGCCGACAGTCCGGTAAAAGCTCTCATCGCCGTGGAGGTTAGGATCGCCGAAAGTGTCACAGCGCAGGAGGACTGCCACGAAGAGCAGCAGGGCTAATTGCACCCAGTCGTGCGCTTTAATTGATTGATCCACCGAGTCCCCGTTCGTGGGGGGGGGGGGGGGGGGGCTGCCCCCGGCGGCGGTGGGTCGGGAGGTGAGGGGCGAAGGGGGGGGGGGGGGTTGAGGGGGCCCACCGCCTGGACGAGCCCCGCGCGCAAAGAGGAAGGGGG
>JANPPM010000019.1:0-18952 GCA_031428495.1 Novosphingobium sp.
AACCGATCTCGCCACATTGCTCGACGGCTCGATTGCCGGCGAGCTTCGGGCGTTGCTCGAAGACCGCGGCGTGCTCATGTTCCGTGGTCTGGGTATGACCGACGAGCAGCAGCTCCAGTTCGCCAAGACACTCGGCAACCCGCGCCATGAGCACGGCACCGACATCACCAAGGTGTCCTCCGACAAGCATAAGAGCCCTATCTTTGCCGAATATACCGAAGGCACCTATTTCTATCACTTCGACGATACGTACATGAATGTCCCGGCGCTGGCGTCGGTGCTGCGGGCGCGCACTGTAGCTCCCAAAGGGGGGCAGACCGAATTTGCCAATACCTATTCAATCTATGACAGCCTGCCGGTGGACGAACAGCGCTATCTCGATGGACTGCAAGCAGTTCATTCGCAGGAGACGATCCAGCGCAAGGCCTTCCCTAATCCGACGGAAAAGCAGCTCGCGCTATGGGGCGAAGGGGCGATTGCTCCGACGACCCACCCGCTGGTGTGGCACCACCGCACCGGCCGCAAAAGCCTGCTGCTGGGTAACACGATATCGCGCATTGTCGGCCTTGAGCCCGCAGTCAGTGATGCCTTGGTCAACCGGCTGCTAAGTTTGGCCGAGCAGCCTGAGCATACCTATCGCCACGATTGGCAGGTCGGCGACATTCTGATCTGGGACAACACCGGAACCATGCACCGGGTTATTCCGTTCGATCTCGATTGTGGCCGCGAGCTGCACCGGGTGAAGCTGGCCGGTGAAGAGGAGATCAGGGCGCCAGAGGCAGTCGCAGCCTGAGCGAGGCCATCTAAAGCGGCGGCATCTGTCCGAAATCGGTCAGGGCCGCATCGCGGACGCCGCGCCACACGCGCACGGCTTGCATCGTTTCAGCGACATCGTGGACCCGAAAAAGCTGCACCCCGGCATCCATTGCCTTGATGGCAAGGGCAATGCTGCCGCCGAGCCGCTGGTGCGCAGGTGCCTCGTTGGACAGGGCCCCGATCATCCGCTTGCGGCTGACTCCGACGAGCAGCGGCTGGCCGAGTGCATGGAATAGCGGCAACGCGCCCAGCAAGGCCAGATTTTCACTGACCGATTTGCCGAAGCCTATGCCCGGATCGAGGATAATTTTTTCGCGCGCGATACCGGCGGCAATCGCTGCATCTCGTCGTGCGCGCAGCCAGTCAAAGACGTCGAGCACTACATCGCCGTAGATGCCGTCGGCATGGAGGTCATCACCCTCACCCGGCGCGTGCATCAGAACTACGGGCACACTGGCCCGCGCGCAAAGTTCAAGGCTGCGCGGATCGTGGCGCAAGGCGGACACATCGTTGACCAGATGCGCCCCTGCGGCCAGCGCGGCCTCCATCACCGCCGCACGGCGAGTGTCCACGCTGATCGCTGCGCCCGATGCGGCAAGGCGTTCGATTGCGGGAATAACGCGCTTCAGCTCGTCGCCTTCCCAAACCGCCGCCGCGCCCGGACGGGTGGACTCACCCCCGACATCGACCAGCGCTGCGCCTGCTTCAAGCATCGAGGCGGCATGGGCATTGGCCACTTCGGGATCATCGAGAAACTGACCGCCATCCGAAAAGCTGTCTGGCGTGACGTTGAGGATGCCCATGACTTGCGGCTGATCAAGCCGGATCGTTCGTGCACCCAGTTGGAGTGGGGCATGCGCGGTTTTCAGCGCCTGCCACTGGCGGTTGGCCTCATCGGCGAGCCCATCGGGCAATGCGGTGATCTCGCCCATTGCTTCACTAACTGAGAAGCGGCGGCGGGAAACGACTTTGCCCTTCTCACGCTGGATCAGCGCAAAGCGGCTGGCATAGGTCATCCCGCCCGCAAGCCGCAGTGCATCGCCCTCTTCGCTCTGCGGGCTGTCGGCAAAGGCAATCGGGCGGATGTAGATCGATTGGGCGTAAGTCAGGTTCAGTCCTCGGTCGCGAGCAGATACAGTTGCCGGATCGCATCGACTGGTTTTAGCTCGCCCTCATGTTCAAGATGCCAGAAAGTCCAGCCGTTACATGATGGCGCGCTTTGCAGCTTTGCACCCAGGCCGTGGATCGAGCCAGTGTCCGCGCCGCTGAGCAGCGACCCATCGGCGCGAACATGCGCACATAGCTTGCGCTTTTTGTCGAAGAGCGCAGTGCCCGGTGCAATCCAGCCGGTTTCGACCAGTGTGCCAAAGGCGACCTTGGGCGCAGCCTTGGCGCTTTGCATTGTCGCCAGTGCGCTTTCATCTAGCGGCAGGGCCAGTTCGATGCGTTCCATGGCGACTTCGCGGTAGGCGCTCTCGCGCTCGCAGCCGATCCATTCGCGGCCCAGCCGTTTGGCCACCGCGCCGGTTGTGCCGGTGCCGAAAAACGGATCGAGCACGACATCGCCCTTGGTCGTTGTCGCCAGCATCACGCGATAGAGCAGAGCCTCGGGCTTTTGCGTCGGATGTGATTTTACGCCGTTCTTGCGCAGCCGCTCTGGCCCGCCGCAGATCGGCAGCACCCAGTCGCTGCGCATCTGCAATTCATCATTCAGTGTCTTCATCGTGCGATAGTTGAAGGTGTATTTGGCCTTCTCGCCCATCGAGGCCCAGATCAGCGTTTCATGGGCATTGGTGAAGCGGGTGCCCTTGAAATTGGGCATTGGGTTGGCCTTGCGCCAGACCACGTCGTTGAGGATCCAGAAGCCCATATCCTGCATCATCGCGCCGACGCGGAAAATGTTGTGATAAGAGCCGATCACCCACAGCGAACCATTGGGCTTGAGCACGCGACGCGCCTCAGCCAGCCAGCCCCTTGTGAAGGCGTCGTATGCAGCAAAACTGTCAAACTGGTCCCAGTGATCCGTCACCGCATCGACATGGCTGCCATCGGGCCGCGAGAGATCGCCGCCTAGTTGAAGATTGTAGGGTGGATCGGCGAATACCATATCGACCGAAGCACTCGGCAAACTTCGCATCGCTTCGATGCAATCACCATCAAGTATCTGACCTAATGGTAATATAGTTAGTAATTCGGTTTGACTGACAGCGCGCGGACGCACCCGTTCCTTCAGCATTGTCTGCACCATATGCCCGCACTTGCCCCCAAAGTTGTCCACAGGGTGAGTCCTCGCGGAGTCCGCGTCAAGCGACAAATCCGCGCGATTCTTCGCAGACTATGGTTAACAAAACCCTTGGGCGACCAGAACGGAACGAGTCCGCCACATCATCTGGCGTGTCGTGCGTGGCACCGGACTCGATATCTGGTGGTGTGACGCAAAGGACTCGCCGTGCAAAATTATTCGCGGAGGTCAGGCAGGCAGCAATCCGGGGTCTATGCCAGTCATCACCACTGACACATCCCATAATTTTTGCGCAAGGTGCGGGTCTTGAGCCTGTATCGACCGTTTCGCCGGACCTGATTTTCCGCGCATCTCGCTGCGGCCTTGCGGTCCGCAGTACGCACCGCCCTGCACCACTGGATTGCATGCCGCCTGCAAGGCAGGCCAGGCACCCATCGCTGCGGTGTTCAGAAACATTCCGAACAGCGGCGTAAAAACGCGGAACGGCCCGGCATGGCGCATCAGATCAGTGGCGGCGACACCCGGGTGACAGCCCAGCGCGGTCACCGGCGATCCTGACGCGCGCAGCCGCCGGTCAAGCTCGGCAAAATGCAGCATGTTGGCCAGCTTGCTGTCCGAATAGCGCGCAGTACGGTTGTATCCTTTCTCTGCGTTCAGATCGTCCCATTGGATATTGCCTCGCTGATGCGCAAGGCTCGCCGTGACCACCACCCGTGCGCCTGGCGTTTCGGCGAGTTTGGGTAGCATCAGCGCGGTGAGCGCAAAGGTGCCGAGGTGATTGACGCCAAATTGCAGCTCAAAACCCTGCGCGGTGCGGGTCAGCGGCGGAAACATCACGCCTGCATTGTTCAGCAGCACGTCGATGCGCGGCTCTTTCGCTGCGATTTCAGCCGCAGCGCGAACGCTGGACAAATCCGCGAGGTCGAGCGGCAGGTGCGCCATGTTGCCACTGCCGATCCTGCGCATCGCATCGGTTGCCTTGTCCGCATCGCGGCAGGCCAGCAGCACCCGAGCGCCTTTGGCGGCCAGCGCCTTGGCAGCCTCGAAGCCGATCCCGGTATTGGCCCCGGTGACTATGAAGCATTTGCCCGACTGATCGGGGACATTGTCTGCTGTGAATGCCATCAGGTTCATCCTCCCTGCGCATGGGCTTCGACAGGCTCAGCCTGAGCGGTTTTCAGTTTTGCATTCATCACCACGTCCGCTCATCCTGAGTCTGTCGAAGGATCATGCGAATAACTCCGATTGCGCAACCGGCGCGAAACTGCGGCGATGGCAGGGCGCGGGGCCATGCTTGCGCAGTGCCTCCAGATGCTCTGCCGTGCCATAGCCCATATTGCGCTCCCAGCCATAGCGGGGATGCTGGATGGCAAGGTCTCGCATCAGGCGGTCCCGGTGTTCTTTCGCAATGATCGAGGCGGCAGAAATGCAAGGCTCTATCCCATCCCCGCCGACAATCGCGCGCACTGGCCAGCGCCATTCGGCGCAGCGCTCGGCCGGGGTCATATTGCCGTCGATCAGGACTTCTGAGGGTTCCACGCCAAGGGATTCGCACAGCGCTTGAACTGCGCGAGTCATCGCCAGCATTGTCGCCTGAAAGATGTTGATCCGGTCGATCACGTCCGGTTCGACCACGCCGAGGCCCCAATAGCAGCTCGCCTTGATCGCGCTTTCCAGAACCGCGCGGCGTTTACCCGATAGCTTCTTGGAATCGTCGAGTCCCCCAGGGACTTGTCGTCCCAACAAGACCGCCGCAGCAACTACCGGCCCCGCCAGCGGCCCGCGTCCGGCCTCATCAACGCCGAAAATCAACTTGCCAGTCGCCAGCCCGGACTTGGCAAACAGCAGTGGCGTGACCATGTTCGTGCCTGTCATGAAACTCCGCCCGATCCTGCTCGCACTATTGCTTGGCACTGCCGGTGTCGCAACCTGGAACGCCTATCGCGCGGGGGATAGCGCTGCCTATGCCGCGCCTGCCTTTGCTGCGCAAAATCCGTTTCAGACGACAGCGCTCGCTGAATTCGATGAACCTTGGGCAATAGCATTTCTGCCCGGCACCAAAACGGCGCTGATCACCGAACGCGGCGGCAAGCTGAAACTGTGGGAAGATGGCGGCGCGGTCCGCGACGTCGCAGGCGTGCCCCCAGTGGTCCACGATGGACAAGGCGGGCTTGGCGACGTGGTTCTGGCCCCCGATTATGCCAGCAGCGGCATGGTCTATCTCAGCTGGGCCGAAGCTGGGCCGAGGGACACCGCCGGCGCGGTTGTCGGGCGGGCGCGGCTCATTTTGGGCGACGCGCCGCAGCTGGAGGGGCTGGCCGTGATCTGGCGGCAGCAGCCCAAGGTCACCGGGCGCGGGCACTATTCTCATCGCATCGCTTTTTCACCCGATGGCGGGCATCTGTTCGTTGGTTCTGGCGACCGGCAGAAGATGGCCCCGGCGCAGGAAATGACGGGGAACCTTGGCAAGGTGCTGCGGCTGCTGCCCGATGGCCGCCCCGCCCCGGGTAATCCTTTGGCCGCGCAGGGCGGAGTAGCTGCGGAGATATGGTCGCTGGGCCACCGCAACATCCTTGGCCTTCAGTTCGCGGCAAGCGGGCGGTTGTGGGATCTTGAACATGGCCCGGCGGGCGGCGATGAGTTCAATCTGGTCGAGCCGGGCAAGAATTATGGCTGGCCGGTGGTTTCACAAGGCAATCATTACGGCGGCGGCAGAATTCCGCGCCATGACACCCGCCCCGATCTTGCCGCCCCCGCTATGGCATGGAACCCGGTGATTGCGCCGGGCGGATTTGTCTTCTGCAAATGCGGTCAGTTTCCTCAGTGGCGCGGCCAGGCCCTGATCGCGGCGATGAGCCCCTCGGGCATCGTCCGCGTTGCCATTAACGGGTCCACCGCGCGCGAGGTCGAACGCTATGCCATGCCAAACCGCATCCGCGCGATTGCCGAGCGTGAGGATGGCGCCCTGTTCGTGCTTGAAGACGGATCGGATGGCCGTTTGCTGAAGCTTTCGCCGCGCTGACGGCAAAATTCATCGACAAGTCAGCCTGCCCACCCTATCGGCGCGCGGCCTATGTCCGACATCGTCCCTCTCGATTCCATCGACCCCGCACTGGTTGAAGCGCTGCTTGACTGCGCCTTTGAGCCAGAACGCCACACGCGCACGGCCTACAAGGTGCGCGAAGGGACCGACTGGCTCCCTGCGCTATCTTTCGCGCTGCTTGACGACGAGCAATTGCTGGCAGGGACCATCCAGTGCTGGCCGGTGGCGCTCAACGCGCCTGATGCGCGGCCCTATCCGATGATCATGGTCGGCCCGGTGGCGGTGCTGCCGCAGTTGCAGGGGCTTGGCTATGGCAAGGCGCTGATGAGCGCGAGCATTTCTGCGCTCAGTCCCGAGGCGCCTTTGCCGCAGGTGATGATCGGCGATCCAGAGTACTATGGCCGTTTCTGGGGTTTCACGGCGGAGGCGACCGCCGGATGGTCACTGCCCGGCCCTTGGGAGCCGCACCGACTGCTGGCGCGCTGCAACAATCCGGCAGTCCTGCCCAAGCTTGGCATGCTGGGGCCTTGGCGTAGCTAAGCGCATCTGGCATCGCAGGGGCAATGCCCTACGAACCGCCACCAGAACTCGCCGCCCTGTCCCTTGCGGAGATCGCAGCGCGTGTCGCCGAACGCAGCCTGCCGCCGCTCGACCAATGGCAACCGGCGCATGAGGGCGACAGCGAGATGCGGATTGCCGCCGATGGCCGCTGGTATCATCAGGGCGGAGAGATTACTCGTCCCGCCATGGTCCGCGCCTTTGCCAGCCTGCTTATGCGCGATTCGGGCGGGCAGCACTGGCTGGTTACCCCGCACGAACGGCTTTCGATCGAGGTTGATGATGCCGCATTCATGGCAGTCGATGTCAAAAAGGAGGGGGGCGCGCTCGCTTTCCGGCTCAATACCGACGAACTGGTGCTGGCCGGGCCTGACAATGCGATTTTGGCACGCGGCGACAGGGATACGCCTGCGCTCTATCTTGCAACCCAATATGGCACCGAAGCTCGGCTCAATCGTAGCACTTATGGCCAGTTGATTGATATTGCGTTGGAAAGTGATGACCTTGAAGTTGTCAGCCAAGGCCAGACTTTTTCGCTGGTGCCTGCATGAGCAGCCTGTTCGACCGGCTGGGCCAGCTTTACCGACAAGGCCACAATGGCGAGCCGCCCGAGCTTTTCGGCGATCAGCGGCTTGAGGGGATAACCGAGTTCCGATCCGCAGCAGTGCTTGTCGCGCTAACGGACTGTGCGGAGCCAGGGGTGCTGTTGCTTCACCGCCCCTCGACCATGCGTTCGCATCCCGGCCAGATCGCCTTTCCCGGCGGCGGGATCGATCCAGGCGAGACGCCCATCGAGGCGGCGTTGCGGGAGGCGCACGAGGAACTGGGTATAGATCCGGGCAAGGTGCAAATCATCGGCGAGAGTGACGTTTACCAGACGCATTCCGGCTTTGAGATAACCCCGGTGCTAGCCGTGGTGCCGCCCGATATCGAAATCCATCCTAATCCCATCGAAGTCGCTCAGTGGTTTGAAGCCCCTGCCGGGTTCATCTTCGATTCCGGGAACCACAACCAGCAGTGGATCGAGTGGGAAGGCGCGCAGCGTGCCTATAATGAGATCATATGGCAGGAACATAATATCTGGGGAATTACAGCAGCCTTGATCGTCAACCTTTCGCGCAGGTTGAACTGGCATGGCTGAAGTGCTGCCCCCCGCCCCGTGGACCAAGCGCAAGGACCTCGCCCGGCTGATTGCAGCACTGGGCGAAGGTAACGCGCGATACGTCGGCGGAGCGGTGCGAGACACCTTGTTTTCAGAAAGATTTGGACTCGGGATTGAGGTCAAGGACATCGATCTTGCCACTCCGCTGGCCCCGGACGAAGTCATGGCGCGGCTCGACAAGGTGAAGATCGGCTTTGCCCCGACCGGGCTGGCGCATGGCACGATTACCGCGATTTTGCCTCATGGAGCGGTGGAAATCACCACGCTGCGCCACGACGTCAGCACCGATGGCCGCCGGGCTACGGTCAAGTTTGCGAGCGACTGGCGCGAAGACGCTGCACGGCGCGATTTCACGATCAATGCGCTCTATGCCGACCCGGAAACGGGCGAGATTTCCGATTATTTCGGCGGGCTGGATGATCTTGCGGCCCGACGGGTGCGCTTCATCGGCGATGCCCGGATGCGCATCCGCGAGGATCACCTGCGGATTCTGCGCTACTTCCGGTTTCAGGCACGGTTCGGCTCACAACCTGTTGATATAGAATCGGAAGCAGCCTGCGCGGAACTCGCCGCCACACTGAAAGGCCTGTCACGCGAGCGGATCGGCATGGAGATGCTGAACCTGCTCGCCCTGCCCGATCCCGCGCCGACGGTGACGCGCATGGCGGAATTGGGCGTGCTGGAGGTGGTTCTGCCCGAAGCCAATGCCGGGGCATTGGTCGCACTGGTGGCAGAAGAGGCGCGACAGCAAATAGCCCCCGATGCCCTGCGCCGTCTCGCTGCGCTGCTTCCGGCTGACGCGAATCTTGCCGGAGGAGTGGCTGCGCGGTTCCGACTATCGGGCGCGCAGAAAAAGCGGCTGATGTCGGCGGCGGGGCGTGAGGAACGAATACCTCCCCGTCACGGGGAGGTGGCATCGCGGAGCGATGACGGAGGGGTCACAACCTTCCAGCGCGACGAAGGCTCGGCACCCCTCCACTACCCTGCGGGTGGTCCCCCTCCCCGTTCCGGGGAGGTCTTGGCCTCACGCACCCTCGCCTACCGCCTCGGTATCGAGCGAGCCTATGACCGCCTCCTCCTCACAGGCGCCGACGTGGCCTCGCTCAAAGGCTGGACCATCCCCACCTTCCCCCTCAAAGGCGGCGAGATCGTCGCGCGCGGAGTCAAGGCTGGGCCAGAGGTGGCGCGGATACTGCGGGCAGTCGAGGACCGCTGGGTGGATGAAGGCTTTCCGGGAGAGGAGCGAACTTCGCAAATTCTCTCTGAAGAACTACCTTAAAACTTGTTATCCCTAGGAAACCCCGTCGGCGGTAACCGTCCCGCAGCCCCGCGCGCGACCTTCCACATTCGCATGTCGCTCTCGGTGCGCGTGCGCCCGCTATCGCCGCCCATGCGCCATGACAGGCCGTCCTCCAGCTTCAGTGTCACCGCATCCGCCAGCCCGCCGTCGCGGTAACGCTGCAGGGTTACGCCTTGGCCCTTGGCGAGGACCGGCAGTTCTTCGAGGCTGAACAGGACCAGTTTGCGGTTGTCGCCGACCACGGCGATGTGATCGTGTTCTGCCGGGATTTCGCGCACCAGGCTCAGTTTGACGCCGGGCTTGGTGGTCATCACCCCCCGACCTTTTCGGGTTTCGGCGAGCAGTTCGTCCGCCTCTGCCGCGAAGCCGCGCCCGATGTTCGAGGCCAGCAGCAGTTGCGCCTTCGGTTTGTAAACCAGCAATGAGATAATCTGCGCCTCGGCGTCTATATCCAGCATGGTACGGATCGGCTCGCCAAAGCCGCGCGCGCCGGGGAGTTTGTCTGCGCCCAAAGTATAAAACCGCCCATTGTCGCAGGCGATCAGCAGCTTGTCGGTGGTCTGCGCGTGGAAGGCATAGGCGGGGCCGTCGCCTTCCTTGAACTTGAATTCCTTATCCAACACCTCGTGCCCGCTCGCGCCGCGAATCCAGCCGCGCGCAGACAGGATTACCGTCACCGGCGCCTTCTCGATCATCGCGTCCATGTTGAATTCGCGCGTCGGCGCGGCTTCGGACAGCGTGGTGCGGCGGCGGCCCAGCGCTGTGTCTTCGGCATAGTCCTTGCGCAGGTTGCTGAGGTCGCGTTTCAGCCGGGTGCGCTGGCGGGCCGGACTTTCGAGGAGCTTGTTCAGCTCTTCCTGCTCCAGCAGCAGATCGGCGTGCTCCTTGCGAAGCTCCATTTCTTCAAGACGGCGCAAGCTGCGCAGCCGCATGTTGAGGATAGCTTCGGCCTGCCGGTCGGTCAGTCCGAACTCGGCCATCATCAGCACCTTGGGCTCATCCTCGGTGCGGATGATCTCGATGATCCGGTCGAGATTGAGATAGGCGATGATATAGCCATCGACCAGTTCGAGCCGCGCAGCGATCTTGTCCAGCCGATGCTGGCTGCGGCGCAACAGGATGTCGATCTGGCTGAGCGTCCATTCCTGAAGCAGCAGTTTCAGCCCCAGAACGCCGGGGGTGCGGTTCGCGTCGAGCACATTCAGATTGAGGCTGAACCGGCTTTCCAGCTCGCTCAGCCGGTAAAGCGATTCCTTGAGCAGGTCGGGGTCGACATTGCGGTTCTTGGGGGTGAAAACGAGACGGATCTGCTCGTCGCTCTCGTCGCGGATGTCCTCGAGGATCGGCAGCTTCTTGTCGTTGATCAACTGGGCAATCTGTTCGATCAGCTTGCCCTTCTGGACCATGTACGGGATCTCGCTGACCACCAGCTGCCACATGCCATTGCCGAGCCGCTCAACCCCGGCCTCGCGGTCCGCAGCATTGTCGGCCTCGGCGGCATAGAAGCGAGAGCGGACGCGGAAGGCGCCCTTGCCGCTTTCATAGGCGGCAGAAATCGCGGCGGGGCTGTCAACGATGACGCCGCCGGTGGCGAGGTCTGGCCCCTTGAACACTTCCATCAGCTGGGCGTGTTCTGCATGCGGATTGTCGATCAGCAGCAGCGCCGCGTCGATGATCTCGGCGACATTGTGGCTGGGGATGGAGGTTGCCATGCCCACCGCGATGCCCATCGCGCCATTGGCGAGCAGGTTCGGAAACAGGCCGGGGAAGATTTCCGGCTCTTCGTCTTCGCCGTTATAGGTCGGGTGATAGTTGACCGTGCCTTCGTCCAGCCCGGCCATCAGCTGTATGGCGGTCTTTGTCAGCCGGGCTTCGGTGTACCGATAGGCGGCAGCGTTATCGCCGTCGATATTGCCGAAATTGCCCTGCCCCTCGACCAAGGGATAGCGCAGCGAGAAATCCTGCGCGAGGCGGACCATGGCGTCATAGACCGACTGGTCGCCATGCGGATGATACTTGCCGATGACATCGCCGACGACGCGCGCCGATTTCTTGAACGCGTCAGTGGGGTTGAGCTTCAATTGCCGCATAGCCCATAGCAGGCGGCGGTGCACTGGTTTGAGGCCGTCACGCAGATCAGGCAGTGAGCGCGCGGTAATCGTCGAGAGCGCATAGATGAGGTAGCGCTCGGACAGCGCGCTGTCGAACGGCGCATCGACGATGGCGTCGAAGGGATCGGTTTCGGTTGTGTCAGTGGGCATGCTGGGAAGGCCCTAGCAAGCAGGCCGGAACTGCGCCACGCTCAACGTCGCTGCATATCCCGGCTTTCCCCCGGTATTCGCACTTCCAGTCCGTCCAACTCCTCGCTCAACATGATCTGGCACGAAAGTCGGCTGGTACGGACTACGCCTGCGGCCAGATCAAGCATGTCTTCTTCGTCTGCCGAGGCGCTGGGGAGGCGGTCGAACCATTCGGGGGCTATGACCACATGACAGGTCGAGCAGGCCATCTGGCCCTCGCAGGTTCCCTCCAGGGGCATTCCGGCGGCTTGTGCGAGCGCAAGCAGTGTCGTGCCAGAAGCGCCCTCGGCCGCGATGCGCGATCCTTGGGCCGTCACGAAACTGATCTTGACCAATGCCTAGACTCCCTGGGCCCTCGCCGCAGTTTCAATCGCGGTGCACGCCGTTTCCACATCCTCTCTAGACGTATAACGGCCAAAACCCAAGCGAATCGAGCTTCTTGCACTGATGGCATCGAGGCCGATGGCGGTCAGCACCCGGCTGGGCGCGCCGGTGCCGCTGCCGCAGGCTGATCCGGCAGAAAAGGCGATATGACGCAGGTCGCTCATCAGTCGGGGAAAGTTGAGGCCCTCGAGGCGAAGGCTCAGATTTCCGGGCCAGCGCGACGCATCGCTGCCATTCAATGTCCAGCGTGAAAGGATCGAGCGGGCAAGGCTCGCAAGGCCGGACAGATGCTGGAAATCGGCATCCATCCGTGCTTGTGAAAGTGCGGCCGCCGCACCAAAACCGGCGCAAAGCGCGGGGCTGAGCGTGCCTGATCGCAGCCCGCCCTCCTGCCCGCCGCCGTGAATGAACGGCGCGATCTTGACCCCGTCACGCACCCATAGCGCGCCGATGCCCTTGGGCCCGTAGAGTTTGTGGGCGGTCAGCGCGATCAGGTCGGCATGTTCGGGCGGGGCCAGCTTGCCCGCGCCTTGCACGGCATCGCACAGGAACAGTGCGCCCATCTCATGCGCCCGCTCGGCCAATCGCGCGACGGGCTGGATCGTGCCGATCTCGTTGTTGACTTGCATCACCCCAACAAGGCCTATGCCTTCGGCAAATTCGACCTCTGGATCAACCAGTCCCTCGGCATTGACTGGCAGTTCCTGACAAACCGCGCCGCTCGACAGTGCCGCATTGACGACCACCGAATGTTCGAGCGCCGAGAAGGCTATGCCTGCATCCGACCTGCTCCGCGCCACGCCGAAAATCACCTGATTGATCGCCTCGGTTGCCCCGCTGGTGAAAATCACCCGGCCGCCCTTGGGCAACAAGGCTGCGACCTGCTCGCGCGCCACTTCGACCGCCGCTGCGGCCGCCCTGCCCGGCTTGTGCATCGAGTGCGGATTGGCAAACCCCATGGACTCGGGGCCCGACAGCCACGGCAGCATAGCTTCGAGCGCCTCGGGCGCGAGCGGCGTTGTTGCCTGGTGATCGAGATAGATGAAATCTGGGGGCATAATCGCAAATGTTGCTTTCGGAGGGATCGTTTCTATATAGCGCGCTACTTCCATTCACAGCCCCAAGCGCATCGGCAATCGGTTTTAGGCAGGCGATTTCCCGCATGCCGCGCGGCGAGCTTTCATTCGCAGGTACTTGAAGCCATGCCATCAGTCATCTTCCCCGGCCCCGAAGGCCGTCTCGAAGGCCGCTTTCAGCCGGGTCCACGTCCGCGTGCGCCAGTGGCGATGATCCTGCACCCGCACCCGCAGACGGGCGGCACGATGAATGACCGGATCACGCAGGCGATGTACAAGACCTTCGTCAATCGCGGTTTCGCCGTGCTGCGCTTCAACTTTCGCGGCGTCGGGCGCAGCCAGGGCAGCTTCGATAATGGTATTGGTGAGCTCAGCGATGCTGCTGCGGCGCTTGACTGGGTGCAGTCAATCCACGCCGAGGCGCAGACAACATGGATTGCGGGATACAGCTTCGGCGCGCTGATCGGCATGCAGTTGCTGATGCGCCGCCCTGAAATTCGCGGATTCATCTCGGTCTCGCCGCCGGCCAACATGTACGATTTCAGCTTCCTGGCGCCCTGCCCGGCCTCGGGCATCGTGGTTCAGGGTGCTGCCGATACTGTAGTCACGCCCGGCGCGGTGCAGAAGCTGGTCGACAAGCTGCGGACCCAGCGGCACATCACCATCCATCACGACGAAATCTCGCGCGCCAATCATTTCTACGAGAACGAGCTCGACGACATGATGCATTCGGTCGACAATTACCTCGACATGCGCCTGTCGCCGGATTGCCCGATCAAGTAATTACAGCGGGGCTTGCCCAGCAGGGGCGGGCCCGTCGCCGACTGGTATGCTGAGGATCGCCACATTTGCGGCTATCACGGCGACGAGCACCAGCATGAGCACGGCGCGTTTGCGCGATCCCTCGCGGTTCCACAGGAATATCGCGCCCGCAAAGAGAGCAATCGCAGTGAGCACCAGGATTGAGAGGATGGAGGCCATGCGCGCGCGTCTCTAGCCCTTTTGCCCCTGCAATTGGGCCCAGATCTTGTCCGGCGTCATCGGCAGGTGCCGCATGCGCATTCCCGTCGCCCGGCTGACTGCATTGGCCACTGCCGCGAGTGGCGGCACAATCGGCACTTCGCCAACACCCTTGACGCCGTATGGATGCGCAGGGTTGGGCTTTTCGACCATTACCGTGTCGATCATCGGCATGTCCGAGCAGACCGGCATGCGGTAATCGAGGAAGCCGGGGTTATCCATTTTCCCTGACTTGTCGAACACATAGCCCTCATTAAGCGCCCAGCCGATGCCTTGCACTGCGCCGCCCTGCATTTGCCCCTCGACGTAATCGGGGTGGATTGCAGTGCCGACATCCTGCACCGCAGTATAGCGCACGACTGTGACATTCCCGGTTTCAGGATCGACCTCAGTATCGCAGATGTGCACGCCAAAACCGGGCAAATACCCCTGCGCGTTGATCGATGATTCCGCAGCAATCGGCCCCTTTGCAAAGCCCGCCTTGGCAGCGATATCGCCCATGGTGAGCACCTTGTCCGTCGCGCGGCAGACCACAGCGCCGTTGCGCCATTCGGTCTGGTCCAGATCGACGTTCCACATGGCCGCTGCGCGCTCGCGCAGGTCAGTGATGATCTGCTCGCAGGCCTCAACAACTGCCTTGCCCGTGGCAAAGGTCGTGCGGCTGCCGCCGGTGACCATAGAATAGCCAATTGATGATGTATCCGCGATAGTTACACGAATTTTCTCATAGTGCACCTGAAGAGT
Organism: Novosphingobium sp.; assembly: GCA_031428495.1. Classification (GTDB taxonomy): domain Bacteria; phylum Pseudomonadota; class Alphaproteobacteria; order Sphingomonadales; family Sphingomonadaceae; genus Novosphingobium. The sequence continues at coordinate 14,646 of JANPPM010000019.1, forward strand.
TTCAGCCGCCATGATCGCCATGGAAGCGCGGCTGCCGCCGATGTCCGGGCTACCGGTAGTCACCAGAACCGAGCCGTCCTCGGCGAGGCTGACCGTGGCAGTCGAAGGCCCGCCGTAGTTACCCCATGTGCCCCCGCCGACACCGCGCCCCTGATTGGGGCCAAGCGGCGCAGACCAGTGCGGATGCGCTTTTGCGGCCTCAAGGCATTCGACATAGCCGATCTCGCCCAAGGTTGTGCCCATTGCTGACTTATCACCGGGGCGGGCGGCGTTCTTGATCCGCATGTCGATGGGGTCAAGTCCTAGGATCTGCGCCAGCTCATCAATGCAGCTCTCCACCGCAAAGGTCGCCTGTGGTGCGCCGGGCGCGCGGTAGGCATGGGTGCTGGGCATGTTGCACATGACTTCCCAGCCGATGATGCGGTTGTCCGGCACCACATAGTGCGCCAGCGCACTCATCGCTCCGGGATGGACGTCAGCGCCGGGGAAGGCCCCGCCGAGGTATTTGAATTCCATCACCACGCCGCTAATCGTGCCATCGGCCATGGCGCCCATTTCAATGTCGACCACGCTGCCGGGTGCCGGGCCAGAAGCACGGAAAACTTCGCTGCGGCTCATCGCCATGCGCACCGGGCGGCCTGACTTGCGCGATAGCAGCATGGCGACAGGCTCGAGGTAAACGATGGTCTTGCCGCCAAAGCCGCCGCCGATTTCCAGCGGATAGACGCGGATGTCAGCATGGCTGATGCCCAAAACGCCTGCGGTGACCGAGCGGATCGAGAACTGTCCCTGGCTCGAACACCAGATCTGCGCCTGACCGTCAGCATTCCAGCTGGCGACGCAGGCGTGCGGTTCGATATAACCCTGATGCACCGGCTGGGTCGAGAAGCGGCCCGATACCCGGTGGGTTGCCGCGGCCAGCGCTGCTTCTGGGTCGCCGCCGCCAATCTGGAAGCGCAGCGGCGAATTGGAAGGCTGGTCCGGTGGCGGGTTCAGCCCCTTGGTGAAAATGTCGTCATGCAACAGCGGCGCCCCGGGCGCGAAGGCGGAATCGATGTCGAGCACATGCGGCAGCACTTCGTAGTCGACGACGATCAGCCGCGCGGCTTCTTCGGCGATACGCAGGCTGGTCGCGGCAATCGCTGCCACGGGCTGGCCTTCATAAAGCACCTTTTCATGCGCCATGCAGTTGCGCGAGACATGTTTGATGTTGCCCGAGCTTTCGCCCATCGCCACTTCGAGGCTGGCCATGGTCGGGAAATCCGCACCGGTCACCACCGCCTTGACGCCGGGCAGTGCCTCGGCCTTTTTCGTATCGATTGAGCGGATGCGCGCGTGCGGATGCGGGCTGCGGAGCATCGCGCCGTGGATCATCCCCGGCGCAACGAAATCGGTGCCGTAGATTGCCTTGCCGGTGACCTTTTCCAACCCGTCAGGGCGGACCGGGCGGGTGCCGACGTGGCGATAGGTGCGCGTGGGCAGCGGAGCGTTCATGCCGGGATCCTCTCTTGGCGCATTTCAGCAGCGGCATCGAGCACCGCGCGCACGATCTTGTCATAACCGGTGCAGCGGCACAGGTTGCCCGCCAGCCAATAGCGCACTTCGCTCTCGCTGGGGTTCGGATTGTGATCGAGCAGTGCCTTTGAGGCGACAATGAACCCCGGAGTGCAGAACCCGCATTGCAGCGCGCCATGCTCCAGAAACTGGCGCTGGACGGGATGAAGATCGCTGCCTTCGGCGACCGCTTCGATCGTGCTGACCTGCCGTCCTTCAGTCTCGGCAGCGAGTACCAGACAGGAGCAGACCATTTCGCCGTCAAGCATGACGGTGCAGGCTCCGCAATCGCCCGAACCGCAGCCTTCCTTGGTGCCGGTGAGGCCCATGGTATCACGCAGGACATCGAGCAATGTTGCGCCGGGATCACACAGGAACTCGGCACTATCGCCATTGACCGTCGCGGTTACGAACATCTTGCTCACTTGAATTCTCCCGCCCGCGAACGGGCAATTTCAACAACACGCCGTGCCAGTATCCCGGCCATTGCGATGCGATAGACGGCGGTGCCGCGCTTGTCGTCAATCGGGCTGCAGGCGACACGCACGGCATCTGCCATCCGCTCCATCGCGGCCTCATCGAAGGTGCTGCCGATCAGCGCTGCGCCTGCGGCCTCGACCAGCAGAACGGTCGGCGCGACGGCGCCCAGTGAAATGCGGGCAGCAGTGCAAGTGCCGCTGGCGTCGATCACCAGCGCGGCCGCAGCGCCGACCACGGCAATGTCCATTTCGGTGCGCGGGATCGAACGCAAATAGGCATCGCCGCCGCCAGCAGGCCGCGCGGGCAAGCGAATTTCGACAACGAATTCACCGGGCGCGAGCGTTGTCCTGCCCGGGCCAGTGGTGACTTTCTCGGCGGCCACTTCGCGGGTTCCCCCCGGACCGGCGATCAGGCAGGTCGCCCCCGCCGCAACCAGCGCGGGCACGCTGTCTGCCGCTGGCGAGGCATTGCAGAGGTTGCCTGCCATGGTCGCACGATTGCGGACTTGCACCGAGCCGATCAGGTTGGCCGCCTCGACAACGCCGGGCCATGCGGTGACCAGAGCCTTGTTTTCCTTCAGCGCAGTGCACGGTGTTGCCGCGCCGATGATGAAGCTGCCGCCTTGCTCACGAATGCCGCTCATCCCGGCGATGCGTTTGACATCGACAATGGCTGACGGTGAAATTCGCTGCGAGCGCATCTGCACGATCAGGTCCGTGCCGCCCGACAGCACCCGTGCAGAAGGGTCAGCGCCGAGCAAGGCGACCGCCTGATCGACAGTCTGCGGTGCGTGAAAAACAGGTGATGGCATCATGGTTCCTGGCAATATTCTTGTTTGCGCCACGCTTCCCTGCACAGCAAGATTCGTCAACCGCAATCGCTCACTGTGACAGCGAATAGCCGCCATTCAGCGGATATGTCTGCCCGGTGATCCAGCTGGCGGCATCCGAACACAGGAATGTCACCAGCGCGGCGACATCTTCCGCCTTGCCGTAACGCCGGATGACATAACGCGCCATCTGCGCCTTGGCCTGATCGCTTGCCATGAATTCGTCCAGTTGCTCCTCCGGCATAGGCGGCATCAGGGATGACAGCGCGATGGCGTTGCTGGTGATGCCGTATCGCCCCAACTCCTTGGCGATAGAGCGCACAAAGCCCGCCGCGCCCGCTTTCGCCGCTGAATAGACCGCCTGCCGCGGCTCACCGACGCGGCCCGAATCCGAAACGATAGTGACGATCCGCCCGCGACCAGCCGCGATCATATGGGGGATTGCAGCGTGGCAGCAATTGAACACCCCATAGAGGTTGGTGCGCAGATACTTGTCCCAATCGGCGGGATCTTCCTCCCAGAATACCGGACCAAGCCGCATCTGCTGTGTCGGCCCCGCCATACCCGCATTGTTGACCAGCAAAGTGATCGGCCCAAGCCTGGACTGTGCTGCGGCAATCGCAGTGTTGATCGCGGCGAGATCGCCGACATCGAAAGGCGCGGCTTCTGCCGCCACGCCCAAGGCTCGGATTTCATCGGCCACTGCTTCGGCGCGCTCCGCGACGAAATCGTTGACGATAACCCCGCCCGCATTGTGCCGCGCCAGTTCCAGCGCGATCCCCCGGCCTGCGCCTTGCCCTGCGCCGGTTACCAGCGCCACTTGTCCATCCAGATCGAGCAGGTCCTGGCCAATCATTCCATCGTCTCCCGTTTGGTTTGCGGGCAGCCTAGATAGTGGATACCATCCGGACAAGCGGATAACCTGCAAACGGGAGATGAGGATGCTGACCGAGTTCGATCTTAGCGGACGCGTGGCGATTGTGACCGGTGCGGGAACCGGTATTGGCCGAGCCACCGCGATCCTGCTTGCCAGACGCGGCGCGGACGTCGCGATTTGCGGGCGGCGGGCGGACAAGCTTGAAGAGGCCTGCGCGCGCATTCGCGAAACCGGCCGCCGTGCGCTCGCCGTGCAAACCGATGTCCGCAAGCCCGATCAGGCAAAGGCGCTGATGGAAGCGGTCATGGCCGAATGGGGCCGGATCGACATCCTGATCAACAACGCGGGCGGCGCGCATGGGCATGTGCCGTTGGCTACGATGGACCTGGCCAAATGGGACCGCGATATTCAGCTCAACCTGTCATCGGCGATGTATTGCAGCCAAGCCGCGCTGCCATACCTCAAGCAGAGCAAGGGCTGCGTGGTCAGCATTTCCTCACTGGCGGGGGTCAACGGCACTGGCGGGGTTGCGGCCTATTCGGCGGCCAAGGCAGGCTTGCAGATGTT
>JANPPM010000020.1:0-8926 GCA_031428495.1 Novosphingobium sp.
AGCCTCGGCAGTTGGCGGGCAACCCGGGACATAGATGTCCACCGGCACGATCCGGTCACAGCCGCGCACGACGGAATAGGAATAGTGATAATAGCCGCCGCCATTGGCGCAGCTGCCCATCGAGATGACGTATTTCGGGTCGCTCATCTGGTCATAGACCTTGCGCAGCGCCGGGGCCATCTTGTTGCACAGCGTGCCTGCGACGATCATCACGTCCGACTGGCGCGGTGAGGCGCGCGGGGCAACGCCGAAGCGCTCCATGTCATAGCGCGGCATGTTGACGTGGATCATCTCGACCGCGCAGCAGGCAAGGCCGAAGGTCATCCACCACAGCGAGCCGGTACGTGCCCACTGAAACAGGTCTTCGGTGCTGGCGACCAGAAAGCCCTTGTCCTGAACCTGCGAATTAAGGTCGAGGAAAAAGTCCTGATTCGGCGCAATAATTGGCGAAGAGGGGGCGATAACCGTATTCATTCCCAGTCCAACGCTCCCTTCTTCCAAGCATATGCAAAGCCGATCAGCAATTCTGCAAGGAACACCATCATCGTGATCCAACCGGGCCAACCGGTCACATCGAGTGAGACCGCCCAGGGAAACAGGAACGCCGCTTCGAGATCGAAAACGATAAACAGGATCGCCACGAGATAAAAGCGGACATCGAACTGGCTGCGCGGGTCTTCAAATGCGGGAAAGCCGCACTCATATTCACTGAGCTTTTCGGCATTGGGATTGTGTGCGCCGGTAAGCCGGGCGACTCCCATCGGCAGGAAGACAAACAGCGCCGACAAGGCAGACGCAATGCCCAGGAAAATCAGGATCGGCAGATATTGCGAGAGGTCGACCAAGGGAATGCTCGCTTGCAAAACTGAAACGTCAGAATGGACTATGCCCCGCGCCCTAGTCCGCACCTGTGCGGTGTGCAAGTAGGGTTTATCCGGTTAACCGCAGCTTCTCCGACTTGCCTGCACGCGTCAATGTTGCAATGGCGTTGCCGCAGTGCAACATTAGCGCGAATCACGTTCCAAAACGCAACGTATCGAAAGAAACGCCCGATTATGGCCCAGTTGTCCGCAAACGATCCAATCGTTGTTCTATCTTATGCCCGTACGCCAATGGGTGGCCTGCAAGGCGCATTTGCCGATGTCGGCGCGACGGAGCTGGGGGCAACCGCAGTGAAGGCGGCGGTTGAGCGCGCGGGCGTCGAGGGTGCTGATATCGAGCGCATTTATATGGGCTGTGTGCTGCCAGCCGGACTTGGTCAGGCCCCTGCCCGTCAGGCCGCGATCAAGGCGGGCCTGCCGATTTCGGTCGAGGCAACCACGGTGAACAAGGTTTGCGGCTCAGGTATGCAAACCGTCATCATGGGCGCAGAAGCGCTTGCCGCTGGCAGCGTTGACATGATCATCGCAGGCGGAATGGAAAGCATGTCCGGCGCGCCTTATCTGCTTAAGAAGCACCGTGCCGGTGCGCGCGCAGGGCACGATACGGCCTATGACCACATGTTCCTCGATGGGTTGGAAGACGCCTATGATGGCGGATCGATGGGCAGCTTTGCCCAGGCCGTTGCCGACGAATACCAGCTGACCCGCGAGGCGCAGGACGCCTATTCGATCGAATCGCTGCGCCGCGCGCAAGCGGCAATAGCCTCAGGCGCATTTGTTGATGAGATCGTTGCCGTGACCGTCAAGACACGCGCGGGCGAAGTCGTGGTCGACACTGACGAGCAGCCCGGCAAAGGCCGTCCCGACAAGATTCCCACGCTCAAGCCAGCCTTTTCCAAGGACGGCACGATTACGGCCGCAAGCTCAAGCTCGATCTCCGATGGCGCAGCCGCACTGGTGCTGACCCGGCAAAGCGTCGCTGACACCAAGGGGCTGACCCCGGTCGCACGGATCGTCGCGGTTTCATCGCACGCCCACGAGCCCAACCGCTTCCCGACCACCCCGGTTCAGGCCATACACAAATTGATGGCCAAATCGGGCTGGAGTCTCGGCGATGTCGATCTGTTCGAGATCAATGAGGCCTTCGCCTGCGTCGCGATGTTCGCAATGCGCGATCTTGGCATTCCGCACGAAAAGATCAACGTACACGGCGGCGCCACCGCGCTGGGTCATCCCATCGGCGCATCGGGCGCGCGGATCATCACCACGCTGATCGCCGCACTCAAAACCAAGGGACTGAAGCGCGGCGTCGCGAGCCTGTGCATCGGCGGCGGCGAGGCAACCGCGCTGGCCGTGGAATTAATCTAGCACTTGCCCCCGGGGGGCTGTAGGCATTGCGCCGAGTTCAACCCGGAGACCAGATCATGCAGCGCACCGCTTTTATTGCCGCCACAGCTATCCTGATTGCCGCAACAGCCGGTTGCAGCAAGCTTGCGCCGACTCCTGAGGCCTCCGAGACCGCCGCTGCCAGCGATGTTCCTGCTGCTGCAGCGACCTGGACCCCGGCGCTTCCGGCTGCGGGCGCCTATGAGGTGTCATCGCTGAGCGGTGAAGTCTTGGCAAAGGTAACCATCGAAGCCGACTACGCCTATTCGCAGGTTCCAACCAAGGGTCTGAACGAGGCGGGTGTCGTCAAGCTTATTGATGGCAAGGTGTGTTTCGATGCATCAGGCAAGGACAAGCCAAACCGCTGCTATACCGAGAGCGTACGCGCTGCTGACGGCAGCTTCACGGCAACCAACGAAAAGGGCGTGGTCGAGAACATCAAGCCTGTCGCCAAGTAAGAATATCGGTGGGCGGGTGTGAGCTACGGCTCGCCCGCCCCCCAGATCCGGTCCTGCGGCACAAATCCAGTGCGCCCGTCCAGATCGATCGAGCACCAACCAGCGGTGCAGTCACCCAGCTTGCCAGTGACCCCAGGCTCAAGCCGCCATAGCAGCTTTGCGCCGGGATTGCCCGCTTCGCGCATATCGGCAAGGCCTTCGCCGACGATTATTCCGCCGCGCTGACGCGACAAAAATTGTGCGAGCATCCATCCGCGCGCACCATCCGGATCTTCCACCAACCGCCAGCCTTCCTTAAGTCGCACCACTTTGAGCGGCAGGTTCTGGCGGCGATAGACCCATTGGATGCGATACTCCTCACTGGGCCCCGCGCGCATGTTTACCTCGGAAACCCGCAGCGATGCCCAATAGGGTACATCACGCGGATCGGCAGACAATGGCGTCATAGCCCACGCCAGGAAAGTCGGCAGCAGCAGTAATGATTTGGGCATACGGTGGGTAATCAGCATGGCCTCATGCATGCCTCAGATCGCCGAACGCTTCAAGGCGCGAGGTCGGCCAAAACCGGGACATCCAGACTGTCCGCGCCAAACGCAGCTTGTCGGATCGCCGATGATTGCTCTAGAGACAGCAGCGCAGCAGTCGCGCCGGTTAACGTACCGGCACCCGGGGGGAGATTAAACGATGCGCAGACGGTTCGCTCATTTGGTTACAGCATCAGCGATAGTCATACCGGGCGTCGCCCAGGCACAAGAGGCGTTGATCGACGCGGCTGACACCGGCGATACCGCCTGGCTGCTGACCGCCACAGCGCTGGTGCTGATGATGACCATGCCGGGCCTGACACTGTTTTATGGCGGCCTGCTGCGCGGGAAAAACGTCCTTTCGGTGATGATCCAGTGTGGCGCGATTGCCGCTGCCGGTTCATTGCTGTGGATTGTCGCGGGCTACACCATGGCTTTTGGCGCGGTCACCAATGGCTGGCTGGGTTCGGGCAATGCCTGGATGCTGAACAACCTCGGCAATGTGCGCGATGGCTATGCCGTTCCGGAAAGCGCCTTTGCCCTGTTCCAGATGACATTTGCCGCGATCACGCCAGCCTTGATGGCTGGTGCATGGGTTGATCGCGCGCGCTTTGGCTGGGTCGTTGCGTTCTGCACGCTGTGGGGCCTGGTGGTCTATGCCCCGGTTGCGCACTGGGTCTGGGGCGGCGGCTGGCTTTCGAGCCAGTTCGGCACGCTTGATTTCGCGGGTGGCATTGTCGTGCATACCACGGCAGGTATCTCGGCGCTGGTGATCGCGCTGCTCCTTGGCAAGCGTCAAGGCTATCCCAAGACCTTGATGTTGCCGCACAGCCCGACGTTGGTAATGGTCGGTGCAGCGCTGCTGTGGGTTGGCTGGTTCGGCTTTAACGGTGGTTCAGCAGTTGCAGCCAACGACGATGCGGCAAGCGCCATCATCAACACCCACGCGGCTGCCTGCGCTGCATCCATGGTCTGGCTGCTGATCGAACGCCTGACAGTCGGCAAATCGACAGGCATCGGATTTGCTACGGGTGCCGTTGCCGGTCTGGCGACAGTCACGCCTGCTGCCGGGATGATTTCGCCCGGCTCAGCGATCCTAATGGGCGTGATCGCGGCCGGGGTTTGTTATCCGATGATCCAGGTGATCAAAAAGCGGCTCGAAATTGACGATTCGCTCGATGTTTTCGCAGTCCACGGGGTCGGCGGCATTTGCGGTTCGCTGCTGCTCGCGTTCTTCATGTCGCCCTCGCTGGGCGGCACCGGTGATCCTGAAAGCTACAGCATGATTTCGCAGCTTGGCGGACAGGCAATCGGCGTATTCACTGTCGCCATCTGGTCAGCAGTGGCAAGCGTCGTCCTGGCTCTGGGCATTTCGTGGATTATCCCGATGCGCGTTAGCGAAGATGCAGAGCGCGAAGGGCTCGACATCACCAGCCACGGCGAACGCGGCTGGGAATTCGATTAAGAAAGCTCCCCACTCCGGGGCATTGCGTAACGAAGGAAAATGCCATGCGCAGTCTGTTTAATGTTGTGATGCGGACCATCAGCAGCCTGCTGGGACTGCTCATGATTGCCATGGGCAGCATCTGGATGATGCAGGGCACCGGATATGGCCCCGAGGCCGTGATGCGCGGCTTTATGGTAGGTGACCCCAAATGGACGCTCTATGGAGCGATTCTGGCGCTGGTCGGCGTGGGTCAGGTGGTGTGGAGCAATACGCGCCGTTAACGCTGCTCCACCGCCGCCTCAATCCCCCGTCAAAATTCGGTCAACCAACTGCTTCACCGTGGGTGTGAAGTTGTTCGAATAGAACGGATCTTGCTTGAATCGGTAAGCCGAATGGCCTGCGAACATTAAGTTCTCGTCAATCGGCTTGCCATGCGCGATGTCCTGCAACGTTTTCTGGATACAGAAGCTGCGCGGATCGGCCAGGCGGCCGGTGGTAAAATCGTCGTGATCTTTCCACGATGAGAAACCGCAATGCGACAGGCATCCCATGCAGTCCGACTGATCCTGCTTGATCATCTCACGCTCTGTCGGGCTGACAAACACGATCGTGTCGTCGGGCGTGCGCAGGCCTTCGGTGTGGCCCTCATTGGCCCAGCCGCGCGCACGGTCGCGGTCCTTCGGTGTGACCCAGAAGTTCTTGCCGCGCACCCCAACGTCGAGCCGCACGGTATGCTCGCCCGCTTCGACCTTCGAATAGGGCACCTGCCGCTGGCTACGCCCCTCAAGACTGCGCAGGAAGGGATTGCGGACCGCCGAAGAATAAAAACCCGTCGGTGAAAAACGATGGAGCAAGACATCGCCTGGCTCGATTTCGCGGAGCGCCTCTTTCCATCCCTGTGGGATCGGGCTTTCCTCGGTGAGAAGCGGGCGTGTGCCGAACTGGAACGCAATGGAGCCAAGTTCAGGATTGTCGACCCAGTGGTCCCATTCCCGCAAATACCAGACCCCGCCCGCCATGATGATTGGCACGCTGTCGGCCACGCCCTCGGCCCGCATCGTGTCGCGCAGCGCCTTGACGCGGGGATAGGGATCTTCAGGTTTCAGCGGATCCTCAGCGTTTGACAGGCCATTATGGCCACCCGCCAGCCAAGGGTCTTCATAGACCACCGCCGACATCAGTGCTGGAACCTTGTGATAGGCCCGCTTCCACAGTGCGCGGAAGGCACGTGCCGAACTGATGATTGGCAAATAGGAGACATTGAAGCGCTGGGCGATTTCCGACAGCCGATAGGGCATGCCTGCACCGCAGGTCACCCCGGCAACCATCCCGCGCGTCTGTTCCAGAACGCCTTCGAGAATTGGCTGCGCGCCGCCCATTTCCCACAGGACATTGATGTTGATCGCGCCATTGCCGCCGGCAATTTCATAGGCACGCTTCACCTGTTCGACCGCGCCATCGATGGCATATCGGATCAGCTCATCATGCCGCTCGCGCCGGGTCAGCGCCGCATAAACCTGTGGCACGATCTTGCCTTCGGCGTCATAGCTATCGGCATTGACCGCGCTGACTGTGCCGATGCCGCCTGCTGCGGCCCAGGCGCCCGAGCTCATATGATTGGTCGCGGCGACGCCTTTGCCGCCTTCGATCACTGGCCACACTTCACGGCCGCCGTACAGTATCGGCTTGAGACCCTTGAAACCCATCGCGCCCATTCTTTCTCTCAACCTGCCGCCCGGCTTGCCTGGCCTGCGCCCGCAGGCGCGCCACAGGGCTTGATTGCCGATGGGGCAGGTCGTTCTCCTGCAGCTTCGAACTGCGCATAATAACCTTGTAATTCCGGCTTACGTTCAAACTGTGACAAACGGAAGCCCGCGGCGGCAAATTCACAGAAAAGCAACGGTGGCGGGATGCCGTGTTCGCCCGTTGGCCGGTCGACATCGACCACAATCACCTGACCGCCAGGTCGCAGAGCCGGGCGCAGCCGCCACAGAAAGGCGAATGGTTCGCTGACCTCATGATACATGTGGATCATGAAAATCCGGTCGAAACTGGCCTCTGGCAACCGTGGATCGTCAGGTGCCCCCAGTTTGATCGCCACATTATCGAGCCGTTCACGCTCGACCCGCTGGCCGAGGCGCTGCAATGCGGCGGCATCGATATCCTGTGCCAACACCCGCCCTTTGGCTCCTACTCGCTCACCGAGTCGCACGGTGTAGTAGCCCTCACCCGCGCCGATATCAGCCACTGTCGTGCCTGCTCCTATATTGGCGAGGTCCATGACAACCTTTGCCTCATTGAGCTTTTCGCGTTGCGCCTCAGTGGCAAACTGATTGCCCCCTACCGGTGATACCGGGCGATAGGCACGCGGAAACTCACGCGAGGTCGCGGGGCGATCCGCATCAACCTGTTCGGCCTTGCAGCCAGTAAGCGTCAGGAGCGCAATCAAGGCAGCCGAGGCAAGCCTCAATCGACGTCCTCCACCGTGACTTTCTCGCCCGTCACTTTTTGCGAGAGTGCGGCCGCCATGAACAGGTCGAGATCCCCATCGAGCACATCATCGGGCGACGTCGAGGTCGCGCCGGTGCGTAGATCCTTGACCAATTGATAGGGTTGCAGGACGTAAGAACGGATCTGGTGGCCCCAGCCGATCTCGGTCTTGGCCTGATACTCCCCAGAAGCCTCGGCTTCGCGCTTAGCCAGCTCCGCCTCATACATCCGCGCCTTTAGCATCCCCATCGCGGTCGCGCGGTTTTTGTGCTGCGAGCGGTCCATCTGGCTGGCGACGATGATGCCGGTGGGAATGTGCGTAATCCGGACCGCAGAATCCGTGGTGTTGATATGCTGTCCGCCCGCGCCCGATGCACGGTAGGTATCGATCTTGAGGTCGGAAGGGTTGATTTCGATATCGATGTCATCGTCGATCACCGGATAGACCCATACCGAGCTGAAACTGGTGTGACGCCGCGCCGATGAATCGTACGGGCTGATCCGCACCAGCCGGTGCACGCCGCTTTCGGTCTTGGCGTAGCCATAGGCGTTCTCGCCCTTGATCAGCAGCGTCGCCGACTTGATTCCGGCTTGCTCCCCCGAATGGTGCTCGACCAGTTCGACCTTGAAACCGTGGCGTTCGGCCCAGCGCGAATACATCCGCTGGAGCATTTCGGCCCAATCCTGGCTTTCGGTGCCGCCCGCGCCCGCGTGGACTTCCAGATAGGCGTCGTTGGCGTCCGCCTCGCCCGCGAGCAAGGCCTGGACCTTGTCGGCATCGGCTCGGGCGGCCAATGCGGCGAGTGCATCGAGGCCTTCCTGAACTGTTGCGTCGTCGCCCTCTGCCTCGCCCAGTTCGACGAATTCGACCGCATCGGCCATCTGCGCGGAGATTGTGTTGACCGTGCCGACCGCAGCCTCAAGCCGCCGCCGCTCGCGCATGACGCCTTCGGCCTCTTTGGGGTTGTCCCACAACTTAGGGTCTTCGACGCGCGCATTCAGCTCATCAAGCTGGCGCAGCGCGCGGTCCCAATCGAGGAACTTGCGAACCAGCGCCAAAGCGGCTTCGATGCGATCAATGTTGGCCTGCCCTTCGGCACGCATGGCGAAAAACTCCGTAAATCCGGAAAGATCGCTTAGCGGACGGTGCGCGATTGTAAACTGCGCGAGAGCCGTATCGCTCAGCGCGCGGTGCGCATCGCCTGCACGGCCTGCAACGTCAGGCGCACATGGTCGCGGTAATCAAGGTTCGAATGGACGAATCTGACACGTCCATTCCTGCCAATCACATAGCTTGTCCGACTAGACAGACCTGACATATTGGCAGCGCGCGGTGCTGATCCTGGCGGCAATTGCAGAGCTACATCGTAGGCGCGGATTATTGCCGGCGTGGCTATCGCGACGGCAAACTTGTCGCGGCATGCCTCTGTCGAAAAGCGCTGGAGAGTCGGGAGATCGTCGTTCGAAAGACCCACTACGCTTGCCCCGGCAGCAGCGAATTGATCATGCGCCTCAGCAAATGCTCGCGCTTCCAGCGTGCAACCCTGCGTAAAGGCCTTGGGGTAGAAATATAGCACAACAGGCCCGCGCCGCAGCGCGCTGCGAAGGTTGAACGAGAACGCCTTGCCGCCAATCGCGCCCTGTGTGGCGAAAGTCGGGGCCGCTGAACCGGTTGGCAAAGCGGCCTGCGAAGCGGCGGGGATTAGCGATGCGGCGAGCGTGGCGGCGAGAAGCGAAATT
>JANPPM010000021.1:0-41284 GCA_031428495.1 Novosphingobium sp.
AGAATGGCAAAACTTGCCGCCTTGTCGGCTGTCCAGCCGAAAACATTGCCGCCCAGTATCAAGGGAGCGACTTCGATTCCCGAACGGCCGAGTTTCCTGAATTCCATGCAAGCTCTCCTGATTTTTGCCCAGTCTAGTTGACCGCGCGGCAGCTTTCAAACAGGCTTGCACAAAATCGTGAGAGGACAGTCTGGTGCAGGAATATCCGGTTCTGGGGAAAGACGAGCTCGACGCCGAGCAGCGCGCCTTCTGGGACGAGCTGACGCTGGGACCGCGCGGGTTTTATACGGGTGGAGAGGAGGCGCAGCGGCTCCCTGATCTCTACAACGCCTGGCTGCAATTCCCGGCATTTGGCAAGCTGATGATTGATCTTGGAGGCGCAGTGCGGACCAACGATGCGCTGCCGGGCAAGCTGCGTGAGCTGGTGGTGCTGGTCACCTCGGCGCGGCTGGGGGCCATGGTAGAGTTCGATTTTCACATTCCCTTTGCCCGCAATGAAGGCCTGTCCGATGCGCTGATCGAGGCGATTGCAGAGGGGCGCGAACCGCCGTTTGGCGATGAGGCTGAGCGGCTGGCCTATCGGGTCAACGTGGAACTGCTGAGCTCCGGCGCGCTATTGCCAGCAACCCGCACGGAGGCGCTAGACCTGTTCGGCCCGCGCGGTGTGATGCTCCTGGTTGCCAATGTTACGCTCTATGTCGCAACAGCTTATACCTCCAACGTCGCACGGGTGCTGCTTGCCGAAGACTTTGCCGCTGATCCCGATGCACTCAAGGATTTCTTTGCGGGCAAGCCGGCTTAGCGGGTCAGGCCAGTCCGGTCACCGCGACCAGTGGATCGCCGTGCATACCGTTGGCCAGCACTTTGGCTGCAATCCCGGAAAATCCGGCAAGCTGCATATAGCGGTGGATCAGTGAGGCATGGCCGCGCGTGTCGAGTGAGCGCCAGACTTCAACCGCCTTGGTGGGAAAGCAGCGGTTCGAATAGCTGACGATGAACGGCGCGCCGTTTTTAAGCACTCGGCGGACCTCGGTAAACACTTCTACCGGGCGCTGCAGATATTGGACGCTGACACAGCACAGCGCCGCATCGCAGCGCGCGTCGGTGAGGGGCAAGACTGGGTCTCGGTTGAGGTCTTGGACAAAGCGCTCGGTCAGGCGCGGATTGGCGGCCAGCTCGGTCGGGTTCATGCCGTGGCCGATCACCTCGCCGAGGGTAAGATTATCGGGCAGGTGGCTGACCCAGCTCGACATCAGGTCCAGAATGTCGCCCCCCGGCGAGATTACGTCGCCATAATGAGCGCTAAGGGCGGCAATCGCCTGTTCGTCGATATGGGTGACCAACCGGGGTGGGGCATAAAAGCCTGCGTCATCGCTCTCGTCGATCCGCGCAAATGTCCCGAGCGGAAAAGGGTTGTCGTTACCATGCATTACCGGGCTTCCCGTTCCACCGCTGCATTCCCATAAGGGCGCGGCGGCGGATTGGGAACCAGAGCTTAGCCTCCGTCGGGCTTGACGTTAATGAAGCTGTCGCTGATCTGGCAGGCCGCTGGGCCAAGGATGACCACGAAGAGCACCGGCAGAATGAACAGGATCAGTGGCACGGTCATGATCGCGGGCAGCCGTGCGGCTTTTTCTTCGGCGCGCATCATGCGCTCGTTGCGGAATTCGGCCGAGAGCACGCGCAAGGCCGAGGCTAGCGGCGTACCGTAGCGTTCGGTCTGGATCATCGTTGTGACCACACCCTTAACTGAGTCCAGATCGACGCGGTAGGCGAGGTTTTCAAAAGCGTTACGGCGTTCATGCAGGAATGCCAGCTCGATCGAGGTAAGCGCAAACTCATCGCCGAGCTCAGGGTAAGCGCGGCCCAGTTCGCGTGCAACCCGGTTAAAGGCGGCGTCGACGGTCAAGCCAGCTTCGGCGCAGATCACCAAAAGGTCGAGAGCATCGGGAAGGCCTTGGCGGATCGCCTTGGTGCGCTTGCCGATGATATTGCCGAGGTAGATTTCCGGGCCTTTGTAACCCAGCAGCAGCGCACCGCCAAAGGCCATGACCTTTTTGAAGCTGCTCCAATCAGGGAACGCGTCGAACACGAACAGCGCCAGACCCATCGCAATGCCCAGGACCACCGGCAACACCATGCGCACGAATAGCACCGCGAAGGCGAGTTCCTTTTTGCGGATACCTGCCTGCGCCAGCTTTTGCTGGATTTGCTTGAGCTGGCTGTCCTGCAACACCTTTAGCGAGGAGAGCGTCTCGCGCATTTTGTCAGTCGTGTCACTTTGGCGAACCAGGCTCGCACGCTTCTTGCCCGTGCTGGAAACGATACCGGCTTTGAGCTGTTCGCGGCGGGCAGTGAGCGCCTTTACGCGTTTGGCCATCGGATCGCGGACGGTGATTGCGGCATAGATTGCCAGCATTACTGCCGCGGCGGCGACACCCGCCAAGATTGTGCCGACCCAGACGACGTCAAAGCCGAGGAGCGTAGGTCCAGCAGGGTTGTTTAACATGATTGCCGCTTTCTCTTGCTCTGGCTTAGATCTCGAAGTTGACCATTTTGGCCATAATGAAGGCGCCAATTCCCATCCAGATGAGCCCGCCACCACCCGTCGCAATCAGACGTTGATCCTCAAAGAAGCCTGCCATGTACGGCGGGTTGATCCAGTAGATCATGATGAACACGCAAAATGGCAGCGCACCGATGATATAGGCTGATGCCTTGGATTCAGAGCTCATAGCCTTGATCTTGAGCTTCATCTGTGAGCGCTTGCGCAGCACGTCGGCAAGGTTCGACAGAGTCTCGGCCAAGTTGCCGCCAGTTTCGCGTTGGATCGCAAGAGTGATGCAGAAGAAGTTGAATTCAGGCGTATTAAGCCGATCCGCTGTTTCCTGCAGTGAATCTTCCATGGTCCGACCGATCTTGATCCGTTCGTTGACCATCTTGAACTCTTCACCAACCGGACCCGGGACTTCGCTCGCCACCACGCCCAGCGTCTCGGTCACCGGAAGGCCGGACCGGAGCCCGCGCACCAGCAGTTCGATCGCTTCGGGAAATTTGGCGATAAATTTGCCCAGGCGGCGCTTGATGAGAAACCCGATAGCCATGTGCGGCAGGCCTGCACCGATGAACAGGCCGATTGCCAGTGCCATCAGAGCAGCCCCGGTCTTGAGGTAGATCAGGACGGTGAGCGTCAGGGCAATACCGAGCGAGGTGTAAAGATACTGCGAAACGGTCCATTTCTTACCCGTACGGTGCAACCGCAGCGAGAGAGCTGCGATGCGCGAGCTAGAGCCTGCAATCTGGTGCATCTTAGGCTTGCGCGCGGCCACGGCCTTGCGCAACTGCGCCTCGACCTTGTCGATTGCATTCTCTGAATGGCGATAGCGCACTGCCTGCAAGCGCCGCGCACCTTCCTTGTCAGGCGAAAGCCCTGAAAAGGCGGCCCAAAGCAGCACCAGAACTGCCATCAGGCCGACCGAGAAAAGCAGCAGTTGGATAATGCTCATGGCGCTTGCGTGCCTTTCACTTGCATTGGCGGGACGGTGGTGCCCGCAGTATTAGCCGGCTTTGGCCATGGCCGGGGCTGGCTTGGACTTCTTGCTAGGCATCATTGACTTGAGATCGATCTTGCCGAGCAGAGATTTCTTCGCCGGCAGAGCGATGGCGCTGTCGTCTGCATCGCCTGTGCCCAACACTGCCTTGGCGACATCGCGAATGGCGAGGCCGGCCTTGCTGGTGCGGTTGGCTTCGGAGAAGGTCTGGCCGAGCTTTGCGGCATTGGTCGCGGCTTTGGTGTCGAAGGGTACGAAGAAGCTGATCTTTCGTTCAATCGAGGCTTCGAAATCAGCCTTGCTGATTTCGCCCGCGCTAGGCTGGACCTTGTTGGCCACCACCAGCACCTTGGCATGGCTGGCGTTCGATTTGAGCCACGACAGCAGCCTGATTGCATCGCGGGCGGAGGCGAGCGTCATTTCCGTTGCCAGCACGATCACGTTCACATCGCTGAGCAGATGCGGAAAATTGATCAGCATGTTGCGCGGCAAATCGAGCACGGTCATCTCGAACGCTTGGCGGAATTCTTCCTCAAGCTGAATGAACGCAGAGCCATCAGTCATCAGCGGCGAGTTGATCGGAGCCTCGGCCGACAGGATGGCAAGGTTATCATTGGCGCGGATCATTGCGCGCTCGATAAACAGTCCGTCGATACGGCTGGGGTTCTCGATGGCATCGGTCAGCCCGCGGCCTGGCTCAAGATCAAGCGACAGCGCACCGGTACCGAAATGGATATCGAGATCGAGCAGCGCGGTTGGTAATTTGTGGTCGGAGCTGAACAGCCAGGCGAGCGAGGTCGCTAGAGTCGAGGCACCAACCCCGCCGCGCGTGCCGATCACTGCGGTTGAAATGTGGCTTTTGGCTGTCGCCCCGTCACTATGCTTGGGCGCGGCAAAGATTGCCTGCGCATTGACCAGGCAGTCGCGGATCTGTCCGGGTGACAGCGGCTTAAGCAGATAGTCATGGATGCCGCTCGACAATAGATCGCGGTAGAGCCGCACATCGTTGACCTGTCCGATCGCAATCACCACCGTTCCGGGTTCGCAAACCTCGGCCAGCGCGTTGATATCGTTCAGCGGATCGCCGCTTTCCGACAGATCGACCATCAGAATGTTGGGGCTGGCCGAGATCGACAGGGACTGGACCGCGTTGCGCAGTCCGCCCTTGTTGCACTTTTCGGGCTGCCAGCCCAATTCGATGACGACGGGCCGCAGCACGTCGAGCGAGTTTTCGTCGCAGATGAAAGCCGCAAATGCGTCGCGGTTTCCTTGGCTGCCGGATTTCCAGGGTGCATTCATGGCTTATTTCCCGCTCGAAGAGGTTTCTTTGAGACCGCCCTGGCCGGTCGGCTTGGCCTCACGGTAGGTTTCGATTGCCTTGGTTGAGCTCATCACGACGGTATCGCCGCGGCTGCCTTCGCCTTGGATCAGATGCTCGGGGTTGGCGACCATCGCAGCGAGGTTGCCATTGGTGGCACAACCGTAGTTGGTGCTGGTGGCATTCGCGAGATTCACATCCGAATTGGCCGACCAATCAGGGCAGCCGGGGACTGTCGCCTTTGAACGGCTGACCACAACGCGGACCGTACCAGCGTTGACATATCCGGGCGTGACTGGCGCATCGGGGCCAATCAGCAAACCATGGCGCGCGACAAGCGCTTCAACTGCCGAGCGGGTCGAACCACTTTGCAGCGGATCGTCGATGCTCACCCGGTCGCCGTAGCGCAGGTCCATCGCCTCGAGCCAACCCGCCAGACGGCGCTGTTCGGAATAGCTCAGTCCGCCGGGACCAGTAGTCACGTCGAGTGTGTAGTTTGAGCGCTCGACAACCGGCTGATGCAGGCTTTCGAGGCTGCGGTTGCCAGGCATGCCGCCGCATCCGGCGAGCGACAGGCCGAGCGTGAGAGCCAGTGCGACACCAGTGGCGCGGGGCGCATTCTTGAACAGGGATTTGGTCATGATCTGGGTCTCACTCACTTCAGGTTGAAGCCGGGAGCCGGCGATTGCGCGGCGGCGGTGCGCGGCGAACCGCGATTTTCAGAACGCTGCGGGTTTGCCGGAGCAGCCGATCCGTTGATACTGACAGCAGGGTTGGCTGGAGCGGCCGGCTGTGCGGTGGGCACGGGGCGCATGCCGCCCGATTTGCCGTCTGACCCCATATTACCCAGCAAACGCTGGATTTCCTGCGGGCTCTGATACCCGTCGGTCGGCAGCTTGATGTCGTTGGCGTTGACTGGTTGGACCAGATACGGCGTCACGACGATCACCAGCTCGGTCTCGCCGCGCCGGAAGCTGGTCGAGCGGAACAGCGTGCCCAGGATCGGAATGTCGCCGACGCCCGGGGTCTTTTCGATCGAGTTTTGCGCAGAATTGCTCATCAGACCGGCGATCATGAAGCTTTGACCCGAGCCAAGCTCGACTGTCGTTTCAGCCCGGCGAATAGTCAGTGCGGGTACTTGGAACCCGTTCAGCTGGACTGCGCCCTGGCTCGAAAGTTCGGACACTTCAGGGCGCACGCGGATCGAGATGCGTCCGTTGGCGAGCACAGTCGGCGTATAGGACAGGCTTACACCAAACTTTTTATATTCGATCGAGGTCTGGCCCAGGCCTTGCGAGATCGGGATCGGATATTCACCGCCTGCAAGGAAGTCCGCAGTTTCGCCCGAAAGCGCGGTCAGGTTGGGCTGTGACAGGGTGGTGACCAAGCCGATGCGTTCAGCAAGGTCGAAACTGGCACCGACATTCATCCCGAACAGGCGACCCGCCAGGCTGAGCGCTGTCTGGCCAACATTGTTGCCGGGAGGCGTGAAGAGTGCGCCACCGACGACATATTTGCCGCTGACCGGATCGAACGGCAGGTTGATGCTGCCGGTGGGCAGGCCAAAGGTGCCTGATGCGTCGAGCACCGGAAGGCCGTTCGTGTTGATCCCGCTGGTCGTGCCTGAGACGTTGCTGAAGGTCCCGCCGCCGTTGCCGCGCGAGACACCGAACAAGAAGCCGCCATTGCGGTCCTGCGATGACAGGTTCGAGCTGATTTCGCGAACCAGTGTGCGGCTGACTTCGGCAAAGCGCACTTGCAGGTTAACCTGCAGCGGTGTGGCCATCCGCAGGCGGCTGATGACGTTTGCCGTGCTGCCGGTGCCGCCCTTGCCGCCGACGAAAGCCTCGACCAGACGCTGCGCTTCGGCGGCATCTTCGGGTGAGGCAACCGTGCCGGTAAGCAGATAGGTGTTGGTGCCGACGGTCGAGACACTGACTTTGGCGTCGGGCATCGCCAGATTGAGCATCTGATCGATGCTTTCGATGTTGGAGCCGACGCGGATATTGGCGGACCAGATCGTGCGGCCCGCGGCGTCGCTGGCATAGACCGTGGTTTCGCCACCTGCTTTGCCGAAGACATAGAGCTGTCGCCGCGATTTGACCTGGACGTCGGCGACGCCTTCATTGGCAACGAAGACGTCAGCCATCGCGCCGGGAACGCTGACCAACTGACCGCGACCGATCGACAGGACGATGTCATTGGCCGGGCGCGCAACCGATTGGGCGTGCGCGGCGCTGGGAAGCGCGAGCGGGGCTCCGGCGCAGGCTGCGGCCAGCAGTGAGAGAGTTAGGCGGCGTTTCATGGCAGTGCCCCTGGTAATGGCGTTTGCGGCGGTGTGATTGGTGCGGGCCATGTTACTTGCCCCCCACTTGTTCTTCGGTGGTCTGCTTGCCGCGCGTCACACGGACGATCGGACCGGCGCGCGGTGAGACACCGCCCGGGACACCGGTTCCGCCGATCATCGCCGCAGCTCTTGCCGTGTTGGCAAATTCGCGCGTGGGGGCGGTTGGGGTCATCGAGACAGTGCGGCGCTGGAAGCGCGAAACATCGCCGCCGGTGACAAAGCTGGTTGCGCCTTCGATCGGCTGGCTGACGGCCTTGCTGAGGAGGTTTTCTTCCTCGTTCTTGGTTGCGCCTTCCGGGATCTTCACGCTGCCGCTGGCTATGGCCTTTTCAAGCTCGCTCTGGTTATCGGCAATAGAGCGCAGCGACAGGTTGAGCGTGCCAATGGTATCGGCAACCGCGATCTTTTCGCCAATGCGCGGGGTTACTTCCAGCGTGATCGTGCGAGCCGAACGAACCACGGTCTTGCCGTTCTCGGTTTCGGTTTCGGTCGATTGGTCGGTGGCGAGCACGCGCAGATTGCGCAAAATGGTTTCGGCGGTCTTCAATGGCTCGCCGCTGTCGGCGCCCTTGACCGACTGCGTCAGCATCAGGTCGACTCGGTCGCCCGGGAAGATGAAGCCGGCCACACCGGTCTTTTGGCTGACGGTAATTGTGACTGCGCGCATGCCGGGGCTGAGCGCTGCTGCAAGGAAGCCACGGTCGCCCGGTGCGACCAGCGCGCCCTGGGTGATTGGCTGGCCTGCCGTGATCGGGAAGCGAACGACAGTACCAATCAACTTGGTCATGTCGGCCTCACCTTCAAGGAAATAGGCGTCCTGCACCATTTCCTTGGGCCAAGGCTGAAACGAGATCGAGTCTGCCGTGATGATCGTGCCCATCGGCAGCGCGCGCTGCGCTACCAATGCCTTGGGGCCTTGCGGGACCGCCTGGACGGCTTCGGCCTGCGGTGCCGCAGATCCGGCAATCAGGCTTCGTGCGGCGAGCGCCGTGCCGATCGCAATGACCAGCGCCCCCAACAGCAGCATCAGTTTCTTCTTATCCATGGCTGTACAAGCCCCCTAGAGAATACCCCGAAATCAAATCCTGAATTCGGCTAAATTGGTTAAGATCGAGTTTACCCCGTCAACATGGCGGGCGAAAACGCAGGAAAATATTCAGTTGCGATGACCCAGAGCCCGGCAAACGAGATTGCGATCCCGTAAGGCACAGCAACACGGCCCTTGCGGCGGCGGCCAAAATGCCAGGCAGCGGCCACCAAAGTCAGCAGTCCGCCAAGCACCGACATGATCACCAGCAGTTTGACGAAACTGATGGGATCGATCCACAGCGCCAGTGCGGTCAGTAACTTGACGTCGCCCCCGCCCATCACGCCCAAGGCGAACAGGCCCGCCAATATGGCAAACAGGCTGATTGCAATGGCGAGGTGGAATGCGACATCGACCCAGGTCTGCTCGCTTGCCAGCCAGAACAGCGGCGCGGTGACGGCGATGGCGAGGTTGAGCCAGTTATCGATCTGGCGTCTGCGCAGATCAGTGATTGCCGCAGTCAGCAACGCGATTGCCAATGCTGCCAGCAATACGTATGAAAAAATTCCGCCCTGCATCAAAGCCCCCTGGCATGGTGGGGCTGGTGTAACGGGCAGGGCTTACCAAAAAGTAACCAACTCATTCAGGCCGGAATTTACTACTTGAACGCCAGCGACAGCAGCGCAATTTCCCGTAACGACCCCCGTGTTGATCGGCGCATAATTCCCGCAGAAGCGGTCGAAACCCGCTGGCGTGCGGCGGATGGCTATTCGCTGCGGCGGATTGACTGGCCGATCCCTCAGGGGGCTTGCCGGGGTGCGATCCTGTTTATGCCGGGGCGCGGCGATGCTTATGAAAAATATCTCGAGACGCTTGATGGCTGGCACCGACAGGGCTGGCGCGTGACCGCCGCAGATTGGCGCGGGCAGGCAGGATCAGGGCGGCTGGGCAAGGATACAGTCACCGGGCACGTCGATGACTTCGGCATCTGGATCGATGATCTGGCGACCTTTTGGCAGCAATGGCGTCAGTCGACCCCAGCACCCCACGTGCTGATCGGCCATTCGATGGGCGGACACCTGGTGCTTCGCGCGCTTGCCGAACACCGGGTCGATCCCGATGCGGCGGTTCTGGTTGCGCCAATGGTTGATTTCCTGCGCCACGGGGTTCCGGCATCGCTGATGCATTTTGCAGCGCGGATCATGGCGCGGCTGGGCGACCGGCGCCGCCCGGCGTGGAAATGGGGCGAAAAGCCTGCTGTCCTGCCGGTTGACCGGATTAATCTCCTGACCAGCGATACCGAGCGCTATGCCGATGAAGTGTGGTGGCGCGATGCGCGGCCAGAGATCGCCATGGGACCAGGCAGCTGGGGCTGGGTGGTCGCGGCCTATGCTTCAGTGCGTGGGCTGCTGCGACCGGGCGTGCTGGAACAGGTCAAGACTCCAGTCCTGCTCCTGTCGGCAGAACGCGATCGGCTAGTTGAACCACGCGCGATCGAGAAAGCAGCGCTTCGCCTGCCGCGCGGCGACCTGGTACGTTTTGGCCCCGAGGCACGGCATGAGTTGCTGCGCGAGACTGATAAATTTCGCGACCGGGCACTTGCCGCAATTGACGATTTTCTTGGGCGCAACGCGCGCATGCGAGACTAGGTCATCATGGCGCGGCGATACGATATAGCGATTGTCGGCGCGGGCATGGCGGGCGCGTCGCTTGCTACGGCGCTTGCGGCCAAGATGCGTGTTTTGCTGGTCGAGGCCGAAGATCAGCCCGGTTATCACGCGACTGGGCGGTCTGCGGCAT
The DNA here is from genome assembly GCA_031428495.1 of Novosphingobium sp. GTDB lineage: Bacteria > Pseudomonadota > Alphaproteobacteria > Sphingomonadales > Sphingomonadaceae > Novosphingobium. Next base: position 10,044 of record JANPPM010000021.1, read on the forward strand.
TCTGGCATGAAAGCTATGGCGGGGCAGGGGTGCAGCCGCTTACCACCGCATCGGGGCCGTTTTTGCGTGAACAGGGCCTGCTTTCGGCGCGCGGCGCGATCACGATTGCCCGGGCCGGAGAAGCGGCCGCACTGGCCAGGTTTGTCGATACGTTCGCGGCGCAGCGGGTGCGGATCGAGCTGGTGGACAGGTCAATGATCGAGGCCCGGATCCCCGGATTACGTGCCGAATGGATTGCCGCAGCATCCGAGCCTGACTGTGCGGATATCGATGTCGCCGCTCAGCATCAGCTTTATCTTGCAGGGGCGCGCCGCGAAGGCACCGAACTGTGGTGCCGGGCGCGGCTTGTAGCTGCGCAGCGGCAAGCCTCAGGCTGGCGTTTGACCTTTGCCGATGGCTGCGAGGCCGTGTGCGGCGTGCTGGTCAACGCTGCGGGTGCCTGGGCGGACGCTATTGCAGCCATGGCGGGGGTGCGCCCGATCGGCATCGCGCCGCTGCGCCGCACCGTGGTCCAGCTGCGAACCAGCCCGCCTCCGCCCGCTGACCTGCCTCTGGTTCTGGCGCTGGACGAGAGCTTTTATTTCAAGCCCGAGGCAGGACGTCTGTGGGTCAGCCCGCATGATGAAACCCCGAGCGCGCCGTGCGACGCTGCGCCCGAAGAGCTTGACGTTGCAACCGCGATTGAGCGGTTCTCTGAGGTCACGGATTGGCAGATCGAGGCGCTGGAGCGCAAATGGGCTGGCCTTAGGAGTTTCGCCCCCGACCGCCTGCCGGTTTACGGCTTTGATCTGCGTGAACCCGCGTTTTTCTGGTTTGCCGGGCAGGGCGGCTTCGGCATCCAGACGGCTCCGGCAGCAGCAGACCTGGCGGCCAGGCTTGTATTAGGTGAGGCGGGCGGGCCGGTCGATCCAGCGCGTTATTCGCCAAAGCGGTTTTACTAGAGCAAATTGCGTTTAATCTGACCCAAATCCGTTTGTCCTGAGGAGGCCGTGAAGCCGCAGGCTGAAAGGCCGTCTCGAAGGGCACCCCGCGGGTGCCTGGTGGTTCGAGACGGGCCTTCGCTCCGCTCTGTCCCTCCTCACCACAAACGGTGATTCAGATTAAACGAACGCTGCTCTAAATCCCCGCAGCCACAGCCGCATCACTCGCCAGCCGGTCGGCGCGCTCGTTTTCGGGGTGGCCGTCGTGACCTTTGACCCATTGCCATTCGACCCGGTGACGCTGAGCCGCTTCAATCAGCTCATGCCACAGATCCTGATTGCGAACCGGCTGCTTGCTGGCGTTGACCCAGCCTTTGCGTTTCCAGCCGTCGACCCATTTGGTTATGCCGTCGATGACATAGCGGCTGTCTGTGTGCAGCTTGACGTCGCAGGGTTCTACCAGAGCGTTGAGTGCCCGGATTACCGCTGTCATTTCCATGCGGTTGTTGGTGGTGTCAGGCTCGCCGCCGCTCAATTCCTTTTCGTGGCGACCCATGCGAAGGATCGCGCCCCAGCCGCCGGGCCCCGGGTTGCCCTTGCAGGCACCGTCGGTAAAAATATCGACATGTTTCTTCACGGCGTCTGCAGTGTCAGTCATCTGGCAAATATATCCGAGTTCTCAGGCGCAGCATAGAATTCCAGGCGGCGCGCAAAGGCCATCGGGTCCTTGCGTGTCACCAGCGCGCCGGGCGGAGTGTGCATCCAGTCGTAGGCGCGGGTTGCTAAAAAACGCATCGCTGCGCCCTGTGCGAGCAGTGGCATGGCAGCGCGTTCCTGCGGCGAGAGCGGGCGCACCGCCTCATATCCAGCCAGCAACGCCTGTGACAGCGCCGGGTCAAATTGGCTTCCGTCGCCGCTGAAACACCAAGCTGCGTGCGTAACCGCGACATCATAGGCGGTGATGTCCGTACAGGCGAAATAGAAGTCGATCAGGCCGGTCACCTGATTGCCCAGCATCAGGACGTTGTCGGGAAACAGATCGGCGTGGATGACCGAGCGCGGCAGATCCTGCGGCCAGTCTCGCGTCAGACTTTCCAGTTCACGATCGACCAGCCCGGCCAGCCCATCGCTTATCTCATCGAGACCAGCCGTGCCGCACGCCTTGGCCAATTCCTGCCAATCGGGCAGGGCGAGGCCGTTGGCGCGCTGGCCGTCAAAATTAGCCGCGGCCAAATGGACTTGACCCAAGGCCTCGCCAACCGCGCGTGCTTGGCCGGCAGTGGGGGAACTCACCGATACGCCGGGCAGAAATTCGATCAGCGCCAGTGCTTTGCCCTCGTGATAGCGAAACGCCTTGCCGTCACGGTCATGGATCGTGCGCGGCACCGGACAGCCGTGCGCGGCAAGATGATCGAGCAGGCCGAGGAAAAACGGCAATTCGGCAGTGTTGGTGCGCTGCTCGTACATGGTCAGGATGAACCGGGCGCCAGCTCCATCGCCTCCCGTCGTCTCGATCAACCAATTGCTGTTAGAGATACCCTCGGCAATGCCCTTTGCCGAGATCAGCGAGCCCACATCATAGGCCGCGACAATATCGGCCAGCGCCTCGGCACCTAGCTGGGTATAGACCGCCATCGCCTGCGACGCGCTCAGTCAGCCAGCTGTTTGGGCAGCTTGAAGATCATGTGCTCTTCAGCGGTGGTGACTACCTCTTCGCTGACATCGCGCAATTCACCCAGCATTGCTGCCACTTCGCGCACAAGTGATTCGGGGGCAGAGGCTCCCGCGGTAAGGCCCAGCGTGGTGACGCCTTCCAGCCATGCGGGATCGATGTCGCTTGCCCGTTCGATCAGCCGTGATTGCGCACCGCAACGCTCGGCAACTTCGACCAGGCGGCGAGAGTTCGAGCTGTTGGGTGCACCGATGACGAGCACTAGCTGACATTGAGGGGCAATCGCCTTCACTGCAGCTTGCCGGTTCGAAGTCGCGTAGCAGATGTCGTCGGCGCGTGGCCCAGCGATTCCGGGAAAACGTTGATGCAAAGCGGCAACGACATCGGCGGTATCATCGACGGAGAGGGTCGTTTGCGTCAAAAAGGCCAGGGGAGTGTCCGCAGTAAACGTAAGGGCGGCGACGTCTTCCAACGTTTCGACCAAGGTTATCGAGCCCTCGGGAACCTGGCCCAGCGTGCCGATCACTTCGGGATGGCCGCGATGGCCAATGAACAGGATGTGCCGGCCCGCTGCGATCTGGCGTTCGGCCTGGCGGTGTACTTTGCTAACCAGCGGGCAGGTGGCGTCGAGCCATTCGAGCCCGCGTGCCGTTGCGCGCTCCGGGATCACCTTGGGCACGCCGTGCGCCGAAAAGATCACTGGGGCACCATCGGGAACCTCATCCAGTTCCTCGACAAATACCGCGCCCTTGGCCTTCAGACCATCGACGACGTGGCGGTTGTGCACGATCTCATGGCGGACATAGACCGGCGCGCCATAGCGTTCGACCGACAGCTCGACGATGGCGATTGCGCGGTCAACCCCGGCGCAGAAGCCACGCGGCGCAGCGACGAGCAATTTGAGCGGAAGCAGGCCGTTCGACGGGCCGGGCGAGGGAAAGGGTGCATTCATGATTGCGCCTCTAGCGCTTTGGCCTTCGCACCGCTAGGGGATCAGGCCAGTTCCTTGCGGGGCCAGTCGCATTTTGGGCCAGCAGCTTGTTTGGGAATATTACTATGAATCGCCGCGTCTGCCTGCTTTCCGTCGTTCTGGTCGCTGCTGTGTTGGGCGGCTGCCGTTCCAAGGGTGAGCTCGTAATCGATGAAGGCGTCGGCGTTACTGCCGTGCGCAGCGCATGCCCAGCGGTGGGCATTCCTGATTATACTGGCGACATCACCCTCTTTCGTCCCGGCGGCAGCAAGACCGCTCAGGATATCGATGTTGTTGCGACGATGACCAATCTGCGCAGCCAGTGCAACGATGGTGCCCGCGATGCTTCGGGTAAGGTCTATGCCAGCAGCACTTTTGACGTACTTGCCCGGCGCAGCGATCTGCGCGGCGCGCGTCAGGTAACGCTGCCCTATTTCGTAACCGTGCTGCGTGGCGGTTCTGCCGTGGTGACCAAGCGGATCGGCCAGGTCACGCTCAATTTTGCCGATGGTCAGGAACGCGCCCAGGCAAAGGGGCAGGCATCCGCCTATATTGACCGTGCCGAGGCAACCCTGCCGCAGGAAATCCGTGACCGCATCACCCGCAAGCGCCGCGCTGGCGATGAAGACGCTGCCACCGATCCGCTGACCGAGACTGATGTCAAAGCTGCGGTCCTGCGCGCGACGTTTGAGCTGTTGGTCGGTTTCCAGCTGGATGAGGGCCAACTCGCGCACAATGTGACGCGTTAGGCCATTCTCTGCGAGTTCAATTAAGCCGTAGCTGTACCAAGCGCGCCTGCAATTGCCTCGCGTGCAGCAGCAGCGATGGTCTTTCGGCTGGCAAGAGATTCCCCGGTCAGCGGCGGCAGGAAATGAACTGTCAACATGACTGGCTCCTTGCGCGCCAGTATCCGTTTGAAATTATCCAGTCCGTGCTCAACGCCGAGCCAGGCCAGTTCCGGCCCTTCGCGACCGTAGTCGAGCAGAACGGGCTGCACTGCGATTCCTTCAGGTAAAGGGTCGAGCGCTGACAAGAGCGAGCTTTTGAACGGCAGCAGGTTTGCGCCGTCGCCGGTCGTCCCCTCGGGAAAAATCACCAATGTGCCGCTCTTGCCGATGGCTTCGCGGACCTGTTCGACTTGCAGGTGGACACTGGCGCGGTCATGCCGGGCGACAAAGACGGTCCGGTTCATTCGGCAGAGCCAGCGCAGCAGCGGAACCGAAGCCAGACCGTCATGCGCGACAAAAGCCGCGCCCGACGCGGCCGAGAGCGCCGGAATGTCGATCCAGCTTACGTGGTTGGCGAGCAGAAACTCACCGCACTGCGCGCGATCTCCCGTTACCCGCAGTGATACCCCTGAAAGTCTTGTAATCCCGCTGAGGAACCTGCGCGGCCATGGATTTGAGATGCCAAACAGACGAGCAAGATAATAGAGCGGTACGCAGACGAATAGCCAAGCGACCATTGCTATGACGCGAATGAAAATTCTTAGCCAGCCCAGCGGCGCGATCGCCGCAATAGGGGCGGCAGCGGCCACGCTTACTCCTCGCGGGGGCCAGCGCTGCGGTCGAGCTTGACGCCGTAAAGTTCCATCCGGTGATCGACGAGACGGAAGCCCAGCTTTTCGGCGATCTGACGTTGCAGCGCTTCAAGCTCCGGATCGACAAATTCGATCACTTTGCCGCTTTCGACATCAATCATATGATCGTGATGCGCCTCGGGCGCGGCTTCATAGCGCGAACGGCCATCGCCGAAATCGTGGCGATCAAGAATGCCTGCCTCCTCAAACAACCGAACGGTACGATAGACCGTTGCGATCGAAATCCCCGGATCGATGGCGACCGCGCGTTGATGCAGCTTTTCGACGTCAGGATGATCTGTGCTGTCTGACAGCACGCGGGCGATCACCCGGCGCTGCTCAGTAATCCGCAGCCCGCGTTCGGCGCAAAGTGCTTCAATGTCGATGGTCTGGTGCACGTGAGTTCCGGTAATGAAAAGCCCCGCCGGATATTAACCCGGCGGGGCGAATATACAACCTGCCAGTCGAACTGGTTCAGATCTTGGGCTTCGGCTTGGCCGGGCGGCCGCGCTTGATCCCGGGCTTGCGGCCAAGGCCGATTTTTTTGGCGAGCTCGCGCCGCTTTTCGGCATAGTTGGGCGCAACCATCGGATAGTCCGCGGAAAGACCCCAACGGGCGCGATACTGGTCAGGTGTCAGGTTATAGTGCGTCATCAGGTGGCGCTTGAGCATCTTGAGCTTTTTGCCATCTTCAAGGCAAACGATATAGTCCGGCTTGATCGAAGCGCGGATCGATACAGCAGGCTCGGGCAGCGGTTCAGGAGCAGGCGCGCCCTTGCCGAGTCCAGCCAGCGCACCATAAACATTGGTAATCAGTGCGGGAACATCATCCACGGTGACATTGTTGTTGCTGACGTGGGCGGCAACAATATCAGAGGTGAGGGTGATCAGTGTTTCGTTCATATCAGCTTCGGAATTGTCCATGTTTCGTTCCTTGGAATCGGTGCGACCCGGCATCCTGTTCGGCGACATGCTAGGATTCATGCGGCTTACAAGAGGTGTCATGAACCAGAATGCTTAATTCGACAAGGTAGAATTTGGCTACTATTGACAATAAAGTAAGCTATTTTTCATCATAATTTCGGAACAAACAGGAAAAATTGCTGCTTTCTGATCCATTAGAAGTCATAGGCAAAGGTAATGGCATCCAGCCGGATTCCATCGGGCGCGCGATAGTAATTATGCCGCCGCCCGATCGCAGTAAATCCAAATCCACGGTAAAGACTTTCTGCTGAATTGCCGTCACGCATTTCGAGCAGAAGTCGCTGTGCGCCGCGAGCCTGCGCAGACGCGGCGAAGCGCGCGAGTAGTGCCTGTCCTAGTCCTTGATGTCGCCATGCCGGATCGACGGCGAACAGAAGCAGCTCTTCCTCTTCATAGGCATGGCGCGATAGACAAAATCCTGCTGCCTGTTCGTTAGTGGCAGGAATGTCGCCTCTTGGAGTGATCAGTGCGTAGTAACAGTTGCCGACAATTAACGCGTCTTCAAGCTGGCGGCGATTCCACGCCTCGCCAAAGGCTGGATCAAAGGCTGCGGTCATGACGGCCATGATCCGGTCGATATCGTCTGCTGGCGCGATCATAACGGGGCGGCTGGCAACCGGGCATCGGGCGCGCGGCCATAGATCGGGCCGACTTCACGGGTCAGTGCCGACGGGTGCAGCAGCATTACGGCATTTGCGTCTGGCAGCAGGTCAATCGCCTCGCCGTAGCCGCGCAGAGCGAGCAACGCCGCAGCCTGCCCCCCGGTGAGCAAGTGTTCGCCAATCGTTGCGGCGGTATCTGCGGGAGAAAGCGCCGCGACTGGGCTTGATGGTGCGCCATCCAAGGCAAAGCGCTGGACAAACCATTCACCATGCCCACCGGTTGTCACGACTGCCAGAGCGTGTGAACCCGACTGGTGCTGGGCCATGGCCGCAATAAGCGCCAGGGTCTGATAGCCCAGCAGTTCAGCCTGCCATGCGAAGGCTAGCGCGCGGGCTGCGGCAAGGCCGACCCGCACTCCGGTGAAACTTCCCGGTCCCAGCGATACGAGGATCCGCTCTGCGCGGCCTTCCGCTGGCAGCGCGGCAATCATCGGCACAAGGTGTTCTGCGTGACCGCGCCCAAGTTTGCGGAATTCTCCGGCAATGCGCTGATCGCCATCAAACAGCGCCACCGAACAGGCCTCAGTTACACAATCAATGGCCAGGGTTCGCATCGGGCTGTTCAGCTTCGCTCAGGCGACCCGGTTGAACGTGCCGAAGTCCGGACGCGGCAATCGGGGGTGCAGGCTTGCGGGATCGCCGTAACCCAGCGTCGCGATGAAATTCGACTTAACCCGCGGTGTGTCGGCGAAAAAAGCGGCATCGACTTTGGCATTGTCAAATCCCGACATCGGCCCGGTATCAAGGCCAAGTGCGCGGGCGGCGAGGATCAGATATGCGCCTTGCAGCGAGGAGTTGCGCAACGCCATCGCGTCGCGAACGGGTTCTGGGAGACCGCCGAACAAATCCTTCATCCCAGGATTGTGCGGGAAAAACTCGGGGAGATGTTCGAAGAAATCGAGGTCCATGCCGATAATCACTGTTACCGGCGCCTTGCGGATTTTCGCTGCATTGGTGCCGCTCGCAAGGTCTGCCAATTTATCTTTCGTGTCCTGGCTTACGCACCACACCAGCCGCGCAGGCAGCATGTTGGCCGAGGTCGGGCCGAACTTGACCAGCTGCCAGATCTGTTCGAGCTGAGCCTGACTGACCGGCTTGTCGAGGTAGTCGTTATAGGTCCGGGCGGTGCGAAACAGTTGATCGAGCGCGTTGTCGTTGAGTGGCTGGGTCATCAGTCTATGCGTCAGGCCGCGCGGACTTCGACGACTTCGGGGACGTAATGCTTGAGCAGGCCTTCGATCCCCTGCTTCAGCGTTGCCGAAGACGATGGGCAGCCTGAGCACGAACCCTGCATCTGCAGATAAACCACGCCTTCGCGAAAGCCGCGATAGACGATGTCGCCGCCATCGTTGGCCACAGCAGGGCGTACGCGTTCCTCGATCAGTTCCTTGATCTGAGCGACCACATCGGCATCGGCCGGATCGTCGTCAAACTGCTCATCATCACCGGGGACGATAATCCCACTGGCGTCGGGCCCGGTGAACAGCGGCGCGCCCGAAACAAAGTGATCGAGCATGATCGTGACCACCTGGCCCTTGAGTGCGCTCCAGTCTGCACCCGGAGCAGCGGTGACCGACACAAAATCGCGCCCGAAAAACACGCCAGTCACATCGCCGAGGCTGAACAGTGCATCAGCAAGCGGCGAGGCGGCGGCCTGTTCATCATTGACGAATTCGCGGGTGCCCGCAGGCATCACAAGCTCGCCTGGCAGGAACTTGAGCGTTGCGGGATTGGGTGTGGTTTCGGTTTCTATGAACATGGCTCTGAGCATGTAGGCGCTGGTAGCGAGTGGTCAAGGGCGGGGCGTTGGCATGGGGGTGCCGGAAAGAGACGTATTTCCGCTAAGAACGCTGGCATTGGCCAAACACGGTGCTAACATCGCGTCATGGAAAAATCCGATCGGGAGAAGGAACAGGCCATGGCATCGCGCGACAAGACCCCGCAAGATATGTCCCCCAACGATGCGACAGAGGATGCTTCGTCGGCATTCTTCAGCTTGGATGGACCATTTGCTATGTTTCTGCGCAACATCGATGCGCGCGCGGTTATTGATCAAAGCATGGTGATGTCCAAGACCATGCTGGACATCGCTACCGGCAAGAGCGAAATCGCCCCGGACAGCCGCGACGCGCGCTTCAAGCACGAGGCGTGGAGCAAAAATCCGGCTTACAAGCGGCTCGCGCAGACCTATCTGGCGATGACCGAAGCCGTTGAGAAGTTGATCCCCGATGATCTCTCGGTTGAGAACAAACAGCGGGCAGAGCTTGCGGCATCAATCGTCACCAGCGCATTCTCGCCGACGAATACGCTGATGGGCAATCCGGCCGCCTTGAACAAGACCATTGAAACCGGCGGCAGCAATTTGACCAAGGGGTTGGTGGCCTTCCTCGATGACCTCAAGAACAATGGTGGCTTGCCGAAACAGGTTGATGATTCGAAATTTGAAGTTGGCGTCAATCTGGCGATCACGCCCGGAAAAATTGTGCTCCGGCACGATATGTTCGAATTGATTCAATATACGCCGACTACCGAAATGGTCAGTGAGACACCGGTTTTGCTGATCCCGCCGCAGATCAACCGGTTCTATTTTACCGACCTTGCACCGGGTCGTAGCTTTGCCGAATATACCGTGGCGCAAGGTCTGCAATATTTTGCAATCAGTTGGCGCAACCCTACTGCCGAGCAACGCCACTGGGGCCTGGATAAATATGCCGCCGCCGCAATTGCCGCTATCGATGCAATTGCCGAGATTACGGGCCAGCCCAAGATCAACCTCGTCGGTTTCTGCGCGGGCGGTATCACTTCGGCCATGGTCATGTCCTATTTTGCGGCCAAGGGCGAAGACCGGGTGAACAGCCTGGCTTTGTGCGTGACGATGCTTGATTTCAAAGTCGATGCAGCGCTCGGCGCGTTCAGGCTCCCGGCGGTGCTGGGTGCTGCAAAGGCAAAGACGGCGAAGAAAGGCATTCTGCCCGGTGCCGATCTCAGCAAGATATTCACCTGGCTGCGTCCCAACGATCTCGTCTGGAACTATTGGGTGAATAACTACCTGATGGGCGAACCACCCGCAGCCTTTGATATTCTCGCCTGGAACAATGATTGCACCAATATGACCGCGCAGCTGCACGAGGATTTCCTGACGCTGTTCGAAGAGAATTCGATCATTGAGCCCGGCAAGGCAACGGTTCTGGGCAAGCCGGTCGATCTGGGCAAGCTCACCAGCGATGCATTTGTGGTTGGCGCGGTGACTGATCACCTTACGCCGTGGAAGGCCTGCTATCTGGCCAGCACCCACCTTGGTGCGAAAAATGTGACGTTTGCGCTGAGCAATGGCGGGCATGTTGCGGCTCTGGTCAACCCTCCCGGCAATCCGAAGGCTTATCACTATATGGCGCCGCGCGATGCGGTGGACGGCGACAGTTGGCTGGAAAAAGCCGACAAACTGTCTGGCAGTTGGTGGGAAAGCTGGGCCAAATGGTGCGTTGAGCGCAGCGGCAAGGAAATCGCGGCGCCCAAGAAGGCGGGCTCGAAAAAATACCCAGTGGTCTGCGATGCTCCAGGAACTTATGTAGTGCAATGAGTGGTTTACCGCGACTGCGAAGAGAATCTGGGGAAAAACGCAGATTCTGGTTCAGCTTTCGCAAAGTGGTGTTACACTAGTGTCAGTTTAAGGCTCGGCGCGGCATTCCGTCGTAGAATAATTCCGGAGCCTTCAGGGGGCGGCCCTACAAAGGGGGATACCAGTTGATTTATCAGGTTTATGAAGCCGCGCGCCGCAGCACCCGGCCGCTCTACCATCTGCTCAATACCGGCCAGAAACTGGCTCGCCATGACAGCAATCCCTTGCGGAACACGCTGGCGATGCGTGCTCTGGCGACGGCGTGGGAACTTCCTGCCCGCCAACTCAAGCTCTATGGCAAACCGAAATATCAGGTTTTTGAAGAGCTTGGCGATATCGAAGTTAGCTTGCAAGAGAAGGTAGTGCAAAGCCTGCCGTTTGCAGACCTGCTGCATTTCCCGGTCGATGATGGACGCGAAAAGCCCAAGCTGTTGATCGCGGCTGCCCTGTCGGGCCACCATGCGACCTTGTTGCAGGACACGATCCGCGGCTTCGCGCGCGACTTCGATACCTACATCACGGACTGGAAAGACGCCCGGCAAGTTCCGCTGAAAGAAGGCGACTTCGGCTTTGATGACTACGTCTCTTATCTGATCCAGTTTTTGGAGACGCTGGGGCCGAACACGCATCTGGTCGCAACCTGCCAGGCTGCGCCGCCGGCAATGGTCGCTGTGGCGACGATGGAAGCGCGCAAGTCAAAGTTTGCGCCCGCCACGTTGACCCTGATGGGCGGCCCGATCGACACCCGGCTCAGCCCAAACAACGTGCTTCAGAAAATCACCACAACTCTGCCGCTGAAGATGTTCAAGACGCTGAACATTCACAAAATTCCGCGCGGATATCCGGGCAGTGGACGTCGTGTCTATCCCGGGTTTCTCCAGCTCAACGGGTTTATCACTCTCAACCCGATGCCGCACGTTAAACAGTACGGCCGGTTTATCAAAAACTCGATCAAGGGCGACGAAGAAGGTCTGGACCGCTTCCGCGATTTCTACGACGAGTATTTCGCCGTGCTCGACATGACGGAGAAGTTCTATGTCGAGACGCTGGAGAAGGTGTTTTTCGACCACCACATCCCCACGGGTCAGATGACCTATGAAGGCGAACTGGTCGATTTCGGCGCAATCCGGGAAACCGCATTGCTGACTGTCGAGGGCGCCAACGACAATTTCTGCCCGCCCAGCCAGACCGAAGCTGCCCATGACATCTGCGCCAATGTTCCTGAGGAACGGCGCGGACACCATTTGCAGGAAGGCGTCGGCCATTACGGGGTGTTCTCCGGCTCGAAGTTTCAGGCTGAGATCTATCCCGCAATCCGCGATTTCATCTACAAGATGGAAGCTGTGTCTGCGCATCACGCACCGTTGAAGGTCGCCGTAGGTGCTAGCGCGGGTAATGTGCTGACCTTGAAACCGAACACGGGCTGATACGCGGGCCGTCGCAGCCGAGCCATGTGCGCTAGGGCACCACGTCAAACGCGATGCTGATGCGATGCGCGTTGGTCTTGTTGTCGTCTGTTGCGTGCCTCAGCATCGACGGAAATAATACCAGCTTCCCCGGCTCGGGCATGACGTTTTGCTCGTCCCAAGGCATCGTTTCTCCTGTTGGCGGCGGCAGACCGATCCGCAAAGCACCGGATTGCGCACGGACAGTCGGCACGGCCACATAGAACACGCCGCTCAGCCAGCCATTGGGGTGATAATGAGGCAACTGGTGTCCGCCCTTGCGGAGCACCACTGCCCAGGCTTCGATCGATGGGTTCTGCGGTCGGCTGAGAGCCACAGGGTCGTGTGCGGACAGCATAGCGGCATAACGCTCGACTTCCCGTCGGCACTGTTCGAGCAGGTCCATCATCGCGGGAGGGGCATTCTCAAGGATTCTTGAGGACTGCTGGCCGCCGCGCGTTGTATAGCCCTCCGGATCATCGACCAGACTGCCGAGCGCCGAAACTTCGCGGCACAGCGCCGCGAGGAATTGCGGATCTTGGGTCGAGGAGGGATAGCTCTCAATGACATGGCGGCCCGGATCGACCATCGCAAGGACATCGTCGCTGCGACCCAGCGCGGCCAGGCAGCGCAGCCGTGCTTCTGCCACTTGCCCGATGTGACGGACGGGCGGCCCCGACTGGTCGATGAAATCCAGCAAGTGCCGACGGCTCCACACCTCTAGTGCCAGCTCTAGCGCCGGGCCGCTAAGTATCGCTTTGATGCCCGGTTGCAGCTGGTCCAGCGAAGCGATTGCCTCCTGTCGACGATCGGCGGCAAGCAGCAGTCGTACCCGCTCGCAGCGCAGTATTGGATCCTCACCACAAGCCAGGACCGCATCGATTCTCGCCAGCGCTTCGTCGTAACGCCCTAGTTGATGCAATGATTCCACAACCAGTCCATCCCAGGCTCCCGGGCCTGGTTGTCCGGGCTGCCGTTCAGACCCAAGGCATACTGCCTCATGGTAACGCTTGGCCAGCACCAGCGCCTGCAACAGGCGGTACTGGAACAGCGCGCTGGCTTTCGCCTTGCCGTCGCCGCTTTGTAGGACCGCCAGCATTGTCTCGGGCAACAGGCTACGTTGGGCAGAGGAGTGAGCCCATTGCCATGGCTGAACAGCCTCAGGCTCTGCCTCGCTCAAGCGGGAACCAGAGACTGCGAAATTGTCCGGCTGGCAGTGGTTTTGACGTATCGGACACGTACTGTTCGCATCGGCTATTCACTAGCACTTAATCTTGGCCATCCCTATACACCTTACCATGAATTTGCTGCCGCGTATCCCCCGCCTCGCCCATCCCCTGTTAATTCTGCTGCTGATCGGCGGTTCGCCGTTGGCCGCGCAGTCGGCAAAGCCCCCCGCTGAAACGATAAAATCCGTTCCGTGGCTCTATCGCGGCAGCGACGTCCCGCCCGATCCAGATTGGGTATTTGGCCAGTTACCCAACGGTTTGCGCTATGCGGTGCGCAAGAACGGCGTGCCGCCCGATCAGGTTTCGATCCGCATCAGTATCGATGCCGGGTCATTGCACGAGCGTGACAATGAGCGCGGCTATGCGCACCTGATCGAGCATCTGGTGTTTCGCCAGTCGAAGTATCTGGGCGAAGCGCAGGCAATCCCCACATGGCAGCGCCTTGGCGCGAGTTTCGGCAATGATACCAATGCGGAGACCTCGCCGACACACACCGCCTATAAATTGGATCTGCCGAACGCGACCCCGGCTTCGGTCGATGAGAGCTTCAAATTGCTGTCCGGCATGATGGCCGCACCGACGCTGTCGGAAAGCGATATTCGCGCCGAAGTGCCAATCGTGCTCGCCGAAAAGCGAGAACGCGGCGGTGCTGGCGAGCGAGTGCAGGAGGCAACGCGCGAGACGTTCTACGCAGGGCAATTGCTTGCCAGCCGTTCCCCGATTGGCACCGTGGCGACACTGGAGGGCGCAACAGCCACAAGCGTACGGGCATTTCATTCGCGCTGGTATCGCCCTGAAAACGCGGTTGTGATCGCGGCGGGTGATGCCGATCCCGCCGCGCTCGAAGCGATGATCGTCAAGTGGTTCAGCGCCTGGCGCGGGACCGGCAAGGCGGAGCCTGCGCCCAGTTTTGGTGACCCGATTGCGCCATCCGATGCCGCTGCACCCGCACCGGGAACGGCGCCGGTCGGCGAGGCACGGGTTCTGGTCGAGCCCGAGCTGCCGCGCGGTGCAAGCTATGCGATCCTGCGGCCCTGGCGGCAGGTAAACGATACCATTGTGTATAATCAGGGCTTGATGGTCGACGCACTCGCGCAGGCGCTGATCAACCGGCGGCTGGAGGCCAAGGCCCGCGCAGGCGGGAGCTTCCTGACTGCACAGGTTCAGCAGCAGGATGTCAGCCGTTCGGTTGATGGCACATTCGTGACAGTCACTCCGCTGAGTGAAGACTGGAAAAGCGCGCTCCGCGATACCCGCGCGGTGATTGCTGATGCGCTTGCCAGTGCGCCGACGCAGGAGGAAATCGACCGCGAGGCGGCGGAGATGGAAATCGCCTATCAGGTTCCTGTCGAACAGCAGGCACTGCGGGCAGGCTCAAAGGTCGCGGACGATCTGGTAACCGCGCTCGACATTCGTGAGACGGTTGCCGCACCTGCAGATGTGTTGCGGATTTTTCGCAGTTCCAAGCCGCTGTTTACCCCTGATGCTGTGTTGAAGCACACGCGGACGCTGTTCAGTGGTGCCGTCACCCGGGCGATCCTGATCACTCCGAAAGCGGGCGAGGGCGATGCAGCCACGCTGCGTCAGGCGCTACTCGCGCCAGTAACTCCCGATGGCAGCGTGCGACTCGCGGCCAAGCCAATTCGCTTTGATCAGCTTCCGCCGATCGGACCGCCGGGCAAGATTGTCAGCCTTGCGCCATCGTCGTTGCTGGGCATCGAACAGGTGAACCTGGACAACGGGATCAAGGCGCTGATCTGGCAGACGCCGGAAGAGCCAGGACGTATGACCGTCAAGGTGCGCTTTGGCGGTGGGTATCGGTCGTTCGGGCCACGTGATGCCGCTTATGTCGGACTTGGCGAAATGGCCCTGACGGGTTCGGGCGTCGGCCCGCTGGGGCAGGAAGAGCTCGACCGCATTTCGACCGGACGCAAGATGGGCTTCGATTTCAAGATCGATGATACCGCGTTCCAGTTTTCTGCCGACACCCGCAGCGCCGATCTGGCCGATCAGCTCTATCTTTTCGCCGCTAAATTTGCGCAGCCGCGTTGGGATGTAAACCCGGTTCTGCGCGCCAAGGCGGCGGCTCGCCTGCAATACGATGCCTTCTCCGTCTCTCCGCAGGGCGTGCTTGAGCGCGACCTGAAGTACCTCCAGCGCAACCGCGATCCGCGCTATCGCACAGCCACACCGGCCGACATTGAGCAGGCCACACCCGCAGGATTCCGCGCATTGTGGAGCCGGATTCTGGCAAGCGGCCCAATCGAAGTGCAGATTTTCGGCGATTTCGACCGCAATTCGGCGCTCGCTGCCTTGCAACGGACGTTCGGTGCCTTGCCGACACGCAAGCCGCTGCCAGCCGGAACGGCGCCTGCCAGTGCAACCTTCCCGGCGCCAAATGCCCAGCCTTTGGTACTCACCCACCGGGGTGATGCCAATCAGGCGGCAGCGGTTGTCGGCTGGGCCACCGGCGGCGGCATGGCCGGGGTCAGCGAATCACGCCAGCTAGAGATTTTGACGCAGCTGTTCACCAATCGGCTGCTTGACCGGATGCGCGAGAAGCTGGGGGCAAGTTATGCGCCGCAGGTGGTCAACTCTTGGCCGCTTGATCTCGACAGTGGCGGATCAATCTCGGCCTTTGCGCAGATCCAGCCCGCAGCCACCTCGGCCTTCTTTGCCGCCGCGCAGGAGATCGCTGCCGATCTGATCGCGCGTCCCCCCGGCGCTGACGAGCTGATGCGCGTGATCGAGCCATTGCGACAGCAGATCAACCGCGCGACCACCAGTTCGGCGTTCTTTATGAACCAGCTGGAAGGGGCCACCAGCGAGCCTGCGCGCTTCGCAGCGGTGCGGACTTTGCTGACGGATTATACCCAGACCACGCCCGAGAGGATGCAACAGCTTGCGGCCAAGTATCTCGACCCGGCGAAAAGCTGGCGGCTGGCTGTGGTGCCTGAAAGCGGCCAAGCGGGGGCAAAGTCGGCAGCACGGTGACTTGCGTAAGACGAGGCAGATGCGCGGCGCTTTGCATTTTTCCACAACCCCGCTAAGGCCCGCGGCCTGCAAAGGAGCATCGAAGTGGCGAGCAATTGGACCCCCGACGGCTGGAAAGCGCATGAAGCGCGGCATCTGCCAGTCTATCAGGACGCAGGCGAACTTGCCGGTGTAGAAGAAACACTCGCCAAGTTCCCGCCGCTGGTGTTTGCCGGTGAAGCGCGCGCGCTGAAAGCTGATCTTGCTGAAGTCGCAGCGGGCAAGGGCTTCCTGCTCCAGGGCGGTGATTGCGCCGAGAGTTTTGCCGAGCACAGCGCCGACAATATCCGCGATACCTTCCGCGTGCTGCTCCAGATGGCGGTTGTGATGACCTTTGCCAGCAAGCAACCGGTGGTAAAGCTGGGCCGCATGGCAGGCCAGTTCGCCAAGCCGCGCTCTGCCGCGACCGAGACCATCGGCGGCAAGGAACTGCCGAGCTATTTCGGCGACATTATCAACGGCATCGAGTTCGAGGACGCGACGCGCCGCAATGATCCCTCGCGGATGCTTCAGGCGTACGGCCAGAGCGCTGCGACGCTCAACCTGCTGCGCGCCTTCGCCAATGGCGGCTATGCCAATCTGCGGCAGGTTCATCAGTGGACGCTCGACCATATCGGCCGCAGCCCTTGGGCCAAGCGCTTTGGCGATACAGCGGACCGCATCGGTGAGGCGCTGGACTTCATGGCGGCCTGCGGGATCGATCCGATGACCGTGCCGCAGTTGCAGGGCACCAGCTTCTACACCAGCCACGAGGCGCTGCTACTGCCCTATGAACAGGCCTTGACCCGCCGCGATTCGCTGACCGGTGACTGGTACGATTGTTCAGCCCACATGCTGTGGATCGGCGACCGCACGCGGTTCGAAGGATCGGCGCATGTCGAATTCCTGCGCGGGGTTGGCAATCCGATTGGCATGAAATGCGGCCCCAGTCTGGAGCCCGACGCACTGCTCAAGCTGCTGGATACGCTGAACCCGGCGCGCGAGGCAGGGCGGATGACACTCATCAGCCGATTTGGCCATGACAAGGTCGAGGATGGCCTACCCAAACTCGTCCGCGCTGTGGCGCGTGAGGGGCATCCGGTGGTGTGGTCATGCGATCCGATGCACGGCAACGTGATCAAGGCCGAGAGCGGCTACAAGACCCGTCCGTTCGAGCGCATTCTGGCCGAAGTGAAGGGCTTTTTCGCCGTTCACCGGGCCGAAGGAACCCACGCTGGTGGTATCCATATCGAGATGACCGGACAGGACGTGACCGAATGCACCGGCGGCGCAGTAGCCATCACCGATGCGGCATTGGCGGATCGATATCATACCCACTGCGACCCGCGCCTCAACGCCGCGCAGTCGATCGAGCTTGCCTTCCTCATTGCCGATATGCTCAATCTGGAAGCTACAGAACGGACCAAGAAGGCGGCTTGATACAAAACCGTAATCTGTTCTGCGACCACAATGGGGAGAGGCAGGATGGACCTGGCGAATTACGGCCCGTGGGCGTTGATTGTCGGCGGCTCTGAAGGAATTGGTGCGGCTTTTGCACGGCAGCTCGTTGAGACGCAATTCAAACTGGTGCTGGTCGCTCGCAAGCCAGCACCGCTGGAGGAACTGGCGGGGGAGTTGCGCGGCATGGGCGCAGAGGTTCGCACTGTTGCGGCTGACCTGAGCGATCCCGATGTCCTCGCCCGGGTGCGAGAGGCCACCGACGATATCGAAATCGGCCTGCTGATCTACAACGCCGGGGCCAATGATACGCGCGGCGAATTCGTCAAGCTGCCGCGCAGCGTTACTCAGGGCATCATCCAGATTACGGTCGTCGGGCAAGCCGATTTCGCCCGCCATTTCGGCGCTCTGATGTGCGAGAGGGGCCGGGGCGGCATGATTCTGTGCGGGTCGCTGTCGAGCTATATGGGAGCAGCGACGCTCGCCACCTATACGGCGGCCAAATCCTTCAGCCGCATTCT
This sequence comes from Novosphingobium sp., assembly GCA_031428495.1. GTDB lineage: Bacteria > Pseudomonadota > Alphaproteobacteria > Sphingomonadales > Sphingomonadaceae > Novosphingobium. The sequence goes on from JANPPM010000021.1 coordinate 28,115, forward strand.
CAGTGAGGCGCTTTGGAGCGAATGCGGGCCTTACGGCGTCGATGTGCTGCATCTTGTAGTCGGATTCACCGCCACTCCGGCGATGGCGCGGCTGGGCATCGATACCGCTGCCGCCCAATCGCCAGAGGAATGTGCGCGTGAAGCCCTTGCCAATGTGGCCAATGGCCCTCTGTGGTTCGCAGGCGGCGCAGCCAATCGCGAACGCGCCGAGCAGCGCTCGGTCATCGAAGGCAGGGCTGAAGCGATCCGGGCCTTCGCAACACCAACGCGCGCAGCCATCGTCAGCAAATAAGGAAATTCGATGCCCAGTCTGTTTGGATTGACCGGAAAAGTCGGCCTGGTGACCGGCGGGGCCAGCGGCATCGGCATAGGCATTGCCGAGGTGCTTGCCGAGGCCGGGGCCAAAGTGGTCATAGCCGATGTGGATGCGGCGGGTGCGCAGGCGCAGGCTGATGCGCTGATCGCCAGCGGCCATGACGCCGCAGCGGTTGCAGTTGATTTGGCCGATGAGAGTTCGGTGATCGCTGCCTGCGCTGAAGTCATCGCGCTGCACGGCGTACCTTGGGTGCTGGTCAATAATGCCGGAGTGCAACACCGCGAGCTCTTGCTCGAAGGCAGCGTGGCGCACTGGGAGCTCAACCAGACGATCAATGCGCGCGGTCCGTTTCTGATGACGCGTGAGATTGCCAATGCAATGGTTGCAGCGAGGCAGGGCGGTCGTATCGTCAATTGCGCCTCGACCAGCCTTGCCGGGCAGGCTGTGCATGGCCTCGCCGCCTATATGGCCTCGAAGGGCGCACTGGCCGCCTTGACTCGGGCGAGTGCAATGGAGCTGGCTGAACACGGCATTACGGTAAACACCGTTTTGCCCGGCGGTGTCGGGACGCCGGGAGCGATGGGGGCGAAGGGACCACCAGCGGTTGGCCCCGGCATTCGCCGGACCCCGCTGGGGTTTTGTGAGCCGCGCGATATTGCCAGCGCGGTGCTGTTTTTCGCCACACCTGCGGCACGGTATGTGACCAATCAGACCGTCGCTGTCGATGCGGGATTTTCGATCTCCTGATCCTCGCGGGTCGGATATTTAATTTAATGAGCTAGCTTAGCTTTTTGGCTTGCGCAAAGTGGCCTGCCTTGCTTTGGAACGGGTATGCGAGCCTTGCGACATGCCTGTTCAACTGCATCGGTGATTGCAGCGCTGTCGTTGCCGGGTGTGGCAATGGCGCAGCGTGCTGGCGACAACGCCGTGAACAACGCCGAGGACGCCTTCGGCACCAGCGTCGGGCTTGAGAGCACCGGCATCTATACGGAAAACGACACGCGCGGTTTCAGCCCCAAGAAGGCGGGCAATGTCCGCATTGATGGTATCTATTTCGATCAGGTCTCGGTGCTTTCGGGCCGCTTGCGCGAAAGCACCGCGATCCGGGTCGGCTTTGCTGCGGAAGACTATCCGTTCAACGCGCCCACCGGGATCGTCGATAACAAGTTCAAGCCTTTCCCCAAGGAGACGGGGCTGAGTGTCGGATTTAACCGTAATGCCTATTGGGGCTCGATCGGTGATTTCGATGTGCGGCTGCCGATCGTCAAAGACCATATCGGCCTGACCGGAGGCATGGCCTATGCCGATTCCCGCATGGCCGATGGGGTAACCAGTTTCAGCTGGGGCGTATCGGTGCGGCCGATCTTTCGCTTTGCCCGCACCGAAGTATCCCCGTTCATTCATTTTGGCTGGTTCCCGCGCGGACGGCCCCAGCCCTTGGTCGTCCTCAATGGGGACCGGCTGCCTGTTATGCCCCCGCTGCGGCGGTATCTGGGGCAGGAATGGGCGAACGCGGGGTTTCAGAACACCACGCGCGGGGTGACGATCAAGTCTGCGCTGAGCAACAAGCTGTCGCTTCGCGGCGGCATATTTCGCTCGGGGGGCAAGCGACTGCGCAGCTTTTCCGATATTTTCACGATCACCGATCAGGCGACAGGCCTCGCCAATCATCGCTTCTTTGCCGATCCCGAACAGGATGTGCATTCGACCAGCGGCGAGGCTCAACTAGCTTTGCGGTTTGGCAAGGGCCTCTGGCAACACCGGATTGTCGCCGGATATCGCGCAAGAAATCGTTACACTGAATCGGGCGGCACCGACTTTGGCCGAAGTAATTTTGGGCAGGTGATTTACGGCGAACGCGATCCCGAGCCGCAGCCTGACTTTGAATTCGGTCCGGTAAACGCGGGCCGAGTTAGGCAGGCCTCGCTGTTGCTGGGTTATGTCGGCAAGCTCAAGGATGTAGGCCTTATCAACCTTGGCCTGCAACGCGCCCGCTACCGCGCGACTTTCCGCGACGGGCGCAGTGGCGCACAGAATATGTCGCGCGATGATCTGTGGCTCTACAATGCGACAATCGGCGTCGATCTCACGCCCCGGCTGGCGCTTTATGCGGGCACCCAAAAGGGACTGGAAGACAGTGGCACCGCGCCTGACAATGCGGTAAATCGCGGCGAACAGCTCGCGGCGACGCGCGCTACCCAGTACGAGGGCGGACTGCGCTGGAAGTTTCGCGGCGGGCAATTGGCGGTCAATCTGTTCCAGATCACCAAGCCTTATTTCTCGTTCGACGCTGCGCGCGTCTTTACTCAGGTCGGTAATGTCCGGCACCGGGGTGTGGAGGCTTCGCTGTCTGGCCAGTTCGGCAAGCGGCTCAATCTGCTTGCCGGGGCACTGGCGATGCAGCCGCGCGTTTCGGGACCAGCCTTTGATCAGGGCCTGATCGGCAAGCTGCCGGCGGGAACACCAGCTATGCATCTGCGGATCGATGCCAATTACCGCACGGACCTGTTTGGTGGGCTGACGCCGACAGCATCACTTTCGTATCACAGCGCGCGGGCGCTGGGCGAGCGACCGCTTGACGCGAGCGGGCGCCAGCTGATGGTGCCAGGATATACCACACTCGATCTGGGGCTGCGCCAGCAGTTCAAGATGGGAAATGTGCCCGCCAGTTTCCGTTTCGTTTTGTCCAACGTGTTCGACACCGCGACCTGGAAGATTGTTGCCGCCAATACCTTGCATCCTGAGGATCGCAGGCGGTTTTCCCTGTCTCTTGCGGCGGATTTCTGACGATGCGAAGTGCTGTATTTATGCTTGCATCGGCACTTGCCGCAGTGCCGGGCGCGGCCTTGGCGCAGCGCGCGGCTGAGAACGCGGTCAACAGTGCTGACGATGCTTTTGGGTCGTCAGTCGGACTTGAACAGACCGGCATCTATTCCGAACAGGATACGCGCGGGTTCAGTCCGGCGCGCGCCGGCAATGCCCGGATTGACGGAGTTTACTATGATCCCGTGGGGGCTCTGTCCTCGCGGTTGCGCCAGGCCAACGTTGTCCGCGTCGGCTTTACCGCAGAAAACTATCCGTTCCAGGCTCCGACTGGGATCATCGAATACCGTCTGCGTCCGATGCCTGCCGAGCTGGGGGCCAGTCTGGCCTATAATTTCATGGCCTATGGCGGCTACATCCGCGAATTCGACCTGCGCCTGCCGCTGGTCACGGACAAGCTGGCCTTTCTCGGTGGGGCTGCACAATCTGACCTCAGGCAGAGCGACGGCGCAAGCAACAAGGCCTATGGCTTTACCGGGCGTTTTATTGCCAAGGTCGGTGGGCTCGAAATCGCACCTTTTGCATCAACCTCCTGGTTTACGGAAAATCAGGCCCGGCCGTTGACCGTGGTGGGCGATGCAGCCTTGCCGCCGCTGCCGCAGAAGCGCCTCTACCTGGGGCAGACATGGGCGAGCGGGCATTACCGCAACCACCACTTTGGCGGCGTGGTGCGGGGAAAGCTGATCGGCGATCTATCGATCCGCGCCGGGGTGTTTCACGCAGTTGGTGATCGCGCGGAAAATTACTCGGAGATCTATGCGATCTTGCCGGGCAGCCCTGCCGATAGTCCGCTGGCCAGCCACCGGCTAATTGCCGATCCGGCCCACCAGATCCATTCCACCAGCGGCGAGGCGCAACTGTTCTATGGTTTCAAGATCGGCCGTTGGCAGCACCGGTTGATTGCCGGTTATCGCGCCCGCAGCCGCCTGACCCAGACCGGCGGTTCGGATATCCGTGATTTAGGCACGGTCACCTACGGTGAGCCCGATCCCGAAGCAGAGCCGCAGTTCCAGTTCGCCACGCCGAATACCGGCCGGGTCCGCCAGTCATCGCTGATGCTGGGCTACACTGGCCGTTTTGCCAATCTGCTGTCGCTTAATCTTGGCATCCAGAAGGCGCGCTACCGGGCTACGGTCGCCGATGGTCGAACGGGCCGGATCACGGAAACCCGCAACGATCCCTGGCTCTACAATGCGACCGCGACGATTCATGCCTCGCCAACCATCTCGTTATATGCGGGCCTTCAGCGCGGCCTTGAGGACAGCGGTGTCGCGCCGGAAAATGCGACGAACCGCAATGAGCAACTTCCCGCCACGCGCACACTGCAATACGAAGCTGGTCTGCGTTGGAAATTTCCGCAAGGTCAGCTGGTGCTGGGCGCATTCCAGATCACCAAGCCCTATTTCACCTTTGATGCGGGCCGCGCGTTTGCCCAGCTCGGAACCGTGCGCCATCGCGGCGTTGAGGCATCGCTTTCTGGGCATATTGGCAAGCGGTTCAACATTCTGGCAGGTGCGGTGCTGATGCAGCCGCGGGTCACCGGATCGGCGCGCGATCTGGGCCTGGTTGGTGAACGTCCAGCGGGCACACCTTCGCTATTTGCAAAGGTCGATGCTAATTACCGGACGGATATTTTTGGGGGACTGACGCCCACGGCGTCGCTGACCTATACCGGCACCCGTGCAGTCGGCGCGCGGCCTTCGACCGTGCTTGGCGGCAAGCAGCTGATGGTGGACGGCTTTGCTTCGATCGATCTGGGTCTGCGCCAGCAATTCAAGATCGGCACAGTGCCGATGAGCTTTCGCATGCTGGTGTGGAATGTGCTCGATACCGCGAGCTGGAAAGTCGTTGCCGCGAACACCGTGCAGATCGAGGAACGGCGTCGGTTTAACCTGACTGTGACCGCAGACTTTTAAGTAATTGAGATAAGATCATCGTCACCCTGAAACACGTTCAGGGTGACGATTTTCCTATTTTAGCGAGGCGGCATACGGATTGCGCCGTCGAGGCGGATCAGCTGACCGTTGAAATAGGTGTTGCGCGCCAGTTCCATTACCAGGCTGCCAAATTCTTCAGGCTTGCCGAGGCGCTTGGGGAAGGGCACCGAAGCCTCAAGCCCAGCGAATACGGCGGGGGCGCTCTCTTTGACGCCGAGCATCGGCGGGGTGGCAAATGTGCCCGGCAGGATCGCGTTGACGCGAATGCCCAAATCCATCAGATCGCGCGCCATTGGCAGCACCATTGAATTAACCGCGCCCTTTGCGCCGCCATAGGCAACCTGGCCAATCTGGCCGTCCTGCGATGCAGCTGATGAGGTGAAGATGATGCAGCCGCGCTCATTATCGTCGTTGAGAACTTCGGCCCCGGCCATTCCCAGCGCAGCAATCGAGGCGACGCGGTAGGACGCAACAAATGTACCCAGAGCAGCACGTTCGATGCCCGCAGTCGGCGCGCGCTTCCAGCCGCCGGTGGTCTTGTCGAAACCGACCGTCTTGCCGCCGCCTGCGACAACCGCGCAGTGAACCAGAACGCGTTCCTGGCCATGCGCCGCGCGGGCCTTGGCAAAGCCTGCTTCGCAACTTTCCTCGCTCATGATGTCGACATTGCAGAACACGCCGCCAATTTCCTTGGCGAGGGCTTCGCCAGCTTCTTCGCTGATGTCGAAGATGGCGACCTTGACGCCGGCAGCGGCGAGCGCCTGAGCGGAGGCACGGCCAAGGCCGGATGCACCGCCAGTGACAACAGCGGCGATGGAATTGTCGATTTTCATGAAATTCTCCCCATAATGCGAATCAGAATTGCGCTGCGCCTAGCTTGAATTAGCCCAGCTTGAAATGTTGCATCGAGCCGCCTTCGCCGAAGAACGGGCTGGCATGTTCGACGAATTTGGCAAAACCCGGTGTTGCCTTGGCAGCGTTGTGTGCCTCGACCGAATCCCATTCGATCATGAACAACACGTTCCCGGGATTTTCCACGCCCGGCAGCAGGGTCACCTTGTTGCACCCGGGGCATGATTCCAGCCCGGCAGTGCCGCCAGCAGCCATCGCTTCGAGCAGGCCTTTGGAATCGCCGCCTTTGGCGCTGAGAATCGCAATTTCGAGGTCCATATTACTCTCCGCTCGGTTCATTCTTGTCTAGCGTCATGCCCGCAGTGAGGGACTGGCGCAAGCACCCGGACGCGCTAAGATCGCTCCGGCGAACGGGAGATTGGCACCATGGAATTCGATCTGGCGATGACTGACGCGTTGCTCGCGACGACGCGGGCGGTGCGCAAGCGGCTCGATCTTGACCGCGCGGTGCCGCGCGAGGTGATCCTAGAGTGCATCGCGCTCTCGATGCAGGCGCCCACTGCCAGCAATAGCCAGGGCTGGAAGTGGGTTTTGGTCGACGATCCCGGCAAGCGTGCGGCGCTGGGCGAACTCTATCGCGTAGCGGGCGCAGACTATCTCGCTTCGGGTGCAGCGGCGACTCACGGTGAAGGTCAGATGGGTCGAGTGATGAGCTCTGCGCTTTGGCTGGCTGAAAACATGGGCAAGGTGCCAGTGCTGGCAATTCCCTGCGTGGAAGGCCGCTTACCGGCGGAAACCCCGCAAATATTGGTCTCCAGCCACTATGGTTCGATCTATCCTGCAATCTGGAGCTTCCAGCTGGCGCTGCGCGCGCGCGGGCTTGGCTCGGCACTGACGACGCTGCACTTGTTCAAAGAGGCGGAAGTCGCCGAAATTCTCGGCCTGCCTGACAATATGATGCAGGTCGCAATGCTGCCCGTGGCCTATACCAAGGGCACCGATTTCAAGCGCGCTGAGCGTCCCGGACCGGAAACGATCACCCACTGGAACGGTTGGCAGGGTTAAGTCAGGCGTCGAACCCCGGACAGTCCCTTGCGGCCTTGCGCAGCATCGCTGGCCAGAAGCGCTGCTCGGCGAAATTATCGACCCAGCCGGGATTTTGCACCTGCATCATCGCGCCGATGACTTCGGTGGTGGGATAGGTCAGCTCGCGCCCCATCGAAAGCGTGCGCACCTGCGCGGTGCAGGCCCATTCGAGTGCGTAGATCCGGTAGAATGCCGATGCAATCGAACGTCCGAGTGACAGTGTGCCGTGATTGCGCAGCAGCATCATGTGCTTGCTGCCCAGATCGCGGCGAAGCGTTTCCGCCTCGCTTGCCGCGTCAACCACGCCTTCGAAATCGTGGTAGGCAACGTCCATGCAGATATTCAGCGCGTTCTGACTTAGCGGCAGCAATCCCTCCTTGAGTGACGACACCGCCACCCCGTCTCGGGTGTGAAAATGGATCGCGCACTGGGCATCAGGGCGGCCGCCCAGAACCGCACTATGCACGCCGAAGCCTGCCGGGTTGAGCATAAGACCGTCGGGAATTTCCAGCACATTGCCTTCAAGGTCCAGGCGCATCAGGCACGACGCCGTGATCTCTTCAAACAGCAGTCCGAGCGGGTTCATCAGGAACGTGCCGTCGGGCAACCGCGCGGACATGTGGGTCGCAATCTGATCGTCCCAGCCGAAAAGCGCAGCAAGGCGGAAAGCGGCAGCCAGTTCATGGCGTGCCTTGCGCTCTGCATCGGCCATCGTTCCAATTGTTGCGATGCTGGCCATTCCCGACTCTCCCTTTTTGCGCGGCGATAGTGCTGCGCGCTTGCAGCCAAGTCCAGCATGACGGCACAGATGGGAAGGGGTATCGTCGGACCGGGTTACTCAATCTGCGCCGCCAAACCGATTCGGAGAACAGGCATGACCGATTTTGCCCTTGAACGCCGCCAATTGCTTTCTGCCGGAGCTGTCATCGCGGCAGGCGCGGCAATGGCCGGACCAGGACTCGCTGCACCAGCATTCGCGCAGGGCGCGACAAGCACCGCCCGCGCGGGCTATGCGCCGCAGCCGGTTCCGCTGCCGTTCGATCCCAAAGCGATCCCCGGCCTGTCAGAAAAGTTGCTCACCAGTCATCACGCCAACAATTATACCGGTGCGGTCAAGCGGATCGCGGCGATTACCGGCCAGTTGGCAGGCCTTGATCCGGCGACTGCTCCCGGCTTTCTGATCAACGGCTTGAAGCGTGAGGAGCTGATCGCCACCAATTCGATGATCCTGCATGAGCTCTATTTTGCCAATCTGGGTTCGGCGGGCGCTGCCAGCACCGGCCTGTCGGCGATGATCGAACGTGATTTCGGCAGTATGGCGCGCTGGCAGTCTGAATTTTCCGCAGCGGGCAAGGCGCTTGGCGGCGGATCGGGCTGGGTGGTGCTGCAATACAGCCACCGCGACAAGCGGTTGATAAACCAGTGGGCCAATGATCACACGATGGCGCTCGCGGGCGGCACGCCGATGCTGGTGATGGATATGTTCGAACATGCCTATGCAATCGATTATGGCTCGAAAGCAGTGGCATATGTCGATGCATTCATGCAAATCATAAACTGGAATGCGGTCAGTGCCCGCTTTGCTTGGGCAATTGCTGAATAAGGAGGCAATTATGGCTGATGACCGCGCGGATATAATCGCGCTGATCAACCTCTACGGTCTGGCGATGGACAGCCAGCGCTGGGACCTGTTCGACCGGATATTCACCGAGGACTGCAACGCGGATTATGGCCCGACCTCGCAGTGGACTGATCGCGCGCAGTTCAAGTCAGATTTCGGCGGCTTTCATGAGCATTTCGACGCGACCCAGCACGTGATGACCAATCACCTCGTCAGTGTAAACGGCGACCACGCAAATTCGCTGACCTATGGCATGTGGCGCTTGATCCGACATGCGGCAGCGGCCGATCATCCCTCCGGTGCGCTGTGGGACGGGACTGGCTGGTATGACGATCAATGGCTGCGCACTGATGAGGGGTGGCGGATCACGAAGCGTCAATGCAAAGTTGTCTGGGCAACCGGCAATCCGGGCGTGCAGGAATTGTTCGAGGGCGTGAAGTTCGAGCTGGTCCCAGCGTCGTTGCGCGAAGAAGGCAAAGCCGGGCGGCTGGCCTATCTTGAGGCGCTGGGCTGATGGCCAAACAACGCGACGCGATCCGGATGGACGAGGCAGAGATTACCGCCCTGTTCGCTGAATGCCGCAGTTTGCAGGTGGCCACTCTTGGCCCGGATGGTGCCCCGCATCTGACTACACTGTGGTTCGCACGCGATGGCGATCAGATTCTGTTCGAAACCTACAGCAAGTCGCAAAAGGTGCTAAACCTGCAGCGCGACCCGCGCATCGCGGTGCTCTGCGAGGCTGGCAAGACTTACGGCGAGCTTCGCGGGGTCTCGATCCGCGGCAGGGCCGAAATCATTGATGGGGGCGAACGGCTCCTCGATCTGATGGCGCTGTTGGTGCGGCAGAACCATCCCGAGCTTGCGGCGGACAAAATCGCAGGCGTCTCGGCAAAAATGGCAGAAAAGCGAGTGGTTGTGGTGGTCCATGCCGAAAAGACGATCAGCTGGGATCATCGCAAACTAAGCGGTATCGGGATTTAGTTGGGCGAATCTGCCCGCCATCGAAACAGCACAGCTCGCGGTTGAATCGTGCAGATGCCGGGGCTTGCCGTAAAGTCTGTTCAATTGCTGCCTTCCTTAACCGCCACGCAGCCCCTACATGCGCTGAACCATGGCCCGCCCCACGCACACTGCATTCGACAAGACCAAGATCGTCGCCGAAAACCGGCGCGCGAAATTCGACTATTACATCGAAGACGTGTTCGAGGCGGGGATCATGCTCACCGGCACAGAGGTAAAGAGCCTGCGCTTTGGCGAAGGCTCGATAGCTGAAAGCTATGCCGAGGTGCGCAAGGGCGAGGTGTGGCTGGTTAATTCGAATGTTCCCGAGTTCAGCCACGGCAATCGTTTCAATCACGAACCCAAGCGGCCACGCAAACTGCTGCTCCATGAGCGAGAGATTGCCAAGTTCCATGGCGCGGTTGAGCGCAAGGGAATGACGCTGGTCCCGTTGTCGATCTATTTCAACAGCCGCGGCCGCGCCAAGGTTGAACTGGCGCTGGCGAAGGGCAAGAATGCCGCTGACAAGCGTCAGACCGTCAAGGAACGCGACTGGAAGCGCGAGCAGGGACGCATTATGCGCGATCATGCATGACTACCCGGATTTCCCAAATGGGCGACTGGTTTGCGCGCCGTATGCCAACGCGCGAGCAGATGGAGGGCAACCGCTATGTTCCCAAGAGCGCGCTGCGGTCTGAATTGTGGCGCTTTACCCGCCGTTCGGTGCCGCGCGGCGTAGCGCTGGGGATCATCGTCGGGATCATGATACCGGTGGCGCAGACGATCTTTGCTGCCGTGCTCTCGTTGCCAGTCCGGGCGAATGTGCCGCTGGCGGCCTTGATGACCTTCATCACTAACCCCTTCACCACGCCTCTGATCTGGGCCTTTTCCTACAGCGTCGGCAAGGTGCTGCTCCGCGCCGATGCCATGATGCCGACAGGACCAATCGAAAGCCTGTTCGCAGTCACCGATTTCTGGGGTTTTCTCCATTGGCTGACGGATGAGGGAAAAATTCTGGTTTTCGGACTGGTGGTGGTCACAACGATTTCGGCTGCTGCGGGCTATCTGATCGCGAGCTTCTTCTGGCGCTGGCGGATTGTCAGCAAACGCCGCGCGAGATTGACGAAGTGACAACGCAATCCGGCGGAGCAAGCCGCCCTCTGCCGGAATGGCTGCCGGTTGTCGGCGCACTGGCGTTGAGTCTGATCCTATTGTGGTTCGTTACCAAGGAGCCCCTTATCGTCGCAGCGTTTGGCGGCGGCGTTCTGGTTCTCGGCGCGGTGGCGCGTGCGCTGGTGCTGCGCCGCCCGCCTGAGGCTGGCGAAGTGTTCGCCTTGCCTGACTGGTCGGTAACGGTCGCCGCAATTGAGCGTCCCGACGTGGGCATTGCCATCACAGACCGGGCCGGGCGGCTGATCTGCGCCAATACGACTTACGACACCTGGTTCGGTGCCGCACACGCGCCGCCGCGCCTGCCGGTTAACGACATGTCGCTTGAGCGGCTCGCCGGTGCGGCACGCGCGGCCTGGCGCGAGGGCGATGGCCGTGCGGATTTGCTCGAAAGCCCCTCGGGACGCTGGAGCGCGATCTGTGCACGCAGCGGCCGCGGCGAGGACTTCCTCGTCTGGCGCTTCACGCCGATCCGCGCCACAGAGCCTGATACCGAACTGGCCGCACATCTTGGCGGTAAACTTGGCCGCGCCTTGTCGCAGGCTGGCTTCGCTGCCGCAATCGTCGAACCATCAGGCATAATCCGCGCTGCCAGCGCCGGCTTCGCGCAGCGGGCGACCGGCGATGCCTTGAGTTTGGTTACTGGCAAGGATTTCGTGACTTACCTGCGCCAGGACGAGGGCGATCAATTTACCTGGGCGCGCGAAGGGCGGCAGGGCGCGCCGCTCATGCTCTATTACCTCCCACTTGCCGATCCCGACGCACCGGGCGAACCAGATCCGGCGGCAACACCTTCGCTGATGGTGGTTGTCGATGCCGACGTCGGACTGGGCGGGGGGGCACGTGAAGGCAGCAGTGCCGCGCCGCACCTTGAATCATTGCTAGGACAGTTGCCACTGGGCCTCGCCATGGCTGACCGCGATGGGCGTTTGTTATTCGCTAATGCCGCCTTTATGCGCGCTGCCCTGCGTGAAAGGGATGTGCCACCAACCTATCCTACTGACCTGGTGGTGCAGGAGGACAAAGGAGCATTGTCCGATGCGATCCGCCGCTATGCGCTGGGCGCAGTTGCTGCGGGCGACATAGCCATTCGCCTCAAGGATCAGCCTGATGAGCCGGTTTCGCTGAGCCTTGCCGGAGTGCGCGGTCTGGGCGAGGCGGCAGTGCTGCTCAGCCTGACCGACAGCTCGGAGGAAACCCGCCTCAAGCGTCAGGTCGCGCAGGCGACCAAGATGCAGGCAGTCGGCCAGCTGGCAGGCGGCGTGGCGCATGATTTCAACAATGTCCTCACCGCAATCCTGGGCACCTGCGATTTGATGCTGATGCGCCATATGCCGGGCGATTCGGATTACGATGACATCCAGCAAATTCGCGCCAATTCGAACCGCGCGGCTTCATTGACCCGGCAATTGCTCGCCTTCTCGCGGCAACAGACACTCCGGCCCGAGGTTCTCCAGCTGCCCGATGTGGTCAGCGAAGTGTCGCAGATGCTCAAGCGGCTGATTGGCGAGAAGATCCAGTTTGTTGTCCGTCATGACCGCGATCTGGGTCTGGTGCGCGCGGATCCCAGCCAGCTTGAACAGGTCATCGTCAATCTGGTGGTCAACGCACGCGATGCGATGCAGGGGCACACTGCAAACCGTATAGGCGAGGGCGGCGGCAAGTTGACACTAGCCACCCGCCGCGTGACCCCGGCCGATGTGCGCGCGATGCGCAGTGAGGTTATGCCGCAGGGCGAATATACCGCGCTGGTGGTGGAGGACACCGGCGGCGGCATTGCGCCAGAACACCTCGGCAAGATCTGGGAGCCGTTTTTTACTACCAAGGAATCGGGGAAGGGCACCGGGCTCGGCCTCTCCACTGTTTATGGCATCGTCAAACAATCAGGCGGTTTCATCTTCGCCGACAGCGAGCTTGGCAAGGGGACGCGGTTCACGGTCTATCTGCCGGTGCACCAAGGCGCAGCCGCCGTTGCCGCGCCGCCGCGTGAAGAAGTGCGGCAGTGGGCTGGCGGCGGGCGGGTGCTGCTGGTTGAGGACGAGGATCCGGTACGTATGGTCGCCGAGCGCGCACTAGCCCGCGCTGGCTATACTGTCACCCCGGCGAGAGATGGCGAAGAGGGCCTTGAGCTGGTCGAGCAGGGCGGCAAATTCGACATCGTCGTGTCCGATGTCGTCATGCCGGGCATCGACGGCCCCGCCATGGTCCGCGAAATCCGCAAACTGATCCCCGGCATGCCGGTGCTGTTCATGTCCGGCTATGCCGAAGAACAGCTCCGCCACCAGATCGACATCGACAATGTCGCGTTTCTGCCCAAGCCGTTCTCGGTGCAGCAGATCAGTGACAAGGTGGGGGCGGTGTTGGCG
>JANPPM010000022.1:0-3761 GCA_031428495.1 Novosphingobium sp.
CTGGCATCGCCGCGCTTGAACCGGGTTGTACCGCCCGTGCGGCGGCTGTCGTCACTGGCGATGCGGGTATAGGCAAATCCAGCTTTGACCGTCACCGCCACTTCGCCCGCAGGCAGGCGGAATGCCTGTCCGTTCAGCGTCAGCAGCGAACTTGCCGTATCGGTCGCAAGGCGCGCGCGATCAACGCCCGCAGAAGCAACCACAGGCAAGGGACCAGTAATGGGAAGGGTTCCTGCGGCGGCTGCCACGACGAGAGCTGCAGTATCTGCACGCCGATCGATCCGACTGTCGGTGACGACATGCCCGGCATCGACCGTCAGGCTTGCCTGCCATCCGCCCAACCGCTTGTTGAGCGACGCGCCGCCCTCGATCCGGTCAGTCCGGCTGATCCTCTCAAGCGGATCGCCAAGTGTGCGCAATGCGCTGGTGCCGCCGGGCGCGATCAGCACGAAGCTGTCGAGGCCGGAGAAAGAGCGGGCATCGTTGCGCGCAAAGGCCAGGTTGGCGCTGAGCGAGCCGCCCAGGCCTTTTTCGCCCAGGCCGGTCGACCAGCTGCCGTTGACACCGACATCGCGGCTCTCGCCGATCAGCGAGCGGAATTGGGCAATGTCCGGATCCCCGACAACAAGTGGCGCGGCACCTGTCGGCTGGACAATCCCGCGCTCGCCTTCAGTCAGCCCACTGGTGTCCTCGACATAGACATTAAGGTTGAGCCGGCTCGCGCCCTGGATATTCAACAACGATATCTTGGCCTCGCTGGCAACAAACCCGCCACGCGTCGGCACATTGTATTCGCCATCAATCGTGCGGCTGGAAAAACTGTCCTTGAGAATAAAGTTGATCACGCGGCTGTTGGGCGGATAGCCATAGCGCAGCGCCACTTCCTCGGGCAGGATCTCCATCCGCCGGATTGCCTCGGGCGGAAAGTCACGCATTTCACGGAAGCTGGCGATCCGCTGGCCGTTCATTAGGATAACCTGCGCGCCACCGCGTCCGCGTCCGCTGCCGGTTTGCGGTGACAGCGCAGAAATCAGGTCAGTCAGCGAAGATGCACCGTAAGACGAGATATCAGCCTCGTTGAGGGTCATCAGTGGCGGCTGTGCGGCCTCCACCTGCCCTGCCACGCGCGTGCCAACGACAACGATCTCGCCAGACGAGGCACCTGCTTCTTCGCTTTCCTCCGCCCCCGGAACCGCAGGCGCAGTGGCCACAGCTTCTGCAAAAGCGGGTTGGGATATCAGCAATAGTGATATGAGTGTCAGGGGGCGCAGTGTAATTCTCCAATAGCCAATTTCGGCCTTCGCATCTCACCCCTAACGCTGCCGATGCAAAATCGTTGCGAATTTGGCAATCTTCGGCGTCGTAACAATTTGTCACGCGCCTGTTACCGCGCAATGAACGCACCTGACCGGCAAGGCTTTCCTTTTGCCTGACACGCAGCTATGGCGCGCGGCGAAGCTGACCCAAAACTTACGGAAATCCAACGCGCATGGCGAAAGAAGAACTACTCGAAATGCGCGGCCAAGTGGTCGAACTGCTGCCCAATGCCATGTTCCGGGTGCGGCTGGAGAATGATCACGAGATCCTTGGCCACACTGCGGGCAAGATGCGCAAGAACCGCATCCGTGTACTCGTCGGTGACGAAGTTCTCGTTGAACTGACACCTTACGACCTGACCAAGGGCCGCATCACCTATCGCTTCATGCCCGGACGCGGCGGTCCCGGCCAGTTCGGCTAAGCATTGTTGGTTCTGGGCGCGGTGCCCACGCATAACCTCATCCTCGCCTCCGCCAGCCCGCGCAGGCTCGAATTGCTGGCAAGGCTGGGAATTGCGCCCACGCAGGTCAGTGCCGCCGACATTGATGAAACTCCGCACAAGGCCGAAGTGCCGCGCGTCTATGCCCAGCGCATGGCGCGCGAGAAGGCGCTCGCGGTGACCGGCGGCGATGCGCATGTCCTCGCTGGCGATACTGTCGTCGCACTGGGCCGCCGCATTCTTCCCAAGGCTGAGGACGAAGCGACCGCGCGAAGCTGCCTCAGGCTCATGTCCGGCCGCCGCCACCGGGTACTATCGGCAATTGCGCTCAAATCACCTGACGGCACCCTTCGCGAACGCCTGTCCGAAACCATCGTCCGCTTCAAACCGCTCTCGGCGCAGGAAATCGACGCTTACCTCGCTGGCGGCGAGTGGCACGGCAAGGCGGGCGGCTACGCTATTCAAGGCAGCGCAGAGGGCATGATCGCCTGGATTTCTGGCAGTCACTCCGGGGTTGTCGGCCTGCCACTGTTCGAGACGCGGGCACTACTCAAGGCGGCGGGATTTCCGCTTGGCTAACTGGTATGTCGAAGAGGGGATCGGCGAGCATCGCGCGATTTGCCTGACTGGCGGAACCATAGCTGCAGCGCTGGTCGATTGGCCCGGCAGACTGGCACCCGGCCAGATCGATGATGCGGTGCTCATAGCGCGCAAGGCCGGATCACCGCGCGGCACCGTCCGCTTTCCCAGCGGTGAGGAAGCGCTCGCCAGCAATCTACCGCGCGATGCCAGTCAGGGCGCGAGCCTACGCATGGCGGTAACCCGCGCTGCTATCGGCGAGGAGCGCCGCACCAAGCTGGCGCAGGCCCGGCCCAGCGATGTGCCGGTGTGCCCCGCACCTTCAATGGTGCAGCGGCTATCCGATCACGGGCATACCGCACAGACAGTTCGGCAATTTCCAGACTGCGACTGGGACGAACTGTTCGGCGAAGCCTGGGCTGGCGAAGTGACCTTTGCTGGCGGCCAACTGATAATCTCACCGACCCCGGCGATGACCCTGATCGACATCGACGGCACCCTGCCGCCTGCGACCTTGGCGCTTGCAGCAGTGCCCGCCATCGCCGCCGCGCTGACCCGCTTCGGCCTCTCCGGGTCGATCGGCATCGACTTTCCGACGCTCTCGGCAAAGGCCGAGAGGCGCAGCGTCGATGAGGCTCTTGCCACTGCACTGAACGACTGGCCGCATGAGCGCACCGCGATGAACGGCTTTGGCTTTGTCCAACTGGTCGCGCGGCTGGAGCGGCCCTCGCTGCTCCACCGCATCGCCGCCGACCGCGCAGGAGCAGCCGCGCGGCACCTGCTGCGCAAGGCAGAGCGCGTTGCCGAACCCGGTGCCGTGCTGCTGACTGCACATCCGGCGATGCACACGGCAATCTCGCCCGACTGGCAGGCCGAGCTCGCACGCCGCACGGGCCGCGAAATTCGCTGCCGCGCCGACCCAGCCCTTGCACTCGAGAGCGGCTTCGCGCAGGCAGTCACCCTGTGACCAGCTCAACCACCCGAAAATGCCCGATATGCAGCAAACCGCGCAGCGCGGACTATTCGCCGTTCTGCTCGACGCGCTGCCGCGACCGCGATCTGGTCAAATGGCTGGACGATGGATACGCCCTGCCCGGCCCGGCAGTGCCCCCCGAGACTTCCGAAGACGATTGATTGATACTTGCCAACTCCGCGCCGGTTCGTCATAGGCGCGCTTCCAATCGCTCGCCCGTCCTGCCTGGATGGTCGCAGCAGCGATGCCCGGGTAGCTCAGTTGGTAGAGCACATGACTGAAAATCATGGTGTCGGCGGTTCGATTCCGTCCCCGGGCACCAGCCTTTTCAAGCACTTAGCAAGATTAGGTTATGGTGCCTGTGGTACGCGATGTACCAGAGAGCCTCTCATACTGCGCCCGAGTGACCACATATTCCTTCGTCAGGACACGCGGCGGTTCACCCTTGACGAC
>JANPPM010000023.1:0-10734 GCA_031428495.1 Novosphingobium sp.
GGGGATTAGGTCGGGTCTTCTTTGAACCAATCGTCTCGATTGCGCGCAATTGCGAGGTGCTGCGCGATTTCCATCAGCACACCATCGATGTTGTTCAGCACATCGTTGTTCCAGAAGCGGATGACCTGATACCCATGCGCCTCGATCATGGCTGTTCGCAGCTCGTCGAGGGTATTCTCTGCATTCTGCCCTCCGTCCACCTCGACCACCAGCCGCGCCTTGCGGCAGGCGAAGTCGGCGATTGCGTTGCCAATCGGGAATTGCCGGGTAAACCGCACGCCCAATTGGCTGGCGCGCAGATGCGACCACAGGTGTTGTTCGGCAAGAGTCGGATCAGCGCGCAGTTTTCGTGCAACCGGAGTAAGGCGTTTCGTCACCACGGTTTGCGCTCCCCCACCCAACCCTTCCCCACATGGGGGAGGGCTTTGAAGGTAGCAAGAAAATGACAGAACTCACCCCCCTCGAATCCCACGTCCACGCCTACTGGCTCACCCACGGCGCATCTGACTTTGCCATGGTCGGGCGCTGGTGGCCGCGCGGGGAATTGACGATGATGGTCAGCGACAAGATCCGTCAGGCCGTCCGCCCATTCGGTGCGGCGGCGCAGGGGGCGGCGTCCGCAGTGGGCGAGGCCTATCTTGGCCACATGATCGAGCATGCCGGCTTTGCCAACAAGGACCAGAAGTTCGGCGGGACGATGCACCAGTATCAGGCCGATGGCTATCGCGCTGCGCTTGCCGCGCTGCAAGCTGACAATGCCATCCTGAAAGAGGCCGAAGGCCAGGGCGCGGACTTCTGGACCGCTGCTTTCGCGGCGCAGGCATAAGGCGAACCGATGCCCAAACGCACTGACATTTCCTCGATTCTCGTCATTGGCGCGGGGCCGATTGTTATCGGCCAGGCCTGCGAGTTCGACTATTCTGGCACCCAGGCGATCAAGGCGCTGAAGGAGGAGGGCTACCGCGTGGTCCTCGTCAATTCGAATCCGGCGACGATCATGACCGACCCGGAAATGGCCGATGCGACTTATGTCGAGCCGATCACGCCCGAGATCGTTGCCAAGATCATCGAGAAGGAACGCCCCGACGCGGTGCTGCCGACCATGGGCGGGCAAACCGCACTGAATACCGCGCTGGCGCTGTTCAACGATGGCACGCTCGACCGACTTGGCGTCAAGATGATCGGCGCCGATGCCGAGGCTATCGACAAGGCCGAGGACAGGATGAAATTCCGCGACGCGATGACCAAGATCGGGCTGGAATCGGCGCGCTCTGGCATTGCGCATACGGTTGACGAAGCTTTCGCGGTGCTGGAACGCACCGGCCTGCCATCGATCATCCGTCCCAGCTTCACGCTCGGTGGCACAGGCGGCGGCGTCGCCTATAACAAGGCCGAGTTCGAGGCGATTGTCCGGGGCGGGCTGGATGCCTCGCCGACCTCCGAAGTGCTGATCGAAGAATCGCTGCTCGGCTGGAAAGAGTATGAGATGGAAGTCGTGCGCGACCGCAAGGACAACTGCATCATCATCTGCTCGATCGAGAATGTCGATCCGATGGGCGTGCATACCGGCGATTCGATCACTGTCGCCCCGGCCTTGACGCTGACCGACAAGGAATACCAGATCATGCGCAACGCAAGCCTTGCGGTGCTGCGCGAAATCGGTGTGGAAACAGGGGGTTCGAACGTCCAGTTTGCAGTCAATCCCAAGGATGGCCGCCTGATCGTCATCGAGATGAACCCGCGGGTTTCGCGCTCGTCCGCGCTGGCGTCGAAGGCCACAGGCTTTCCGATTGCCCGCGTCGCGGCGAAGCTGGCGGTCGGCTATACCCTCGACGAGCTGACCAACGAGATCACTGGCGCGACGCCTGCCAGCTTCGAGCCGAGCATCGACTATGTTGTGACAAAAATTCCGCGCTTCGCCTTTGAGAAGTTCAAGGGCGCGGAGCCGCTGCTGTCCACCGCGATGAAGTCTGTCGGCGAAGTCATGGCCATTGGCCGCAACTTCAAGGAATCGATGCAGAAGGCCCTGCGCGGGCTGGAGACCGGGCTTGACGGGTTCAACCGCGTTGTCGCGCTGGAAGGCGCCACCCGCGACGAGATCACTGCCCAGCTATCCCGCCAGACGCCCGACCGACTGCTGATCGTGGCGCAGGCGTTTCGTGAGGGCTTCTCGGTCGAAGATGTCAACGCGGTGACCCAGTATGATCCGTGGTTCTTGCGGCAAATCCATGAAATCATTGCTGAAGAAGCCGCGATACAGGCCAATGGCTTGCCCGGCGATGCGGCTGGACTGCGGCGGCTGAAGGCGATGGGCTTTTCGGACAAGCGGCTGGCAACGCTCGCAGTGCGTTCAGTTGGCGTGGCCGGCGGCATGGGCGAGACGCAGGCGCGGCGTTCGGGCCTGCTGCACGACGCACTGAAGGCTATGGCCGGAGCCACCAGCGAAAAGGAAGTCTGCCAGCTGCGTCACAAGCTGGGCGTGCATCCGGTGTTCAAGCGGATCGACAGCTGCGCGGCCGAATTCGAGGCGATCACGCCCTATATGTATTCGACCTATGAAGCCCCGCTGTTCGGGGCGCCCGAATGTGAGGCTGCGCCGTCTGCGGCGAAGAAGGTTGTGATTTTGGGCGGCGGGCCGAACCGCATCGGCCAGGGCATCGAGTTCGACTATTGCTGCGTCCATGCCTGTTTCGCGCTGTCCGAAGTTGGCTACGAGACGATCATGATCAACTGCAATCCCGAGACGGTGAGTACTGATTATGACACCTCCGACCGGCTCTATTTCGAGCCGCTCACCGGTGAGGACGTGCTGGAAATCCTGCGCGTGGAAATGTCCAATGGCACGCTGCACGGCGTCATCGTCCAGTTCGGCGGGCAGACTCCGCTCAAGCTGGCGCAGGCACTGGAGGATGCGGGGATTCCGATCCTTGGCACTTCGCCCGATGCGATCGATCTGGCCGAAGACCGCGAGCGGTTCTCCGCGCTGGTCGAAAAGCTTGGCCTGAAACAGCCGGTCGGCGGCATTGCCCGAACCCGCGATGAAGCAGTCGCGGTGGCGAACAAGATCGGCTTCCCGGTCCTGATCCGCCCTTCTTACGTGCTCGGCGGGCGAGCGATGGAAATCGTTGATAGCCTCGCGCAGCTTGATGATTACATCGCCACTGCCGTGCAGGTGTCAGGCGATTCGCCGGTGCTGATCGATCAGTATCTGCGCGATGCCATCGAATGTGATGTCGATGCCTTGTGCGATGGCGAACAGGTCGTCGTGGCGGGCGTGATGCAGCATATCGAGGAAGCGGGCATCCATTCGGGCGACAGCGCCTGCACCCTGCCGCCCTACAGCCTCGGCGCAGACGTGATCGCCGAGATGGAACGGCAGGCGGAACTGCTCGCCTTGGCGCTGGGCGTCGTCGGGCTGATGAACATCCAGTTCGCGGTCAAGGGCAGCGATGTTTACCTGATCGAGGTCAATCCGCGCGCCAGCCGCACCGTGCCCTTCGTGGCCAAAGCCATCGGCCAGCCGGTGGCCAAGATCGCCGCGCGGGTGATGGCGGGCGAAAAGCTATCCAGCTTCCCGCCGTTCAAGCGCGATTTGCCCTATATGGCCGTCAAAGAGGCGGTCTTCCCGTTTGCGCGTTTCCCCGGGGTTGATCCGGTATTGTCACCCGAGATGAAATCAACTGGCGAAGTCATGGGAATCGATCGCGATTTTGCCACTGCTTTTGCCAAGAGCCAGATCGGTGCGGGAACCATGCTGCCCGATGGCGGCACGGTGTTCGTCTCGGTCAAGGACAGCGACAAGGTGATGATCCTGCAGGCGGTTACCAAGCTGGTCGCGCTGGGTTTCAACATTGTCGCAACCGGCGGAACCCAGAAATATCTGGCTGATGCCGGCCTGCCGGTTGAGCGGATCAACAAGGTTGCCGAGGGCCGCCCGCATATCGTGGACCGCATTGTCGACGGCGGAATTGCGCTGATTTTCAACACCACCGAAGGCTGGCAAAGCCTCAAGGATTCGCAGTCAATCCGCGGTGAGGCATTGAAAGCCAAGGTGCCCTACTTCACAACGGCCACAGCCTCGCTGGCTACCGCACAGGCAATCGAGGCGCTGCGGGCGACGAAACTTGAAGTCCGCTCGTTACAGTCCTATTATAGCTGATACGAAGGCATTCCCCGGACATCGCTACTCCCCGCTATCGTGCGGGGATGAGCCCTTTCCATTGCGGGAAGGGACGGGGCATTAGTCGCTGTTTCGGCGGCGCAAGGAGGACGAACAGGGATGGCGAGTATCGAGAAGTTGCCAATGCTGGCGGAAGGCTACGAGCGTCAGATCGCCGAGCTGAAAGCGCTGCGCGAAGAACGCCCGCGGATCGTCGAGGCGATCGAGGAAGCGCGGGCGCATGGCGACCTGTCGGAAAACGCCGAATACCACGCCGCTAAAGAACGCCAGGGGCAGGTCGAAGCCAGCATCGGTGATCTGGAAGATCGGGTCAGCCGTGCTCAGATTATTGATCCGGCGACCCTTTCAGGCGAGAAAATCGTTTTCGGCGCGACAGTTACCTTGCTTGACGATGACGACAAGCCGGTGCGCTATCAGATTGTCGGCCCTTATGAGGCGGACGCGAAGATCGGCCGGATTTCCTACGCATCGCCGCTGGGCAAGGCCCTGATCGGTCGCAAGGCGGAGGAAGAGATCGAAGTGACCGTGCCCTCTGGCGATCGGTCGTATCAGGTCAAGAAAATCGAATTTATTTGAGCTAGATGCCGTGGGCGTTGCCGAGGAGTGCCTGTAACCACTTCGTCACCCTGAACTTGTTTCAGGGCCCATCGTGCCGCGAGTCCCAAAAGTCAGATAAGTACGCAAAACTAGCAGTTTTGCGATTAATCGTCCTTAGGTTCCGTGGCCTAATGGATCCTGAAATAAGTTCAGGATGACGTTGTAAGTCTTGTGGTGTGTTCAAATTTCTAACGCGCCAGCATATCCGGCTGCAGAAGCCGGTGCATATGCACGATGACGTATTTCATCTCGGCATCATCGAGCGTTGCACGCGCTTTGGACGACCACGCCTCTTCAGCGCTGGCATAGTCGGGGAAGACCCCGACCAGATCCATATTTTCGAGATCAATGAAATCGAGCGTTTGGGGGTCGCTAACGCGGCCACCCATCACAAGGTGTAGTTTGTGCATAGGTCTGAGTTCTTTCCGGGGAGGAGATGAGCCTCACGGATAGCAGAATTCAGCCATTTCGCCAAGTGCTACCGCCGAAGATTAGCCAGCAGTCGCAGGGCCGCCCGCGTCATGTCGAGTCCGGCGCTGGTTGCGCTGCCCGCTGCGCTCGCAGCCCCGCTGCGCAGGCGCTTGGCACCCTTGCCTGCGCTGTCCTCCAGCGTATGAAACTGGCTTGATGCTTCGTGAGCGGCATTGCGCACTCCGGCACTCGCCTGCTTGGCAAATGCCCGGCTGGCTTCGCCGCTGATTGCAGCAGTAGCGATCGCGCCGCGTGCCAATTTGCGCGCGGTTCCGCGCGGCAACAGCGCACCAACCAGAAGGCCTATTGCCAGACCGCCGCCAATCACCAGACCGGGATGGCCGCGCATCAATTCGCCAACGCTTTCCGGCGGATTACCGTCATCTGGGGCCGTCTGGACAGCGGGTAGGCTCTTTTCGAGGGTCTCATTCATCAATCGTGTCCTTGTCCGTATACTCGGTGTCGTCCCCCGGGTCGCTGTCCAACGGGGTTTCGCCCAGATGCTGCTCGATCCAGGCGACAATCGGATGCCGCAACAGCCAAAGCGCCAGCGCGGCGATTGTTCCGGCGATCACGCCTTTGCTTTCGCTTGCCACATCAAGCGCCTGTTCGAATGTGGCGCGCGCATCATCGCCCAGCCGCCCGGCTATATGCGCGCCAGCACTCTGCGCCGAGGGATCACCGCGCAGCCGAGATAGCTGCGCATCGAATGCGGTCTTTGCCGCATCGCGCGCTTCCCTGGCCTCGATGAGTCGACGGATCTGGCTGCTCATCGTTCGGCTTTCCGGTTCGCGATAAGCCGCATCATCCGCCGCGCGCGCATCACTGCCAGTGTGCCGCAAATCAGACCCGCCAGTAACAAGCCGCCAGCCACTGCCGCCGTGGCGCCCCATGCCGTCAGCAAGGGCGTAAGCGCCAGCAGTAGGCCGACGGTCAATGCCACCAAGGCAAAGACCGCCAGCACTGCTCCCAGCGCGCCCAGCGCTGCGATACCGCCTGCCTGCTTGCCGGCGAAAGACGCACGCGACTTCTGCCAGGCAAGCTCGGCTTCGGCGAGTGTGCGTCCGTCGTCGATCAACTGGCGCAGGTCATCGCCGAGACTCACCCTTGCAGGCTCGTCATCGTTCGGAGGGGCTTCGTCAGCCATCAAAGCAAGCGACGCGGTGGAGGTGCCCGCGTCGCTCAGCTGCCCGATTTCTTGAAGAAACGCGACAGAATGAAACCGGCTGCAGCGGCAATTGCCACCGCGACACCCGGGCTCTTGCGGACGAACTCCTTGGCGTCTTCACCCAGTTCGCCGATGTCCTTGGCGTCGATCTTTTCGGCCGCATCCTTCATGCTGCGTGCGGCAGTGCGGGCATAGTCGCCGTATTTCGGGCCGACCTTCTCGTCGAGCGTCGCCGCATTGTCCTCGACCATCTGGCCCAGACCCGAGATCGCTTCGCTGGCCTTGGCTTTGCCTTCCTGCGCGAGGATGAAAGCCTTGTCCTTGGCCTGGCCGCCAAGATCCTTGGCTTCGTCGATCCACTCGCTGCTCTGGCTGGTCGCCTTTTCGCGGTAAGCTCCGGCGCGGTCCTGCGCTTCCTTGGTCAGCGCCTGCGCGCCGGCCTTGGCTTCTTCGATCGCCTTGGCGAACCGCTGCTTGGCGGCTGGTTCAGTGGCGCCGGTCGGATTGGTGTCGGCGGTGGCGGTGTTTTTATTCGGAGTTTCGGCCATGGCTTCTTCCTTGGCCCCGGGATGGGGCAATGCGAGGGTGAAAATGGGGTGCGCAACTTGTGACACAAGATGCCCGCTGCAACAATCCAACTTGCTTGGCTTTGTTCCGCTGCTTAGGAGCGCCAAAGGCTTATCCCCGCCGCATTTTACCTGGAGCAAGCATTGCCATGACCGCGATCATCGACATCCACGGCCGCGAAATTCTCGACAGCCGGGGCAATCCCACAGTCGAAGTCGATGTTTTGCTTGATGACGGCAGCTTTGGGCGGGCCGCGGTGCCATCGGGCGCATCGACCGGCGCGCATGAGGCGGTCGAACTGCGCGATGGCGACAAGACGCGCTATCTGGGCAAGGGCGTTCTGAAGGCCGTGGATGCGGTTAACGGTGCAATTTCCGACCGCCTGCTGGGCCTTGATGCCGAGGACCAGCGCGATGTCGATCTGGCTATGATCGAACTCGACGGCACCGAAAACAAGGCACGGCTTGGCGCAAATTCTATCCTCGGCGTCAGCCTTGCGGTGGCCAAGGCAGCTGCCAACGCGCGCGGTCTGCCGCTTTACAGCTACATCGGCGGCGTGTCCGCGCATGTGCTGCCAGTGCCGATGATGAATATCATCAACGGCGGCGAACATGCCGACAATCCAATCGATTTTCAGGAATTCATGATCATGCCGGTCGGCGCGCCGAGCCTGGCCGAGGCAGTGCGTTGGGGCGCGGAAATTTTCCACACCCTGAAAAAGGGCCTGGCCGAAAAGGGCTTGGCGACCGCAGTAGGCGATGAAGGCGGATTCGCGCCAAACCTTGCGAGCACCCGCGCGGCGCTCGATTTCATCATGACCTCGGTTGAAAAGGCCGGATTCAAGCCGGGCACCGACGTCGTGCTGGCGCTGGATTGCGCAGCGACAGAATTTTTCAAGGACGGCAAATACGAGATCAGCGGCGAGAGCCTGTCGCTCTCGCCGGTCGAGATGGCCGATTACCTTGCTAAACTGTGCGACGACTATCCGATCCGCTCAATCGAAGACGGCATGAGCGAGGACGATTTCGAGGGCTGGAAGGCGGTTACCGACAAGCTGGGCGGCAAGGTTCAGCTGGTCGGCGACGATCTGTTCGTCACCAACCCCAAGCGCCTGACCATGGGCATCGGCATGGGCCTCGCCAATTCGCTGCTGGTCAAAGTCAACCAGATCGGCACTTTGACTGAAACGCTGGAAGCGGTGAGCATCGCCCAGCGCGCAGGCTACACCGCCGTGATGAGCCACCGCTCGGGCGAAACCGAGGATGCAACCATCGCGGATTTGGCAGTGGCCACCAACTGCGGACAGATCAAAACGGGTTCGCTGGCACGGTCGGACCGGCTGGCGAAATACAACCAGCTTATCCGCATTGAGGAAGAGTTGGGCCTTGCGGCGGCCTACGCCGGGGCAGGGGCGTTGGGGCGGTTGGCCGGATAAGGCCCTGCCGAGAAACTGCTGGACTGCGCGCGTTGCCAGTTTTCGACGTAAAACGGGTGGGCGCAGGTTCCATCAACCAGTTCGCCCGGTTCAAGATACAGGTGCAACTGATTGAATTGACGCAGGTCAGTTGAGCTGATCCGGTGGGCCAGATGGTGCGGCAGCAGATCCTCTGGATGTGACAGCCCTGCGGCCGCCAGCATGTCGGCCAGAGCTCTAACCGTGCGGTCATGGAAGTGGCGAACCCGCTCTGCCTTGTCCGGCACGACCAATGCGCGCTGGCGTGACGGGTCCTGTGTCGCAACGCCGGTCGGGCACTGGTTGGTGTGGCAGCTCATGGACTGAATACAGCCCAACGCGAACATGTATCCCCGCGCCGCATTGGCCCAGTCTGCGCCGATGGCCAGCACGGCCGCAATGTCGAAAGCACTGATCAGCTTGCCCGCAACGCCGATTTTCACTTTGTCCCGCAGGCCCGCGCCGACCAGCACATTGTGGACGAACAGCAGTCCCTCGCGCATCGGCGTGCCGATGTGGTCGCTGAATTCCATTGGCGCGGCCCCTGTGCCCCCTTCGCCGCCATCAACAACGACGAAATCGGGATAGATACCGGTTTCCAGCATGGCCTTGGTGATCGCCATGAATTCCCACGGCAGGCCAAGGCACAGCTTGAAACCGATCGGTTTACCGCCAGACAACTTTCTGAGTTCGGCGATAAATGCCATCATCTCAAGTGGCGTGGTGAAGGCAGAATGCCGGGCTGGAGAGATGCAATCGCAGCCGAGCTGCACGCCCCGTGCTTCGGCAATTTCGCGGGTGACTTTCTTGCCCGGTAACATGCCGCCGTGGCCGGGCTTGGCACCCTGGCTCAGCTTGATTTCGATCATCTTGACTTGCGGATCACACGCCTGCGCCGCGAATTTATCCGGGTCGAAACGCCCTTCGGATGTGCGGCAACCAAAATAGCCGCTCGCTATTTCCCAAACGATATCGCCGCCGAATTCGCGGTGATAGCAACTGACGCTGCCTTCGCCGGTATCGTGATAGAAGCCGCCCAGTGCCGCGCCCTTGTTGAGCGCGCGAATCGCATTGGCAGACAGCGAGCCGAAACTCATCGCAGATATGTTGAAAATGCTGGCGCTGTAGGGCTGGGTGCATTGGTCGTTGCCGATGGTGATGCGAAACGATTTCGGGTCTGCGGGATCGACTGGGCGCATCGAGTGCTTCAGGAATTCATAGTCGTCGGCATAGACATTCATCAGCGTGCCGAAGGGGCGGTCTGAAGAAATCGCCTTTGCGCGCCGGTAAACCAGCGAGCGTTGCGAGCGCGAAAACGGTGTTGCCTCGTCTTCATCCTCAAGCAGATATTGGCGGATTTCAGGACGTATCGTCTCGACCAGCCAGCGTACGTGGCCAATTACAGGATAGTTGCGTTGCACCGAGTGCTGGACTTGCAACACGTCGCGCAGGCCAAGGATCGCCAACAGTCCCGGTATGGTGACAAATGCCCACCCCCAGAATGTCTCGGGCCGCATGGCCAGTGCCAGTGCGAACAGCACGATGCAGCCGAACCAAACGAAGTAGCGTCCAAGGCGCGGATTTTGCATTAAACCGCCATGTATGGCTTGGGCGACCAAAGGCGCGGATCAGCCTCATCGTGGCGCGAGACACCCGCTGGCAGCCCGTCGATCACTTCCTGCCAGCGGGCTGCCAGCGCCTCGATAGTCATCGACTGGTCAGCAAAGCCCGGCGTTCGCGCGAGATAGAGACTGCTTACCCTGCCGCCCATCGATTCGATGCACTCGCCGGTGAACGGCACACTTTCATGGGCGAGGAAGGCAACAGCCGGTGAGACGATTTCCGGGGTCAGCGCGTCAGCAGCCGCGATGAACGAGGAATCGCTATCCTGAATGGCATAGACCATGCGGGTCAGCGCGCCGGGGGCTACGGAGTTGGCCTTGATCCCATATTCCGCTCCGTCGGAGGCAAGGGCGCGGGTGAAAGAAAAGACGCCCCCCTTTGCTGCGGCGTAGGCAGTCTGCCACGGCAGTCCGGTCATCGACCCGGATGTGATGTTGACGATCCGGCCGTAGTTCTGCGCCTTCATGTGCGGCCAGGCGGCGCGGGTGACATAGACCGTGCCCATCAGGTTTACGTCGATAACCTGCCGGAAATCGGCCATGGTCATCTCGTCAAACGCGACCACGCGGCAGATGCCGGCGTTGTTGACCACGATGTCGATGCGGCCAAAGGCGTCGATCGCGGTCTGGACGAGCGCTGCTGCGCCTTCCTCGGTTGCAATGGAATTCGTGTCCG
>JANPPM010000024.1:0-2525 GCA_031428495.1 Novosphingobium sp.
CCCGCGCCGCCAACCGCGATTGCGGCTGCAATTCCCGGCGGTACTGGCCAGCGATGGTCAGGCAAGTGTAGCCACAGTGCGCGACCTGTCACCGCAGGGCGCGCGGATCGAGACTTCGCGGTTTCTGGCGATTGGTCAGCGGGTCAAACTCGAGGGCAATGGATTTCCGGGGATCGTGGCCAAGGTCTGCTGGCGCTCAGGCCCGGATTATGGATTAGTCTTCGAGCAGGTGTTCACCCTCGAGACGCTGGCCGTGCTGGCCGCACAATTACAGCTCCCGGCAGTGCCTCAGGCAGGGCGAAACAGCATCGCATCGCCGTTCATGCAGTAACGCTTGCCGGTCGGGCGCGGGCCGTCGTCGAAGACGTGGCCCAGATGTCCGCCGCAGCGCGCGCAGTGCACTTCGGTGCGCGGAATGCCGACATCGAAATCAATCGAGGTGCCGATCGCGCCGGGTAGAGGTCGCCAGAAGCTGGGCCAGCCAGTGCGGCTGTCATATTTGGTTGTCGATGAAAACAGCGGGTGGCCATCGGCGGCGCAAACGAAGGTGCCAGCGCGATATTCTCGGTTCAGCGGCGAAGTGCCAGCCGTCTCGGTGCCCTGTTGCCGCAAAATCCTGAACTGCGCAGGCGTCAGCCGCCGCCGCCATTCGGCCTCGGTGTGGCGCACCGGAAAGACCTTGGCCTGCGCTGGTTTGCCGCTGCATGCTGTGGCGAGCGGCAAAGCCACTGATGCGCCCAGCCAAGACATGAACTTTCGGCGATGAAGCGGCTGGTCAGACATGCACGGTTCTCCGGCAGAAACGAGGGACTGCCAACAGATCGGTATTCGTTCGCCGGATGCAAGTGGTTACAGCAGGCTAGGCCGCTGCAAGGCTGGCCTTGCCACGCAAACGGGTAAGCAGCCCTCGCTTTTTCGCGTTGCCGCCTGATGGCCCCGATTTCATCACCAGCTTGCGGAACAACTTTGCCCCGGTGCGGATCAGCAGCGTGATGCACACCACTTGCCAGGCGAAGGCGGCCAGATGCGGCCAGATCGCCGGATCCTGCGCCGCGCGCGCCAGCATCGCAAAGGGAGAGCTGAACGGCACGGCGATGGCCACCCATTCATAGATGCTTCCCGGCGCTGCGACCGCGAAACTGGCGATGAAGAAAAACACCAGCTGGAGAAATGTCACCGGCATCGACAGCGTCTGCACTTCGCGCACAGTCGTCGCCATGGAGCCGATGGTCAGGAACAGTGAGCCGATCAGTAGATAAGCCATCGCAAAATAGGCGATGCCCAGCGTCACAAACAACGGCCAGCCGACTGCCGGTTCGGGCAGCGAGGGCAGGGCGTCCCCGGCAAAGGCGGCGACGAGGCCATAGCTGCCGGCCCAGACTGCGATGCCGACGAACGAAACCCCGAGCATGGCAAACAGCTTGCCCAGGAACACCGCGTCCATCGGGATGGCAGCGGCAAGAATCTCGATGATCTTGTTGCCCTTTTCTTCGACCAGATTGGACAGCACCATGCCGGCCAGCAGCATGGTCAGCAGGAACAGCAGCAATTGCCCGGCCTGCGCAGTGAGCACCTGACCCTGCCGCTGCTTGGCGGTGTTGGTGGCCATGGGGGCGAGCGAGACTTGCGGATAGGCGGATGGCGCGCGGCCCATTGCCTGTGCGGCCAGCATCGAAACAGGGCCTTGCCAGTCGGCGATCCGCTCTGGCGTGCCGGTCAGCACCGGGGCAGCCGGACTGCCGGTAACTATGGCCGCAGCATTCGCCTGCTTTGCTGCCAGCGCGGCGGCGGCATCAAAACTTTCGCCGGGCGACAGACGTTTGATAACGGTGAGTTCAGGCAGCGCGCCGCCGATGCGCGGAGCCAGGGCCGCACGCGCCGCAATCATTGCGTCAGCATCGGCGGCAGTCATGGCAATGCCCAGCACCGGCACATCGGCACTGGCCTGAACCCGCTGGCCGATGCCCCCGGCAAAACCGCCAACGATTACAGGGAACAGCGGCCCCAGCAGAAAGAAAATAAAGCTGCGGCTGAACAGGATCGCGGTGAAATCGCGCCGCGCGATGACATAGGCGGCCTGCCAGGTTGATAGGCGTCCGTTCATGGTTTGAGGCCCTGATGTTGCGCGCGGCCTTCGACAGGCTCAGGCTGAGCGGGGTTGGGGGAATGGCGCAAGATCCGCTCATCCTGAGCTTGTCGAAGGATCATCGCGCTTGCTCCTCGCCGTTGTTTTCTTCCAGCGCCCGCGCGGCTGCCTCACCGGCAATTGCGACAAAGGCATCGTGCAGCCCTGCGCGTTCGATCGACAGCGACAGGATTCCAGCCTCACCCTCGATCAGCGCGCGCAGCAGCGGCTCGATCCCGCTTTCGGGCAGCGAGAACAGCCAGTAATTGCCTTCATGGCGGGCATCGGCGGGCAAGGCACCGCGCCATAACCCCTCCTGCGCGCGGGTTTCGAGCCGCACCTGCGGGCGAATGCGATCACGCGCGACGTTGACCGGCCCCGCGAAGGGCACCTTGCCCCC
>JANPPM010000025.1:0-2493 GCA_031428495.1 Novosphingobium sp.
ACCCTTGCCCTGAATTGTGCCTTTTTTCTGGGCATTGAAGGCTGTCGCATCATCCTTGAAGTACTGGATGATGGTGCCGGGCTCAGGCCCCTCATAGAGGATCTTGGCCTTGCCTTCGTAGATCTGGCGGCGGCGGGTCATGCTATTTCCTTGGGTGCGCAAAACGGCAAACCCCGGCAGAAGCAGGTCGCTTATCGCAACTGCGCAGCCGGGGCGTCTTCGCTGCATAGGGCAATGCAGCCCAGATGGCAATTATTCCCCCAGCAGGTTCTTTCGCCAGAACATCAGCTCGGTCCAGAACAGATAGTCGGCGTTTTCCTTCTTGGCGAATCCGTGGCCTTCGTTGGTGCCGATCAAATGCCAGGCACTGTTGCCGGAAGCACGCACGGCCTGAACGATCTGGTCCGCCTCGCTCTGCGGTACGCGCGGATCGTTCGCGCCGGTGACCACAAGCAGCGGAATTTTCAACTGCGAGATATTGGTCAGCGGTGAGATCTGCATCAGCTTGGCGCGCTGCGCCGGTACGCGTTCGTCGCCATACTCGACCCGACGTAGATCACGGCGATAGCCTGAGGTGTTTTCAAGGAAGGTAACGAAATTGCTGATCGCAACGATGCAATCTGCCGCTTTGCAGCCGTGCGCCATACCGGATCGCCGAGGCATAGCACATGTAGCCGCCATAGGAGCCGCCAGAGACCGCCATGCGTGCTGCATCGACGGCGGGATCGGTCTGCAGCCGGTCGAGAAAGGCCCCGATGTCCTTGACCGAATTTTCGCGCAGGAACGGCCCACTAACGAGCCCGACAAATCGCTTGCCGTATCCGGTCGATCCGCGAACGTTGGGATAAAAGATCGAAACACCCAGCTCGTTGAGCAGGAAGTTTGCCCGGCCGCGGAATGAAGGTAGTAATTGAGCCTCCGGGCCGCCGTGGATGTTGACGATCAGCGGCCGCTTGCCGGGGAATTTTGCGGGGTCTGGGCGGTAGAGGAAGCCCGATACCGGCTCGCCGTCGAAGCTTTTGACTTCGACCAGTTCCGGCTCGCGGTTGCGCTGGGGGTTCAGCCCGCCGGTTTCACTTTCGGTCCAGCGTGTCACCGCCAGCGTCGCCGGATCGACCGAGAAGGCATCGGTTGGCACGCGCGCCGAGGAAAGCGTCAGCCCGATGGCTCCCCACGGCGCGATCCGCATGCTGCCGATTACACCCTGCGGCAATCCGCTTACCTCGCGTGCCGCGCCGGTCTTGGGGTCAAGCAGGCGCAGTTTCGAAATTCCGGCCTCGTTGACCACATAGGCGATGAAGCTGCCATCGGCGGCCAGGTCGAAATTTTCGACGTCCCAGCGTTTTTCGGGCGAGTGCGGGGTGAAACGGCCACTTACCGGGTCAAGCGTGCCCAACCGCTGAAAATCCGAGCCTGCATCGCTGGTGATCCACAAAGTGCCATCGGGGGCAAACTTGCCGCCGGGCTGGGACACGTCTTTGCGGTGATCGCCAATGGGCCGCATCGCGCCGCTGGCGAGATCGAGCCAGTAGAGATCGGTCTTGGTCACTGAGACGCGATTGGCTGCGAGGGCGGCCTTGTTTCCCGGTGCCAGATCAACGATGGACCAGCCGCTGCCCTTGACCTCGGCGACCATCCTGCTGGTTGCCGGATCGCGGGGATCTATCACGTAAAGATCGGAGTCGCTGCCCGTGCGCCGGGTCGAGCTGAAGGCCAGCCATTTACCGTCGGCGCTGAACCCGCCTATCTCGTTTCGGCTTTTGCCGTCAGTCAATAGCGTCAACCGACCATCGCGTAGGGTATAGAGCTGGAAATTTTCGTTGCCGCCAATATCCTTGGAAACCACGAGAGTGCCGTCGTTGGGCGCACGGATGCCGACCAGAGGTTCTGCTTCGAAACTGATCTGGCGGCGGTCCATCAGCGGCGCGGCGACTGTGTGGAGCTGGGCGACGTTGCCGAACCGGGTGGCGATGGTCATCGCCTTGCTGACCGGGTCCCAGTCCTGAAAGCTGGCCGTGCGGAATTCCATATATGGCCGGGTTTCGGTCACCATTTCGCTCGGCACCGGAGGAATCCCGTCAGCGATCAGCGCGGCTGGTTTGGGCGCGTCTGCCTGTGCTTGGGCCAGAGCTGGGGAAGCGGCGAGCGCGGCAAGTACGAACAGATATTTGCGCATTGCTATCCAGTCTGGGCAGTTCCGGTAGAGGGAAGACCGAATGTGATCCCAGCGATGGGTTCCGGCAATGCATTTTCTCAGCTTGGCGCAGACTTTCCAGCGCGATAGGCCGCTGCCGAGAGGAGCAACTGATGATCGATGCGATCGCCCAATTCATCTCGGATGAAACTGGCAAAACCTACCTGTCCGACTGGCTGGAGGTCGATCAGAAGTTGATCGGCGATTTCGCAGACTGCACGCGAGACTGGAATTTCCTGCATGTCGATCCAGAGGCGGCTGGCGAAACCGAATTTGGCGGGACAATTGCTCATGGCTTT
>JANPPM010000026.1:0-11682 GCA_031428495.1 Novosphingobium sp.
CTGCACGAAGCCAAGCTCACCGAGACGCGCGGTTCGGGCAAGAGCCGCCGGACAGTGACCCTGTTTCAAGGCACAATCCTGACCATCGGTTTCACCCGCAATTTCATCGGCACGACCCTTATCGAGCGCGACAAGGAGCACCGCACGTTCTGGGGCGGGGAGCGCGACTATATCACGGTCAACGATTTGCGCATGAACCGTGTGACCATGGTCGATCCGCGATTTGAAGAGACATTTTCAGTCTGGTCGGATGACGGGGTTGAGGCGCGCTATCTGGTCCACCCAGAATATGTTGAGCGGCTGCTCGCGGTTCAGCAGGCCTATGCCGGGCAGAACATCCGTGCGCTGTTTCATGGCGGTGAATTGCTGGTGGTGATCGAGACCGGCGACATGTTCGAAAGCGGCTCACTGGACGCAAGCGACGACCGGGCGCTGCTGGACAAGGTCATCGGCCAATTCGCAACACTGGCAGAGCTTGCAACCAAGCTGAACGAGCGCCCGCGCGCCGGGTTTAACTGAGCCGGTCGCGAAAGTCCTGGTAGCCAAACTGCTTCACGCATTCGAGCGCATCGGTCTCGCTGTCCCACAGCCAGATGGAAGGTAGCGGCACCCCGTTGAATGTGGTGGTCTTGACCATCGAATAGTGCGCTTGATCGAGAAATGCGAAACGCTGGCCGGGATCGCAGGCGAACGACAGACGGTAATCTCCTATGACATCACCGGCGAGACAGGACGGCCCGCCGAGACGGACTGTGCCATCGGCATGAGCAATCGTGTCGTCATGCGGCAACTCGCCCAACAAGGCCGGACGATAAGGCGCCTCCAGCACATCGGGCATATGGCAGGTCGCGGAAATATCGGTGATCGCCACCGGCATGCCATTATCGTGGGCATCAAGGATCGTGCCGACCAGAATACCGGCATCGAGCGCCACCGCCTCGCCCGGTTCAAGATAGACTTCCGCGCCGGTATCTTCCTGCAGGTCGAGCAGAAACTGGACCAGTTCATCGCGCTGGTAATCGGCGCGGGTAATGTGGTGGCCGCCGCCCAGGTTGATCCATTTGAACTGGCCGAAGAAGGGCTCAAGATGATCGAATGCCGCGTCCCACGTGCGGGCCAGCGGTTCGAAATCCTGCTCGCACAGCGTGTGCATGTGCAGGCCATCGACCAGCTCGATATGCTCTTCGGTCAGCTGGTCGATCGGAAATCCCAGCCGCGAATGTGGCGCGCAAGGGTCATAGCGCGGCACTTCACCTTCGGGATGCAAAGGGTTGATCCGCAGACCAATATCGAACCGTTCTCCGCGCGCGCGCGCATCCTCGATGATCGCGCTGCACCGGATAATCTGCTGCGGCGAATTGAAGATGACATGATCGGACAGGCGCAGCACTTCGGCCATATCGTCGGGTTTGTAGGCGGCTGAATAGGTGGCAATCTCGCCGTCGTAAAATTCGCTGGCCAGCCGCGCTTCCCACAGGCCCGAGGTGCACACCCCGTCGAGGTACTCACCGATGATCGGTGCGACGCTCCACATGGAGAAGGCTTTAAGTGCGGCGAGCATTTTGATCCCGGCGCGGTCCCGGACATCGGCTAGGATCGACAGGTTTGCGCGCAGCTTTGCCACGTCCACCACGAAGGCGGGGCTATCGACGCGGTGAAGGTCGAATTGGGCGAATGCGCCCGGATCTCCGGCTCTGGTTTCCATTCAATTCCCCGTCGCCCCGGCGCAGGCAGGGGCCTATCCGACTTAGCGGCATTGACGGACCATTGCGTCAAGTCGCAGCGTTATTTGGGCCCCTGCCTGCGCAGGGGCGACGAACAGTAACTAGAACTCCAATGGCCCCGCCAACTCTTTCACCTGCCACGGCAATCCATGTGCATTCAGCATATCCATGAACGGATCAGGGTCCATCTGCTCGATGTTGAATACGCCCTCACCCTTCCAGGCGCCGGTCAGCATCATTGCCGCGCCGATCATCGCGGGGACACCAGTGGTATAGGAGATCGCCTGATTGCCGGTTTCGGCAAAGGCATCCTCGTGATCGCAGATGTTGTAGATGTAGAAGGTCTTGTCGCCCCCCTTTTCACCATTTGGGCCATCGAGCGCCTCACCCGTGGCAATGTCGCCGATATTGGTCTTGCCCTTGGTGGTCGGCCCCAGCGTTTCGGGCTTGGGCAGCACCGAGGCTAGGAATTGCAGCGGCACGATTTGCTGTCCCTGAAACTCCACCGGCTCGATCCCGATCATGCCGACATTCTTCAGCACGGTGAGGTGATTGATATAGGCATCACCGAAGGTCATCCAGAAGCGTCCGCGCTCCAGCTCGGGGATGAACCGGGCGAGGCTTTCCAGTTCCTCGTGGTACATCAGGTACATGTTCTTGGGGCCGACCGCCTCAAAGTCGAAATTCTGACGGATGGTCAGCGCCGGGGTCTCGACCCATTGACCATTCGCCCAATGCCGTGCGGGCGCAGTGACTTCCCGGATGTTGATCTCGGGGTTGAAATTGGTCGCAAACGCCTGCCCGTGATCACCGCCGTTGCAATCGAGAATGTCGAGACTGCGGATCGTGCGCAATTTGTGCTTCTTGAGCCACATAGCAAATACGCTCGTGACACCGGGATCAAAGCCTGATCCGAGCAGCGCCATCAGGCCCTTCTCCCGGAACCTCTCGTGCAAATCCCACTGCCATTTGTATTCAAAGCGGGCGACGTCCTTTGGCTCGTAGTTTGCCGTATCGAGATAATCGACGCCCGCATTGAGGCAGGCCTCCATGATTGTCAGGTCCTGATAGGGCAGCGCGAGGTTGACCACGAGTTTGGGGCCAAGCCGTTCGATCAGGGCGGTCAGCGCGGGCACATCTTCCGCATCAATCGCATAGGTGGGCACCGTCACACCCGTCCGCGCGAGCACCGATTCGGCAATCGCATCGCACTTGGCAATCGTCCGGCTGGCCAGAGCAATCTCGCTGAATATCTGACTATTCATCGCCATCTTGTGCACCGCGACCGAGCTGACGCCGCCCGCACCGATCACCAGAACCTTGCTCAACGTGCTTCTCCTCTGTCGCAGCAATGCCCGCGCATATAGGCGACCAGCGCCGCAGCACAACATGCGTCGCCCGCGCCCAGAAAGCTGGGGATTGCAATCAAACCGTCACCGAAGTGTCACCATGCTGAAAGCAGCGCGGGCTAGCGGCCATCGGTACGGGGAGATACTTGCCAATGCCCAAGACCGCCAGCAATGCCGCCACCGGACTGATCAGCCGCGCCGTGGTGCGCCATGACGCCGACACCAAAGGCAAGCTGCTCGACAAGGCATTTGCCTTTGCCTTCAAGGGCCTCGTCTATGCGCAGATCTGGGAAGACCCGGTAGTCGATATGGCCGCGCTGGAAATCGCGCCCGACAGCCGGATCGTCACTATCGCCAGCGGCGGCTGCAATGCGTTGTCCTATCTGGTGGCTGACCCGGCACAGATCACTGCCGTAGATCTCAACACCGCCCACGTCGCGCTTAACAAGCTGAAAATCGCCGCTGTTCGCCACCTGCCCAATCACGATCACTTGCGTCGCTTTTTCGCCGAGGCAGGCAATGCCAGCAATCTCAAGGTGTACCGCGAATTGCTCAGCCCCCATCTCGATGAGGCGACGCGGCGCTATTGGGAAGGCCGCGATCTGGTGGGTCGCCGCCGGGTCGGCGGGTTCCAGCGCAATATCTACAAGCGCGGGCTGCTCGGCAATTTCATCGGCCTGGCACATCTGCTCGCCAAGATTTACCGGATCGATCCCAGCGAAATCCTGGAGGCTAAATCCCTCGAAGAACAGCGCCAGATCTTCGAGGAGAAATTCGCGCCGATATTCGAGCAGCGCTTCATCCGCTGGCTGACCGATCAACCGGCATCGCTGTTTGGCCTCGGCATTCCGCCCGCGCAATATGACGCTCTGGCGGGCGATGACCGCATGGTCAATGTGCTGAAGGCGCGGCTGGAAAAGCTCGCCTGCCACTTTTCGATCAATGACAACTATTTTGCCTGGCAGGCCTTTTCGCGCGGTTATGGACGAGGCGCGGATCGCCCACTGCCGCCCTGGCTGCAAGCGAGCAATTTCGAAACAATCCGCTCGCGGATCGACCGCGTCGACATCCGCCACACCAATTTCACCGAACACCTCATCGCCCAGCCTAATGCGAGTCTCGACCGTTACATCCTGCTCGATGCGCAGGACTGGATGGACGACGACATGCTTACCGCGTTGTGGACCCAGATCACCCGCACCGCCCGGCCCGGCGCTCGGGTGCTGTTTCGCACTGCCGCCGAACCATCGCTGCTGCCCGGCCGGGTTGCACCTGCAATCCTTGACCGCTGGACCTATGCCGAAGAACCATCGCGCGGCTTCACCGCCGCCGATCGATCTTCGATCTATGGGGGTGTCCACCTGTATCTGCTGACCAAATGAACCAGCCCGCGCTGCCCCGCGATCATGCCGCGCTGATGGATTCGGTCTATAGCTGGCAGCACCATATCTATGACGCGACGCGCAAATACTTCCTGTTCGGACGCGACCGGCTAATCGCCGGGCTCGATTGCCCGGCTGGGGCTTCCCTTCTCGAACTGGGGTGCGGAACCGGCAGAAATCTTGGCGCGATTGCAGCCAAGTGGCCTGAATGTTCACTGCATGGTCTCGACATATCGCGCACCATGCTTGACCACGCCGGGGCGCAACTGGGCGGCAAAGCTGCACTGGCACTGGGCGACGCCAGCGCTTTCGATGCGGCGCAATTGTTCGGTCGCGCCAAGTTCGACAGGATCGTATTGTCCTACGCATTGTCGATGATCCCAGAC
This sequence comes from Novosphingobium sp., assembly GCA_031428495.1. Lineage (GTDB taxonomy): Bacteria > Pseudomonadota > Alphaproteobacteria > Sphingomonadales > Sphingomonadaceae > Novosphingobium. The sequence goes on from JANPPM010000026.1 coordinate 4,842, forward strand.
TGGCGCCGCGTGATTGTGCAGGCACTGGACGCTCTGGCGCCGGGGGGATCGCTGCACATCGTCGACTTTGGTGACAGCCATGGCCTGCCTTGGCCGTTGCGTCAGGGTTTGACTGCCTGGCTCCATCATTTCCACGTCTCACCCCGTCTGGAACTGGGCGTGGAAGCGCGCCGACTGGCAGCGAAGCGCCGTTGGAAATGCAGGGTGACCAATGGTCCCGGTTGCTATTACCGGCTGGTGCAGATCACCGCTGCCCTTGATTGACGACAGCCACCAATAATTGCCCAGTTGCGTTTCAATTGACAATCTATCACACTCGTCGCACCCTTTGGCGGGGTTTGGAACGAAGGGCAAATTATCATGCAGGCGCAAATGCTGGCACCGGCCGCCACCCTGATAATCTGGTCACTTGTGATGCTGACATGGACTGCTGCAACCCGCTTTTCGGCAATGTCGGGCAAAGGTATTGACCTTGGCAAGGCACCTCCGGGCGGGCGGGGCCAGAACCTTGAGGGCGTGCTGCCCGATGTGGTGAACTGGAAATCGCACAATTACTCGCACCTGATGGAACAGCCGACGATCTTCTATCCGGCCGTGGTCATCCTTGCGATCTTGGGCGCAGCCACGCTCGATCTGTGGCTGGCATGGGGCTATGTCGGCCTGCGCGTCGTCCATTCGCTGTGGCAGGCAACAGTCAACCGCATTCCCGTGCGTTTCATGCTGTTCCTGCTTTCGACCATGTGCCTTATCACTCTGGCAATCCGGGCGCTGATAGCCACGCTCTCCGCCACGCCAGGAATTATCGCATGACAGGCATGGGCACGCTGCAACCAGTCATCGCGCTGGCTGCCTGGACCTTCATCATGTGGGCGTGGATGTATGCCACCCGCATCCCGGCACTGGGCGCAGCCAAGGTCGACCTGAACGAGCTGGTGCGCGATCCTGCCACTTCGCTCGACGATGTCCTGCCTCCGCAAGTCCAGTGGAAAGCGCAAAACTACAATCACTTGCATGAAGCGCCGACGGTTTTCTATGCCGTCGCGATCGTGCTGGCGATCGTTGGCGCGGGCGACGGGCTCAACGCCCAGCTGGCCTGGGCCTATGTTACATTGCGCGTCATTCACTCTTTGGTGCAGGCGACGGTCAACAAGGTGACAGTCCGCTTCGCGCTGTTCGCCCTGTCCAGCCTTGTGCAGATGGCTCTGGTCGCCCGCGCTGCGATGGCTGTACTTTAGCCCCTGACGAACAGGCTGGCGAGCTCCACATGGGTTGACCAGCGGAACTGGCCGACCGGGCGCAGCTCTCGCAGCTGATAGCCGCCGGCGACCAGCGTCGCGGCATCGCGCGCCCAACTGGACGGGTTGCAGCTGATATAGGCGATGCGGGCCACGTTGCTCTCGGCAAGGTGAGCTACCTGCTCGCGCGCGCCCGCGCGCGGCGGATCGAGCAGCACAGCATCGAACTTGCCCAATTCGTCAGGCTGAAGCGGATTGCGGAACAGATCGCGGTGCATGGAATGGACCGGGCGCTGCGCCCGCCCCGCCGCCGCCTTGCAGGCCATATGCACATCGCGCGCAGCCTCAACCGCCAGAACTTTCGCCGGGCCAGCCAAGGCAAAGGCAAAGGTGCCCAGCCCGGAAAACAGGTCGGCAATGGTGCCTGACGCGCCCAGCCAGTCGCGCGCTGCCGCAACCAGGGCCGCCTCGCCGTCTGCCGTGGCTTGCAGGAAGCTGCCCGGCGGGAAGGCAACGCTAACCCCGCCCAGCATCACGGTTACCGGCTCAGGCTCCCACAGGGCCTCGGGGCCATAACCCTGATCTAGCGTTAACCGTGCCAATCCATGGTCGCGGGCAAAATCAAGCAGGGCCTCGGTTGCCGTAAGACCCTCGACGGTGATGCCCTTTATCGCGACATCAGGCCCTTGCTCGGTCATGGCAAACTCGATGTCCCCCGCTACGCGCCCGCCTTGCCCTTTTCTCGACGACATTTGGGCGAGCAGCTTACGGATCGGCCCGATCAGCGCTGCCAACTCTGGCAGCAGCACCGGACATTCGGTCAGATCGACCATTCGATGCGAAGCCTTTTCGCGGTACCCCAGCACGATCTTGCCGCCCATGCTGGCCGCATGCAGGCTGGCGCGGCGGCGGGTTGCTGGCGGCGAGAGGTGAGGCGGCGCGATCAGATCGGGCACCAGCCCCTGACCAGTCGCCGCGTTCGCAACGCGGTCCGTCACAAATTGCGCCAGTACCTCGTCATCAAGGTGCTGCAGTTGGCAACCACCGCAGCGGCCATAGTGGCGACACGGCGGCGTTATCCTGTGCGGGCCGGGAATGGTGCTGCCATCCTCAAGCACACGGTCACCGGGCGCTGTCCCAGCGAAATGCCCGCCTGACTCGGTTGCCCCATCGCCCTTCGCCGCAATGCGGACGATCAGTTCACCAGCATCCATCTGTTCATTAACCTCGGTCACAGGCAAGCCGCAAAGGCTGCGGGGATAGCCGCGGCGAGCTGAATTGCCGTGAAGGCCGGACCGCAAAGCCGCGCCGCCTCGCCATGCAGCCACACGCCTTGGCACGCTGCATCAAATGGTTCAGCACCGGTAGCGAGGCGGCTGGCGATTACACCGGCCAGCACATCTCCGGTTCCTGCCGTCGATAGCCAGCTTGGTGCACGCGGGGCGCAGGCAATCCGGCCATTGGGCGCTGCAATCACCGTGTCGGGGCCTTTAGCAACTATTATCATACCACATTTCTTTGCTGCAGCGCGCGCGCGATCAACCTTGTCACCACGTTCCCTGAGCCCGAATGCCTGCTCAAGCGCGTGCAACTCGCCATCATGCGGCGTTGCAATAAGCGGGGCTTGCCTGTCACCCACTTGCCTCCGGCTGAGCAACCGGACGGCATCGGCATCAATTACGGTAGATACATCGGCTGATAATGCTGTTGCAAGGCATTTGCGACTTACCGGATCACGGCCAAGCCCCGGACCGATCAGCATAGCCGTGATGCGGGGATCCCCCAGCGCAAGGGCAAGCGGCGATAAATCGGCAACGATATCTGGCGGAATGAGGGGCGCCCGCTCGGTCAAAATCTTGACAAACCCCGCGCCTGAGCCCTGCGCGCCAGTTGCAGCAAGCAATGCTGCGCCGGGCATGGCACCGCTGATAATCGCCAGCAGGCCGCGCACATATTTGTGCGCGGCGGCTGACGGCTGGACAAGCTGCGGCCGGGAAATGACAAATGCGGCACCCGAAACCGACGTAACCCCTAGTCGCACCAGCCGCAACTCGCCCATCGAGGCGCTGCCAGGCATCAGCATATGCGCAAATTTCCACTCGCCCAGCGCAATCGTGAGGTCGTAATGCGGCAGTCCCGCATTGAGCATCGCTCCGGTATCTGCCTGTACGCCGCTCGGCACATCGACAGCAATTGACTGGCGATGGCTCTGCGCCAGTCGGACCAGCAGAGCCACGCTTTCCGGGAGAAGCGGGCGGGAAAGTCCACAGCCGAACAGACAATCCACGAAGATTTCGCCCGCCGGATCGGCGTCTGGTCCAAGCACTTCGCCGAAATACAGTGCGCGAGCATTTCGCGCCGCGTCGGTTCTTGGCTCCTGGGCGGCTATTACAGTCACTTCCCCGCCCCGAGACCGCAGCGCCTCGGCTATCACATAGCCGTCGCCGCCATTGTTTCCGGGGCCGCACAGTACCGTGACCCGGCGGTGTGCTGCCATCCGCCAGATGAATTCCGCTGCGCCCCGGCCTGCACGCTGCATCAGCAGATCTACCGAAGTTTCGGTATCGATCAGGTCCTGCTCAGCCGCGCGCATCTGCGCAACGGTGAGTATCTGCTCAACGCGCCGGGGCACTGGTCACGCTGGGTACGGAAAAAAGGTAGTGATCATCGCCGAGGGTAACCTCGATCTCTTTGCCATTGGCCTCGATCGCGACTTCATCCGATCCGTCCGCAGCGGCAAAGCGCTTGCCACCGTCAAGCTCGATCAGGCGGCGAAATCCGCCATCGGGATGCCGCAAGGTCACCAGCACCTTGCCGTCTCGGCTATCGCGCTCAACGGCGCATTCGGCGGTATAGCTCTTGGCCCCCGCGAGCGCGCAGGGCACCTTGACGGACACCGCTGGCGCACCGCTGCTGCCTTCCCCTGCCGCAGCTGATGTACCGGATTCCGATGAGCAGGCTGCGAGCACTGCTGCCAGCAGTACTGCGCTAGATATCCGCAAAAACATGGGTTTCCGCCTTGGCACCGGGATGGGTCACGGCACCCTTATAGGCCGGGCCGACGTTCTGCGCATAGCGCCATAGCGCACCGGAATTGTAATCATGCCCGCGCGGACGCCATGCGGCGCGGCGCGCCGCCAGTTCATCATCGGACAATTCGTGCTCAATCGTCCCCGCAACCGCATCGATGGCGATCATGTCGCCGTCCTGCAGCAGGCCGATAGGGCCACCATCGGCTGCTTCCGGCCCGACATGGCCGATGCAAAATCCGCGTGTCGCGCCGGAAAAACGCCCGTCAGTAATCAGCGCGACTTTCTCACCCATGCCCTGGCCATAGAGCGCCGCCGTCGTTGCAAGCATTTCGCGCATGCCGGGGCCACCCTTGGGGCCTTCGTTACGGATGACGATGACGCTGCCTTCGTTGATCTGGCGCGCCTCGACTGCGGCAAAGCAATCTTCCTCGCATTCGAACACCTGCGCAGGCCCCCGAAATGCCAGCCGCGCCATGCCTGCCACCTTAACAATCGCGCCATCGGGTGCGAGGCTGCCACGCAGGCCGACAACGCCACCGGTGGGCGTGATCGGCGACTTCACATCGTAAATGACCTTCTGGTCAGGGTTCCACGCAATCTCTTCGAGGTTTTCGCCCAGCGTCTTGCCGGTGACGGTCATCGGACTACCATCGAGGAACCCGCCGTCGAGCAGCGTTTTCATCGTCATATAGACGCCGCCTGCATCATACATATCCTTGGCGACATATTTGCCGCCGGGCTTCAGGTCGGCAATGTAAGGCGTTGATTTGAATATCTCGGCAACATCGAACAGGTCGAAGTCGATGCCGCACTCACTGGCCATGGCTGGCAGATGCAGCGCACCGTTGGTCGATCCGCCGGTGGCAGCAACGACGCGCGCGGCGTTCTCGAACGCGGTGCGCGTGCAAATGTCGCGAGGGCGCAGGTTCAGTTCCAGCAGTTTCATCACCTGCTTGCCTGCCGCAACTGCGACCTCTTCACGGGATTTGTAAGGTGCCGGGGCCATATTGCTGTTTGGCAAGGAAAGTCCGATTGCTTCGGCGACGCAGGCCATGGTGTTGGCAGTAAACTGCCCGCCGCAGGCCCCGTGCCCCGGACAGGCGGCTTTCTCGATGGCGGTCAGCTCCGACAGCGGGCAGGCCCCGGCAGAATAGCGCCCGACCACCTCAAACACATCCTGCACTGTCAGATCGCGGTCTTGGTAGCGCCCCGGCAGGATCGATCCACCATAGACGAAGATCGAGGGCACATTCAGCCGCAGCATCGCCATCATCATGCCCGGCAAGCTCTTGTCGCAGCCCGCAAAGCCGACAATCGCATCATAGCAATGCCCGCGCATCGACAGCTCGATGGAATCGGCAATGACCTCGCGGCTGACCAGCGAGCTTTTCATCCCCTGATGGCCCATGGCGATGCCATCGGTCACGGTGATGGTGTTGAACCGGCGCGGCGTGCCACCAGCCGCAATCACGCCGGTGCGAGCGATGTCTGCCTGAAAATCAAGCGTGGTATTGCACGGCGCGGAATCGTTGCCAGCGGAAACCACCGCGACAAACGGCTGCGCGATCTCTTCCTCGGTCATCCCCATCGCGTAGTAATACGAACGCTGCGGCGCACGCTCGGGACCGACCGAGACGTAACGGGAAGGCAGACGGGATTTGTCGAATGTGTGCGGCACGGGGGAGACTCCTTGTATCGCCAGCGCTTTTGCGGGGTTAGGCGGGCGGGTCAAGTAATCGCGAGTGCTACCGCGCTACAAATCCGCGCCAACCGCTCGGCCCAGACCGCCTGCCCTGCCGCGTCGGCAATCTCGTCCTGCCTAATTTCCACGCCCAGATAGGGCCGCCCCTCGGCCTCGCCGTGGCGGTTCATGGTCGCGTTGAGCAGCTTGCCGGAATAAGGTTGCTGGTCGCCCACAATCAGGCCCTCGGCCTCCAGCATGGGGATTACGAGGCGGGCAGCGCGGTCGTCTGCGTTATACAGGATGCCGACATGCCAGGGGCGCTGTTCGTCCGGGTGACTTGCCAGGCTCGGAGTAAAGCTGTGCAGCGAGAGGATCAACGCGGGGGGCTTGTCGTCAAGCAATTCCGCGAGCGCTGCGTGGTAAGGATGAAAGAACCGCGCCAGCCGATCTTCGTGCACCTCATGGCTCAGACTGTTGCCGGGAATGGCGTGGCCGTCACTGGCGATGGGGATGATCGCGGGGGCACCTTGATCACGGTTGTAATCGCAGACCAAGCGGCTGACATTACCGAGAAACGCGGCGGTTCCGGGACGCTGGGCCATTAATTCCGCGACTCCGGCAACGCCGATATCGACTGCTATGTGCTGGTTCAGCAGCGCCGGATCGATGCCGAGATCGATGTCCTCCGGCACCCGGTTGGAGGCATGGTCGGCGACGATCAGCACGCCGCCGAAACGCGGGGTGCCGATGATGAGGAAGGGGTCCATACCCAAACTCTATCCGTTCGTGTCGTGGTTAGTAGAGGCACCATGGGTTGGGTGTCTAGTCGTGGCTCCACACGAACCGAACATGGTTCTTGTTTAAAATAAGGGGACCGCCGCGTTGCCAAC
>JANPPM010000027.1:0-4460 GCA_031428495.1 Novosphingobium sp.
GATGCCTTTATATCCGCCACGCTGGCGGAGGATCTGGGCGTAGGGCTGCCGGGTGGCGGCCATGACGTTACCTCGGACAGTGTGATTCCGGCCGATGCCCGTTTCTCGGGCGTTATGGACAGCCGCGATGCGATAACTGTCGCGGGCTTGCCGATTGCCGCCGAATTCTTCCGCAAGCTCGATCCCGCTATGGAAATCGAGATTCTGGTTGCAGAGGGCGCACAGGTGCCTGCGGGTAGCGATCTGATGCGGCTGGCGGGCAATGCCCGCGCGATGCTGACGGCAGAACGATCCGCGCTCAACACGGCGCAGCATCTCTCCGGCATTGCCACGATGGCCCGCCAATATGTCGATGCGATGGCCGGAAAAGCCACCTTGCTTGATACACGCAAGACCATTCCCGGCCTGCGCCATCTGGAGAAATACGCGACCCGTATGGGCGGCGCGCAGAACCACCGCATGGGGCTGTGGGATGCGGCGATGATCAAGGACAACCACGTGCTGGTCGCGGGCGGCGTCGGTGAAGCGGTGCGGCGGGCGAAGGCTGCGGGCGTGGCGCGGATCATCTGCGAGGTTGACCGAATCGACCAGATTGAGCCGGCCTTGGTGGCAGGAGCGAGCCATCTGCTGCTCGATAACATGAGCGTGGCGGAATTGCGCGAGGCCGTCGCTCTGGTTACTGGGCGGGTCCCGTGCGAGGCTTCTGGCGGCGTTAGGCTCGACACGATTGGGGCGATTGCTGCGACAGGAGTGGACTTCGTCTCGGTCGGCCGGTTGACGCAAAGCGCACCGGCTGCGGACATCGGGCTCGATTTCACTCCGCTATGAGATGGCAGGCGCTGGCACTGCTGGTCCTGGCTATGCCGCTGCCCGCCCATGCCCAGGCCTACCAGTGCCGCCTCCCCGGACGCATCGAGCCGCTTCGTCCGCCGCAGCCCGATGGCCCGGTGCGCCGCACCCCGATTGCGGGTTATAATCTCGCAGTCAGCTGGTCGCCCGAATATTGCCACAACGACAAGGCGTCGATGCAGTGCTCAGGCCGCAATGGTCGCTTTGGCTTTGTCCTGCACGGTCTGTGGCCAGAGGCACGCATGGGGCCGCCGCCGCAATGGTGCAGCGTGACCCCGCGACCATCGCCCGAACTGATCCGCCGCAATCTCTGCATGACCCCGGTGCCGCGTCTGCTGGAGCATGAGTGGGCCAAGCACGGCAGCTGCATGGTCGCGACGCCGGAGGCCTATTTCCGGGTGAGCGGCATCCTGTGGCATTCGCTGCGCTGGCCCGATGCCGACCGCCTCTCGCGGCAGGAGGGGCTGACGGCGGGCGATTTCAGGCGGGCCTTCGTCGCTGCCAATCCCGACTGGCGCGCCGATCAGGTTGGGATAGTGCTCAGCCGCAATGGCTGGCTGAAGGAACTGCGGCTTTGCTATGGCCGCGACTTCATGCCGACCCGCTGTGACCGGCGCAGCTTCGGCCCGCGCGATGGAGCGGCTCTGAAGATTTGGCGGGGATTATGACGACGCGGGTTACCGCCGTTCCTGAAAGAACCCCCGCAGCAATTCTGCCGCTTCCGCCTCGCCAATCCCCGAATAAACCTCGGGCCGGTGCAGACTTTGCGCGTGTTTGAAAACCCGCGCGCCGTGCTCCACTGCCCCACCCTTGGGATCGCTTGCGCCGTAATAGAGCTTGCCGATCCGGGCGTGGGCGATTGCGCCCGCGCACATCGCGCAAGGCTCAAGCGTCACCCACAGCTCGCAATTGTCGAGCCGTTCGTTGCTGAGTGCCTGTGCGGCAGCGCGAATCGCCAGTATTTCGGCATGGGCCGTAGGGTCGCTCAACCCGCGCGGCGCGTTATGGGCGGCGGCGATAACGTGGCCATCCTTGACCACCACCGCGCCGACAGGCACTTCGCCGTTCGCGCCGCCGCGCGCCGCCTCGGCCAGCGCCAGCGCCATAGGTTCGGGGAGCGGCCAGCGGTTCATGGACCGACGCTTGCCCGCCATGCCTTGACCTCGCAAGGGTGAATCGCTAAGCGCCCGCCTTCGCCCGGAAACGGCATCCTATCTATTGAAGCGAGTTAAGCCATGTCCCGCATTTGCGAACTGACCGGAAAAGGCCGCCTAACCGGCAACAACGTCAGCCACGCCAACAACAAGACCAAGCGCGTATTCCTGCCAAACCTGCAGAACGTCACGCTGATGTCGGAAGCACTGGACCGCAGCTTCAAGTTCCGCGTCTCGGCCAATGGCCTACGTTCGGTGGAACATGTCGGTGGGCTGGATAACTGGCTGGTGAAGACGCCTGAAACCAAGCTTTCGACCAGCGCGATCAAGGTAAAGCGCGAGCTGGCCAAGAAGGCAGCCGCCTAAGTTACTGCGATGTGGGAGGGCGCGAACCGCCCCCCGCCATTCCAATTACGGATATTTCATCTGAACCCGCGTGGACAGACCACTGCGCGGAACGTTCAGGCGTACGGAACGAAACGACGGCAGTCCGGCCAGCGTGCCCGGGTTGTTCGAAAAGCCGTAGCCTTCAGCCGGCAGTCCGATACCGGTGCGATCAAAGCGCTGGTTCGCGTTTTCATCATGATAGAGCGCAAGCGCATAGACGCCGGGTTGTGGCAGAAAAATGCACGCCGAGGTCGCGCCCGCATTGGCATTGACCCGTCCGACATAGAGCGAGCCGCGCGAGACGAGAAACTTGCGCGGATTATCGGCATAGATCGTCACGGCAAGCAGGCCATTGCCGTTGCGCAGTCCTTGCGCGGACACATTGATCCAGGTGCTGCTAGCGGGCCCGGTACAACCGACTGGAGGGCTTGCGCCAGCGGGATCGGCAAGGACGGTTGATGAAGGCGCAAGTGCAGCCGTTAAAGTAGCCGCAAAGGCAATAACCGCGGCGCAGGGACGTCTCGGCAGAGTCATGACAATATAATCCTGATGTTATGAGATGGGCAGGTTTGGATCGCGTTATGCAATCAGACCTGTTCGCCAGACCCAGTCTGGCCGTTTTTCGGGCGGTCAATTACCATTGCGCGCGTGAATAACTGGTGAATTGGGCAAAATTGCGTCAATCGATCTTACCGGATTTGGTAGGTTCGAAACTGACGATCCGGCCATTTTCAAGTCGGATGATGTGGTCCGCGATCGACTGGAGCGATCCACGGTGGCCGATCACCAGCACGGTCATACGGTCGCGCAGCTGGGCAATTGCGGCCGCGATAGCTTCCTCGTTTTCAGCATCAAGGGCGCTTGTGGCCTCGTCGAGGATCAACAGATCGGGAGCGCGTAGCAGCGCCCGCGCCAACACAATGCGCTGGCGTTCGCCGCCTGAAAGCTGACGCCCGCTCTCGCCAACCGGAGTGCCCAGCCCCTGCGGCAGGGCAAAGACGAACTGCGCGGAAGCTTCACTTAGAACCCGCTGGATCGTCTCATCATCTGCGCTCGGATCGGCCCAACGCAAGTTATCGCGAATCGAGCCTGAGAACAGCACGGGATCCTGCTGGACATAGGCCACCCGCATTCGCCAGGCACGGCGCAATCCCCCGTCCAGGGCAGCATCGTCGATCAGCACCCGGCCCGCATCAGGTGCCAGCAAACCACCGGCAAGATCGGCGAGCGTGCTTTTCCCCGCCCCCGATGGGCCGGTGAGCACCGTGATACGGCGCGCCGGTAGTGTCAGCGAAACCTGATCGAGCACGGCTTGCTCGCGCCCGGCGAAGCGGACCGTGACCTGATCGAAGGTGATCGCATGCAACAAGGATGGCGGGGTGGTTCCCGGCATGTCAGGCTCGCGCGCGGCTTCGGCCTCGGTAATCAGCGTCAGGGCAGCGGTCACCGCCGGGCGGGAATGCGCCCAGCCTTGCCACGACGTTTGCAGTGACCCCAAGAGCGGCAAAGCGCGGGCGAACAGGGCAACCAGCGGCAGGATCGTCGCCGGTCCCGCCTCCCAGCGGGTTAGCGCGAGCCAGACCACCAGAGCAAGCAGCACAGCGCCGCTGACCTGCAGAGTCATCTGGCTCAGGCCGCTGGCGCGCAAATAGGCGCGCTCGGCGGTGCGCAGCCTTACGAAATTGGCGGAGTACTCCTCGCTGCTCGCCGCTTCTCTGCCGAAGCTCTTGATCACGCGCAGTGCGCCCAGACTTTCAGCAACTCCGGTATAGATGCGCTGATATGCCTCGCCCAACTGCTTGCCCAATTCGCCTGCCTTTCGCCGCATGCGGCGATAGGCAAAAATCGTCAGCAGGCCGCCAAGTGCCGCCACCAGGGCTATTTGCGGCGAAATCACCAGCCCGGCCAGCGCCACTCCGGCCAGCGTCACCCCAGTCGCCATCGCGGTGATTGCATAGTTCACCCCTGAACCGGCGCGGTCGATATCGCTGATCAGCAGGCTGGCATTGTGCGATTGCTGCATGCTGGCAAGCTTGCGCCATTCGCAATGAAGCAAGGCGGACCAGGCCC
>JANPPM010000028.1:0-4122 GCA_031428495.1 Novosphingobium sp.
TGTTTTCGGGATATGTGTTAAAAATTGGGTTGGGTTTACCCTCTTTCCCTCGACACGAACCGAACTTGGAACTGATGAAAAAGATGCTCACCGCAGCTTGCCCACCATTGTCCACCAGTCAGGCCGCTTTCGCAAAATTTCTGACCGGGCGGCCATCATCGCGTCCTGATCTCGGAAAAGGCCATAGCAAGTCGCACCAGAACCTGACATGCGTGAAACGGTGGCGGCTGTCGCCCGCAATAATTCAAGTGCGACAGCCACTTCATTGACCAGCTCAATTGCGCTGTTCTCCAGATCATTGCGGCCATAGAGCGCTATTTCCCAAGCCGTGCCATCCGGCAGTGAGCCCTTGTCGATGCCGTCCCAGCCCTTGAACACCGGCCCCGTGCTCAGCGGCACGCGCGGATTGACCAGCAGCACCGCCGTGCCCGCCAGATCACTTTCCACCGGCAGCAGTTCCGTCCCCGTCCCCCGCCCGATGCAGGTGACGCTCTCGACGCAGGCCGGAACATCCGCGCCCAATTTCGCGGCGCGCGCCAGCCAGTCATCTGGCAATCCGCCCCACTGCCGGACCATACGGAATATGGCGCCTGCATCTGCCGAACCGCCGCCCAGCCCCGCCGCGACGGGCAGGTTCTTTTCAAGACTTACCGACCAGCCGGGCACATGCCTGAGACTGGTCAGCGCCTGCATGACGATGTTGCCGGTGGCGTTGTTCAGCGCGCCGGCGAACTCGCCCTTCACATGCAGAACATCCCGCGATGCCGGGGACGCGCTCAGCAAGTCACCCTGATCGACAAAGGCGAACAGCGTTTCCAGCTCATGATAGCCATCCTCGCGCCGCCTGCGGACATGCAGCGCAAGGTTGATCTTGGCGTAGGCGGTTTCCTGCAACGTCCCGTCCTCATCAACTAGCGTCACCCTGAACTTGTTTCAGGGTCCATTTCGCAGCGCGAGCAGTGCCAGAAATCGGGAGCCAAACCGTAGACCGAATCCTTCGCCGCCTTGCTCCACGCTTGCGGCCCGATGGACCCTGAAACAAGTTCAGGGTGACGAAATGGCTACGAATCACATATTCGGATAGTTCGGCCCGCCGCCGCCCTCGGGCGTTACCCAGGTGATGTTTTGCGTCATGTCCTTGATGTCGCAGGTCTTGCAGTGGACGCAGTTCTGGGAATTGATCTGGAGGCGTTGATCGGCACCCTCACCGACAAATTCGTAAACCCCAGCCGGGCAATAGCGTGCTTCAGGACCGGCGTAGATCGGCAGGTTGATCTGCATCGGAACTGCAGGGTCGGCCAGCACCAGATGGCAGGGCTGGTCTTCTGCATGGTTGGTGAAGGAGAACGAGACTGAGGTCAGCCGGTCGAATGTCAGCACCCCATCGGGCTTGGGATAGGTGATCGGCTTGAACAGATCGGCGCGCTTGGTGGATGAGGCATCGGTGTGATGTTTCATCGGCTTGATCACCGGCATCTTGAGATAGCGCGTCCACATTTCGATGCCCGCCAGCGCGGTGCCGAGCAGGTCGCCCTGGAACTTGGCGAGGATTGGCTCGGAATTCTGAACCAGCGCCAGTTCCTTGGCGATCCAGCTGGAGCGCAAGGTGGTCTCGTATTCGTCTAGCGAATCTTGCGCGCGGCCTGCGCCAATTGCCGCCGCAATCGCATCGGCAGCGAGCATGCCACTTTTCATTGCGGTGTGGCTGCCTTTGATCCGGGGCACGTTGACGAAACCTGCCGAACAGCCCGCCAGAACCCCGCCGGGGAAGGCAAGATGCGGCACGGCCTGCCAGCCGCCCTCGTTGATCGCCCGCGCGCCATAGGAAACGCGCTTGCCGCCTTCCAGTATCTCGCGGATCGCCGGGTGGGTTTCCCAGCGCTGGAATTCCTCGAACGGATAGACGTAAGGGTTCGCGTAATCGAGTGTAACGACGAAGCCGAGCGCGACCTGATTGTTCGCTTGGTGATACAGGAAGCCGCCGCCGCCACTGTCGCTTTCCGAAAGCGGCCAGCCCTGCGTATGCAACACCCGCCCGGGAACATGCTTGGCGGGATCGATGTCCCACAATTCCTTCATGCCGAGACCGTACTTCTGCGGCTGGCAATCGCGCTCGAGATCGTAGCGCGCCTTGAGCCGCTTGGTCAGATGGCCGCGCGCGCCCTCGCAAAAGACGGTATATTTGGCGAGCAGGTTCATGCCCGGCTGATAATCGCCCTTGTGCTGGCCCTGGCTATCAACCCCCATGTCGCCGGTCTGAACGCCGATCACTGCGCCCTTATCGTCATAGAGCACTTCTGCGGCGGGGAATCCGGGAAAAATCTCGACGCCCAGTTCCTCGGCCTTGCCCGCAAGCCAGCGGCACAGGCTGCCAAGACTGCCGGTGTAATTGCCTTCATTGGACATGAACGGCGGCATCACCAGATGCGGGATCGGCATCTTGGTCCCTGCGGTCAGATACCAGTGCCAGTTGTCGGTCACCGGAGTTTCCGCCATCGGGCACCCGTCATCGCGCCAATCGGGCAGCAACTCATTCAGCGCCTTGGGATCAACCACCGCGCCAGACAGAATATGTGCGCCGATCTCCGAACCTTTTTCCAGAATGCACACCGTCAGATCGGCATTGACCTGTTTCAATCGGATCGCTGCGGCCAGCCCCGCTGGGCCTCCGCCGACAATCACGACGTCATACGGCATCTCTTCACGTTCGCTCATGGCTCAACTTCCCTTGCCCGCACGCTGCCCGTCGGCGCGACATTTACGCGAGTTCAGCCTTGATTGCTGTGAAACGGCAGGTCAAGACCCGCAAGATGAACCTTGGCGCATATCCCAACCTGACAGAGCAGATCGGCGACGCGCTCGATTGGTGGCGCGAGGCGGGCGTCGACAGTGATTTCAGCGACACGCCACTGCGCTGGATGAAAGAAGCAGAGCCCAGCGAAGTAGCTCAGCCAGCGGAAACATCAGCGATTCCAGCCCCCGCGCCTGCGGTTGAACTGGCGCCAGTGCCGCCCGTGATTGACCGCGACACCTGGCCAAGCGACCTAGAAGCTTTCGCGCCGTGGTGGCTGACCGAAGCGTGGCTCGATTCTGGCCAGTCCAGTGCACGCGTCGCTCCAAAGGGCAATATAGGCGCAAGACTTATGGTTCTGGTTCCCGAGCCTGAGCGTGAGGACACCGAGCAATTGCTGTCCGGTCCGCACGGACGCCTGCTGGGCGGTTTCCTTGCCGCAATCGGTGTGGCGCCCGGTGATGCCTATTTTGCCAGCGTGCTGCCCCGGCACACGCCGCACGCCGACTGGACGCTAGCGGCCACGCGCGGGCTAGGCGAACTGGCGCTTCATCACGTGGCACTTGCCGCGCCGCAGCGGCTGATTGTCTTCGGAAACAGCATCCTGCCGCTTATCGGCCACGACCCGGCGCTAACATCTGCCCATTCGGGTCAAATTCAGCTTGAGGGCCGCTCAATCCCGATGCTTGCTGCGCGTGACCTAGCCATGCTGATCGAGCGGCCGCGCTGGAAAGCGGGATTGTGGCAAAACTGGCTGGAATGGACTGCACCATAGTGACCCAATGCGGTACCCTGCGACTATTGCTGCTGGGCTGCGCTTTTAGCGCCCTGGCCGGGGTGGCAGCCGCACCCGTCGCCCACGCGAACAGCGCTGCCGTCGATTATTTTCGCAACCGAGCCAGCCGCTCAGCTGTGCCCACCGTGCTCAGCCAGGAAGAGCGTGACTATTACCGCAATCTCTTTGCGGCAATCGACCGCAAGGAATGGCCGCTGGTACAGCAAATGTTCGCGCAAAAGCCCGATGGGCCACTGCACGCAAGCGCCAAGGCCGAGTATTTCCTCGCCGCGGGTTCACCCCGGATAGAGGCGGGCGAGCTCAGCCAATGGCTGGAGGCAGGTCGCGAATTACCGCAAGCCGAACAGATCGGTCAGCTTGCGCTGCGCCGCGGAGCGACCTCGATCCCCTCGCTACCCAGCCCACAGGCAACAATCAGCCTGCCCGGCCTGCCCAAGCGGATCAAACCGCGCGACACCGACGATGGCACCATGCCGGGCACTGTAGCCAGTGGCATCATCGCGCGGATCAAGGGTGACGACCCGATGGGTGCGCG
>JANPPM010000029.1:0-28681 GCA_031428495.1 Novosphingobium sp.
TGAGCTTGGCGATGATCGTGCGCATCACGAAGCGCACAGCGATGCGTCTGGCTTCCCAGCTCTTCTTGATGAAGCGCAGCTTGAGCATCTCATCGAGCGTGCTCATCATCGGGATGAAATTGGGCCGCAGCTTGGCTTTCATTGCGCCCAGCTCGTTAACGTTGAACAGATCGGCGACGACCGTGCGGCCCTTCTCTGAACCGCCGGGGCGGTCATCGTAATAGTCCGGCCAATAGGACACCCGGTTAAGCTTGATCCCCTGATCGACAAGGAAATCGACCATCCGGGTCCCTTCGGCGACATAGGTTTGCCGTCGTTCGCGGCTGGCACCGGGGGTGTCGTTATGGTCGCCGACCACAGCATCGAGATAGGTGTTGGCCTGTTCCTGGCTATCGGGAACGCCGTCGCGTTTCATATAGCGGTTGTCGGGGATCCACATCACCCCGCCCGATCGCGCCGTGGTGCCGCCGATCAACGGGGTTTTCTCAAGTATCAGCACTGACTTACCGGCAGCCCGCGCGACCAGGCCTGCACACATCGAGCCGCCTCCGCTGCCAACCACGACAAAGTCGAATGTTTCGTCGAACGTGCTCATGTCAGGTCTGCCTTGCGAATGCCGCTTCGGGCTTGTTGCGGACATGGGTGCGCTTGAGCGCGCGGCTGGTGAACAACCACTTGCCATCGCGTTTCTCATAGGTCTCGTGATAGAAGCCGAAGCCGTGGATCAGCAGCTCTTCGGTTTCGGAATCGAAGATGTAGTCTTCCATCCCCCAGATGCCTTTGGCCTTGGTCGGCGATTCGAATGTTATGTCGGGCGTGTGCGAATGGTGGACCGTGGTGCGCCCTTTATCGAGCAGCGCCTTGACGTTGGCGATCATGACATCGGCACTTTCCCAGCGCTCGAAACCATCGTTGTGCGAAACATGGTCATCGGCGTGCAGCGCGCGGTAGAGTGCCCAGTCCTTGGTATCGCAGGCCCGGTCGCGCCGGGCTTTCAGCAGCTTGATTTCCTCAAGTGCGAGAAGCTGTTCGATATCGCTCATGCCCGTCATTGATCCGCTCCGTTATTGGTCGATGCGGGGTGGCCACTCAGCCCCCGGTGATCGCCGCGTGTGGTAATACTTGAGGCTGCGGCTGGTATAGACCCAGCGGCCCTCGCGCTTTTCGCAGGTTTCGAAATAGTGCCCGAAGGCCTGGAACCAGTGTTCCTGCCCATTTTGATGCCAGAACGACATCCCTTCCATCGCCCATATGCAGCGTGCAAAAGTCGGCGTCTCGAACTCGATCTCCGGCGTGTGCGAATGATGCAGGGTGGTGAGCTTCTCCATGCTCAGCTTCACATTGGCGATCATTTCTGCCGCCGTTGTCCAGCGACCATAGTCGCCGTTTTCCGAGACGTGGTCCGGCGCGTGGAGCGATTCATACAGCGCCCAGTCCTTTGTATCCGCCGCCCGGTCGCGCCGCGCTTTCAGCAGCTTGATCTCCTCAAGTGCCTTAAGCTTTTCGATGCCAGCCAATGCGTCCATCTCAGTCGCGCAGTTTGGCGACGACTTCCTCGCCGAACCACTGGACGTTTTCGATATAGGCCTGGCGGCTGGGGTGCGGCGGGTCCACCATGGCCCAGGTCACGCCAACCTCCGCCAGTTCGTGCACTGCTTCAAGATAGGCGTCCGCGCCGCCGGTCTTGAGATAGCCAAGCCGCGCCTTGGGCCCGATGGCAATGTCGAACGGGCCGCTCTTGCCTGCCACGCCGCGCAGGTCCGCCAGCATAGCGATCTTGCCGCCCAGTTGCTCAACGGTGTGAATGCCTGAGTCGCGGTTGATCTCGGACATGGTGGGCGCAGCGAAGAACGGGCACCAGCCATCGCCCCAACGCGCCGCCCGCTGCACCGCCTTGTCGCTGCCGCCGCCAATCCAGATCGGCGGGGCCGGGTCGGGCACCGGGCGCGGCTCGTTGCCGTTGGCCTCGAAATGCGTGCCCTTGAACACCACCGGGCCGCCCGCCCAGGCCATACGGATGACTTCCAACGCCTCGTCGAACAGCTTGCCGCGCTTGTGGAAATCAATGCCGAGCGCTTCGAACTCGGCCTTCTGATAACCCGCACCGACGCCAAGAATCAGCCGCCCCCCAGAAAGTACTTGCAGCGTCGCCGCCGATTTCGCGGTGAGGAACGGATTGCGATAGGCCATCACGACGATGTTGGTGTGCATCCGCAGCCGCGTGGTCGCCGCCGCAACAAAGGCGAAGGCGGAGAACGGATCGAGTGCGTCATGCCCCATGCCTTGTTGCAGCCACTGGGCATCAGGAGCAGGATGATCGGTAACATAGCAGGCGTCGATCCCCGCATTCTCCAGCGCCAGCGACATCTCGCGCACTGCTTGCGGCGTCTGGTATTCGCCGGGCGTTATGTCACCGAGCGGGATGGCCATGGTGAATTTCATGCCGCCGGTCCCTCGTTCAGGCGGCCAAGCAGCGCCGGGCCTTCGCTCTTGCCGTCGAGCATGTAATTCTGCCGGAGGGTGATCCGCCACTTGCCGTCGGCCCCGCGCACCAGCTCGATCCGCGAGGCGCTGAGCCGACCGATGAAAAAGCCGCTCTCGCCATGCATCGGCACCATCGTGTGGCAGGTGGCAACCGCGCGGTTGCCTGCGATCACGACAAATGGCAGCGACGACATGTGCGCGCAGCCCGCGCCGACCAGTTTGAGGTGACCGGCATCGCGGGTGATTGCCGCAATGGCATCTCGCCCGATCCAGCTCGGCATGTCGCCGACCGCATAGACGCCATCTTCAACGTAGCGCTCGCCGACTGACGCGGCGTTGCAGCCATCGACCGAATAGCCATAGCCGCAGACCACCTGATAAATCGCCTGCTTGTCCTCCAGCGCGAGGAGCCGTTCTTCAACCGTTGTCATTGTTCCGCCCCCCTCAGCCGACCATGTAGCCACCGGCGTCGCAATTGATCGACTGGCCGGTAATCGTGCGGCTCTCGTCGCTGGCGAGGAACAGCGCCAGATAGGCGATGTCGATAGGCTGCGAGATCGCGCGCAGCGGCGAGCTTTCGAGGATCTTCGCCTTCCAGACCGCGTATTCCAGCCCCTGTTCGGCGGCCATGCGCTTGCCCCAGTTGATCCACAGCTCGGTCTCGATGCTGCCGGGCACCAGACAGTTGCAGCGGATGCCGTGCTGGCCGACTTCGAGCGCAATCGTCTTGGTCATCGCCCGCAAAGCGGCCTTGGCTGCCGTGTAATGCGTTTTGCGCACCATGCCGGTCCAGCCTGCGGTCGAGGAGAATTGATGATCGCACCCGTCTTGCGCTCCAGCATCGAGCGGTTGAGCACTTCGCGGGTGCAGAGCATCGCGGCGGTAAGATCAATCGCGATGGTGCTGTTGAAATTCTCGACCGTTTGCTCCCACACCCATTTGTCCTGCCCCGGCGCGGCGGCGTTGTTGAGCATGATATCGACCTGGCCGAACTCCTGCATGGCGCGGTCAACCATCGCGGCGACATCGGCTTCGCTGGTCACGTCGGCGCGAATGGCAATCGCGCTTGTGCCGATGTCATTCGCTGCCGCCTGCACCAATTCCTCGCGGCGTGCTGCCAGCAAAACTTTCGCGCCCTGTTCGACAAACAGCCGGGCCATCACTGGTCCGCAGCCGGTGCTCGCCCCAGTGATGATCGCAACTTTTCCAGCGAGACGTCCGCTACCGCCTGTCATTGCCGTGCCTCTCCAGCGCCTATAAACTAACGCATGTTATCTTTTATAATGCATCAGCACAAGTGCATTCAATCAGCGAAGAGCAGTTCCAGCGATTCCAGCACGAACACCTCAACCCCCGCGCTGTGATTGCCCGGTCGGTTCGGGGCGAGATGCGCCAGGCCGATGCGGCCGTGCGCCAGCGAAATCACCATCAACGCCGCAGAAAACGGATCACCCGTCGGCACCTTGCCGCCCTGCACTGCAATCGCTTCGATGGAATGGCGCACCGGGCGAAAGGCCGGACGAACCGGGCCTTCGAGATCGTGTTCGGGATCAGACGAAAGCGCGAACAACAATTGATACCGCGAAGGCCGCTCCATCGCATAGCGCACGAAGGCGCGCATCTGCGCCTTGAGCGAGGCAAAGGGAGCGGTTGGCTCAGCCGCATCGATCAACTTCTCGCCAAGCTCGGACCAGCACGCGCGGACGATTTCCGTCATCATCGCACCCGCATCAGGGAACTGTCGGTAAACTGAAGGAGCAGCCACACCCGCCTCTTTGGCGACCATGCGAAGGCTGAGCTGCACGCCCGGCGCGCGATCGAGAATGCGCATTGCCGCTTCGACCAGCTCATCCTTGAGCCGCCCGCCCTCGCCGCGCTGGTTGCGCTGACGTTTTACCAAAGGCGTTACCAACATTGCACCTAGCCTGTTGCATTAAGACCCGAACCCGATATTCTCGCTTACGTTAGCCTTCACAGCACTGCAATCCAGGCAGGACCCCATGACCGACACCCCCATGACCCAGACCATCGCCGATAAGCTCGCCGCCGTCCCCCACCGGATCACCGATCCCGAACGCATCCCGGCGATCCGCTATCACGATCCCGCATTCTTCGAACTGGAGAAGCAAAAGGTCTGGCCGCATGTCTGGCAAATGGCCTGCCGGCTGGAAGAAATTCCTGAGGTCGGCGACTATACGCTGTACAACATTCTCGAACACTCGGTGATCCTGATCCGCACCAAGGATGGGGTGAAGGCGTTCAAGAATGCCTGCCGCCACCGCGGCGTTCGGCTGGCACACGGCCCGGGTCAGTGCAGCGCCGAAGGCTTTGTCTGCCCGTTCCACGGCTGGCGCTGGAATGACGAGGGCGAGAACACGTTCGTGTTCGGGCGGCATCTGTTCGATGAAAACGTTCTGGGGCGCGCAGAGATCGACCTTGTGCCCGTGCGGATCGACTTCTGGGCGGGCTGCGCCTTTATCAACTTCGACAACGACGCGCCCGGCCTACGCGAGAGCTTGGGTCCGGTCGCCGACCGCATGGATTCGCGCCATGCGGACAAGCTCAAGATGGACTGGTGGTGCGGCACCGTGCTGCCGACCAACTGGAAGCTGGCCATGGAAGCCTTCCAGGAGGCTTTCCACACCCCCAAGACTCATCCCCAGCTGCATGCGGTCTCCGTCAAGGGCAACGACCAGTTCGGCGCCGATGCCGAGGGCCTGCCTGTCAATGAAGGTCTTGATTCACGCAGCACGGTCAACATGCACGTTAATTTCCTCGCCAAGCTGAGCGAGGGCATGGACGGCATGGTTCACAAGACCGAGGTCGCCGTGCTGGAAGGTTTGCGCGATATGGATGTGCCTGAGGATCCGGACCTTGCCGCGATGACATTCTACGGCAAGGCCTACGAGGAAGTCGAAAAGGATGCCCGCGCGCGCGGCGCGGACATCTTCGAGTTCGCAAAGGTCGCGCAGGAGCATCCGTTCCACGCCGTCGAATTCATGTTTCCGCATTACTTCTTGCTGCCAATGATGGGGGCAATGTCGTCTTACCGAATCCGCCCACTAACCCCCGAGACCTGCTTTTTCGAAATCTGGTCTCTGGTCATCCGGCCTGAAGGCGAGAAGTTTGATACCCCGCTGGAGCCGACGATAATTCCCTATGATTCCGACAAATTCCCAGAAATTCCGCGCCAGGACTATTACAACCTGCCGCTCCAACAGCTCGGACTGCACGACCTCACGCACCTGCGTCTGGCCAGCCAGCACGAAGGCATGATCAGCAACTATCAGCGGCTGGTCGACGGCTATCTGGCAGGACTCGATCCAGCTCTGCTCGCCAAGGCATCGCAAGTCGTCAACAGCGGGTTTGCCGCTCCGATACTCGACATCGGCTTCTGAGCGTGTTGTCACTAGGACGGATCGGCATCTGGGCAGCAGAACTGCGCCACGGCGACCCCGGTGAAATAAGCGAGGCGGCCGCTGAACTGGACGAATTGGGTTATGGGGCGCTTTGGATTCCAGGCGAAATATCCGGCGACCTGCTCGATTATGCCGACCTCCTGCTGTCGGCCACGCGCAAGACGACAGTTGCAACCGGCATCCTCAACATCTGGATGCATGATGCGCAGGATGTTGCCGCATGGTGGCACAGTCTGACACCAGACAAGTCAGCCCGTTTTCTGCTCGGTCTTGGCGTCAGCCACGGCGCCATGATCGGTGAAGCCTATGCCAAGCCGCTGACCGCAATGAAAGCCTATCTGGAGCAGCTTTCAGGCGCGGGCATACCCGCAGAAATGACCTGCCTTGCCGCGCTTGGGCCGAAGATGCTCGAACTCGCGCGCGACAAGACTGCTGGTGCGCACCCCTATCTCATCACGCCCCTGCATACTGCGAGTGCCCGCGAGGCGCTGGGTCCGGGAAAGCTGCTCGCGCCGGAACAGTTCGTGGTGCTGGAAGAGGATCCAGTTCGCGCGCGTGATCTCGCGCGGCCATTCTTGAGAGGCTATGGCCAGCTGGCCAATTATGCCAACAGCTGGCGGCGTCTGGGTTTCACTGATGATGACATTGCCAATGCCAGCGACCGTTTGATCGACGCACTGTTTGCATGGGGCGATGCAGAAGCAATTGCTGAGCGGGTAAATGCCCATATCGCTGTCGGTGCCGATCATGTCTGCCTGCAGGTCATCAGCCCGGTTCGCGGCAGCCTGAGCACGCTGCGGCCCATATGGCGAGCGCTCGCACAAACCCTGCTTCAAAGTGCGACAAATGGAGTCACGCATGCAAACTGACGGCAACAGCGGGGCGATGCATGTCGCCGCGCGCAACATTCCTGTGCCTGACTTTCTAAGTCCGGTCGCGCGCGCCTATCTGACGCCGCAACCCGGCAAGGCGCACTATCCCGCACTGGAGGACAAGCCAGGGTGGCGCGACTATGTCGCAGCAACGGATCAAGGTATCCAGGCCCTCATTCAGAAGATCAGCGGGCAGGCGAAAGCTGACGTCACGGCGCGCAACGCAGGCGGCGCGCAGGTCTTCGATATTGTCCCGGCGGGCCTAAACCCCGACGACCGCAGCGTAGTCCTTGAAATGCACGGTGGTGCGCTGCTGTTTTGCGGTGGCGATTTGTGCAGGATGATGGGCACCGGCACTGCAATGCGATATCAGCGGCGCGTTTGGTCAGTCGATTACCGGATGCCGCCTGATCACCCTTATCCGGCGGGACTGGATGATTGCATCGCAGCCTATCGTACCCTTCTGGCCGAGCGGGCACCGCAGGAAATCATCGTCAGCGGCGGATCGGCGGGCGGCAATCTCGCTGCCGCCTTGATGCTCCGCGCGCGCGATGAAGGCTTGCCGATGCCAGCAGGGCTGATCCTCGGCACGCCGGAAATAGACCTCACCGAGTCCGGCGATAGTTTCAACACAAACGACGGCATCGATCCCAGCCTTCGCAGTCTGATGCCCGTCAACCTGCTCTATGCAAACGGGCAAGATCTGAGCCACCCCTATCTCTCGCCGCTGTTCGGTGACCTCAAGGGATTACCGCCGACAATCCTCACCACCGGTACGCGCGACCTGTACCTCTCCAACACCGTCCGGATGCACCGGGCCCTGCGCGCAGCAGGGGTGACAGCGGAACTGCATATTACCGAAGCCGGACCACACACTGGCTTTCCGGGAGGGCCGGAAGGGGAACAAATCGACGAGGAACTCCGCAACTTTATCGACAGGGTGCTTCAGCGGGACAAGGCCCCGCGCCTGGTCGATTGATCTGGGGCCTTAGGGCCTGACCGATAAAGAAGTTGGATGATTTCAGCATGAGCTGATCGGGCAGTGATGCCATGCCTGCTGCTGGCCTGGACACCAAAGCGGGACATGAAAATGAGGAATTGGACAAGTGACAGCGCAAAGCGACTCCTTGGGCTATGCAGGCAAGCACTGCGTAGTAACGGGTTGCCATTCGGGCATAGGCCATAGCACGGCAAAGCTGTTATTGGCGGCTGGTGCAACGGTCCATGGGCTAGACTGGCGCGCCTGCGACCTTCCGCTCGGCGCATTCACGCAGGTCGATCTGCGCGACCAGACATCGATTAATCGCGCTGCGTCCACTATCTCCGCCCCGGTTGATGCGCTGTTCAACTGCGCCGGGCTTGCCCCGATGCACCCGGCGCTTGATGTGATGAAGGTCAATTTCATTGGCATGCGGCATCTGACCGATGCCTTTCTGAGCCGAATGCCGCAAGGTAGCGCCATCTTAACTGTCGGCTCGAATGGGGGCGCGGGGTGGCGCAAGCGCTTGCCCGATCTGCTAGACTTCATCGCAACAGACTCGTTCGATGGGGCGACCCAGTGGTGCGATCAGCATCCAGCGCTGCTGGCGAACGCCTATGGCTTGTCCAAGGAAGCTATCGTCGTCTGGACGATGCATCGCTCAGCATCCACCATTGCGCGCGGCGTTCGGCTGAACTGCACCAGCCCCGGCTCGGTGCAGACGCCAATGCTCGAGGAGATTGAACAAGTGACGCCCCGCGAGCGGATCGACATCGTGTCGCAACCTATCGGGCGCCGATCAGATCCCGTTGAGCAGGCATGGGTTCTGCTCATGCTGAACAGTCCGCGCGCATCCTATCTCAACGGAGCCGATATTCCGGTCGATGGCGGCTTCATGGCTTCAAAGACGATCTTGCCAGCCTAATCGCAGCAGGCGGCAGGCCGTTCAATGAACCAGTGCGCTTGACCGGATCAGGCGGCCGGGGCCTGCGCCCGTTTCGGCGTCATGGCGGCGGGTAACAACGCCACCGACCATGGTCGCCAGATAGTCGCCGGTGTACCAAACTTTGATAACGGTGAGTTCACCGGGCGTTATCCGGGTCTCTTCATCGGGCCGGAACTGGTCGAACAGAACTCCATGGCAATCGCCGCCGAGTGATCACCTATCCAGCCGTTGCCGCAATGCAACGCTGACCGGTATAGGGAAGTCGAGCAGCAACTGCGCCATACCCTTGGCGACGGGGTCAAGTGAAGTGGAGGCGAGAACCCCGCCATCCATTGAATTGCCGACGACAAAGTTGAGCGCCGACAGTCCAGGCACGCTGAACAGTTGGACTGGCAGCGGGCGGCCATTGCCGATCAGATGACCATAGTGCTTGCCGACAACTTCCGGCGTCAGGGCAGCGGCGATATAGGGCAGATATTCAGGCTCGCGGGCAATGACCGCGACATTGAACAGATTGCCCTTGTCGCCGCTTCTCGCCCAGGCGAGGCGGATCAAGGGCAGCGTCCGCCCCGGATCAGCATCGCCGGGCGCAGCGGGAAGTGCCGGTGCGATGGCATTTGCTTCATTACTCTTGGCATCGGTTTTTGAAATGAACGCAACATCCTCACCGTCAACAGTCACGGTCTGCGTCACCGTCGATTTGGCGAGCAGAAATCCGGCAATCCGCTGGACCGGGCGAACCGATGCGTTGAGGCTGAGGCTTATCCCCACCGACATATGACTGATGGCCGAGCTTTGCTCACGCACCAGCAATCCGGCACCCGCTTGATCGGGATGATCGGCGATCAGTCTGCATAGGGCGGTGGTAGGGCCTGAGCCTTCGCCGCCGATGACATCGCATCGCGTCTGCGTGAACGGTGGGAGCTGGCTCTGTCGCAGCATCGCGCTGGTCCGGGCGAACATTTCTTCGCCCAGCCGCCGCGCCTTGGCTCCCGCCTCCAAACCAATGACCGGGATGAGCGCGGTTCCTCGCCAGCCCGCGTCATAGGTAACGCTCGCCTTGCAGGTTGCGGTGCGCCCCAGACCGCGCGCGCCCGTCACAGCCACCCGGTCTGGCGCCAACTGCGTCAGGCGGACATCAGTGAAATCACAGATCACGTCTGCAACGTAATAGCGCTGGGGGTCGCTGACTTCATACAGCAGCTGTTCCGATACCGTGCCGACTGAAACCAGCCCTCCAGTGCCGTCGGGCTTGGTGATCACCAGCCCGCCATCGGCGCTACACTCACCGATCGGCATACCAATGCCTGCCCAGTCCGGCACATCACGCCAATCGGTAAATGTGCCGCCGGTGACCTGCGCTGAGCATTCAAGCAGGTGTCCCGCGAGCGTCCCTGCTGCAAGCAAATCGAAATCATCCGGCCCCCAGCCAAATTCGTGGATCAGCGGTCCCAGCGCCATGGCACTGTCCACTGCACGTCCGGTGATGACCACATCTGCACCCGCCGCCAGCGCAGCGGCAATCGGGAATGCCCCGGTATAGGCAACAAGGCTGTTGATGCGGTCGGCACCTATGACCTTTTCAAGCACCGGGGAATTGTCGAACATGTCTTGCGTTTCGGAGCCGATAATCGTGGAGCTTTGCGCCGTCAGATTATCACCTTCGATCACGCCAATGCGCAGGTTCAATCCCGCTGCCTGCGCCCCGCGCCGCAACGCCTCGGCGCAAGCGCCAGGGTTGAGCCCGCCGGCATTGGCAACCACGCGGATGCGGCGATCCAGGAGCGTCTTCAGATGTGGCAGGATGTAGCCATCAACGAAGTCCGCAGCGTAACCTTGGCCTGTGCCGGTGGCCATTCCCCGGCCAAGCCCGCCCATGACAGATTCGGCGAGGAAATCGAAGATGATATAGTCAAGCGTGTCGACCTTCTCCAGCAGTTGGGCAATGCCCATCCGGCTGTCGTTGAAGAAGGCGGTCGCCGCGCCGATTTTGACGATCTTGCTCACGCAGTCACACATGGCGCAGATTCACACGGGCCGTAAGCCCAATCGGAACATCTGCGAGGACAGCCAATTTGCTTACTATCGCATAAGCCTATTTGCCCGCTGGCTTGGTGCGAGACGATTTGACTGGCTTGGTCTGGGCAGGCTTCGCGCGGGCGGTCTTGGTCGCATTTCCAGCCCCAGCGTCCTTGGCCGATTCAGCCAAGGCGCGTTCAGGCGAATCGAATACGTCTTCGCCAGCGGCCTTTTTACCGATCGAATATTTATAGATGACATAGGCCGAAGCGCCAGCTGCGGCCCAGCGAAGTAATTTCATGGACATTCTCCTGATGCGCCTGTGAGCCGAAGCAGATTTCACAGATGGCGCACAAGCCCTATGCGCAATATCCGCGCCGCAATCAAATCTCGCGGCCCAGTCTTTCTGCCAGTATCCGCTCAATTTGCCGCCTTGAGACCTTGTTGCTGTGGAGCATTGGCACTTCGGCATGGGTCAGCTCGACATAGGCACGCGGAACCTTGAAGCTTGAAAGGCGCTTGCGGAGTTGAGATTCTATGTCGCCGAAATCAAGCTTCGCTCCGTCGCTGGCGATAACAGCCGCGACCACAAGCTGGCCGCGCTCCTTGTCTGGCAGGCCGACGACATAGGCATTGTGCACGCCTTCAAGCGATTGCATCTCCAGCTCGACCTCGGCAGGCGAAACATTCGAACTGGCGGTCTTGATCATGTCGCCGTCGCGCCCGACAAAGAGGATGCGGCTGCCCTCTGTAATGCACATATCACCAGTATGATAAAATCCGTCGGGGGTGAAATAGGCGTCGCGCTCAATCTTGTGCAGTCCGGGTGTCAGCGCATAGCCGCGCACCTGCATCTCGCCGCGCTCGCCGTCGGCCACTGGATTGCCGTGCTCATCGGCGATGCGCACCTCATAACGTTCGGCGATGTGGTCCATTGGAGCACAGAGCGGATAGCCGGGCACGCGTACGACATCGCCGTAAGTATATGGCCCGAGTGTTTCGGTCATCCCGAGGCCCCAGAACGGCGGTTTTTGTTGCAGCGCAGCCATATCTTCTTCAGCCATGACGCTGCCCATCGCCACGCGGCTGCTGGTGGAGGTGCCCTCGGTGCACCGCGTTATCGCTCCGGCGACCCAATCGGGCAGAAGATACATCATCAGTCCGCCGATCCAGAACATCGGCAGGAAAGCACCAATTTCCTTGCCGCGCGTTACATCCGTCAACCGGCGGATATAGTCGGCGCGGAAGAGAGCCGGGCCGTGGCAGTGTTTGACCCCTTTGGGCAGCGCCATCGATCCCGACGTGTAAATCTCGATCACCTGATCAGTGGAATGGACTTCGGATTCGACCTCGATGAGCAATTCGTCGCTCACGCTGGCAGCCGCGCCTGATAGCCAGTCGATATCGAGAATACCCGCAGGCAGTCCCTCACCGCTCGAGACAATCCAGCGCAGATACGGTGCCTCACCAAGCCGCAGATCGGGACTCTTGCCCGCACGCAAGGCTGGCAGCGCCTCACACAAGCGCTCGGCATAGTCATGGCCCAGCAGGCTGCGCTGGACAATCAGGCCGCTGACGTCCGACTGGCGCAGCACGCGCACCAGTTCGTTTGACTTGATCAGCGTCGAGATGGGGACAGCAATCGCACCGATCCGCGCAATAGCACCGAGCGTGACCGCAAAATTGGGACCGTTCCCGTAGATGAAACCGATCCGGTGCCCTTTGCCCACGCCGCGTGCGATCAGGCCCTTGGCGATCTCGGCAGAGCGGGCCTCCAGTTCACGGAAGCTGGCTGCATCGTCCGGAATGGTATCGCCCTTGAGCGCAATCGCCAGGTCATCGCCATAAGCCGCAGCGGCGGCGCGAATGAGCCCCGCAAATGTGGTTGCTTCAGACGGGCTGGCCACAGTGCTCGCGTCGCTGGTCACGGAATCAAAATCCTCTCTACAGTGCCAGCGATTAGCCTCGCGCGGCGATTACCATTGTCCTGCCACAGACCGCAGTCCAGTGCCAGACTGGCAATGCACCGATCAGGCAATCGGCGTCTCGTTCATCCGCGCAAGCAGGCCTTCGCGCGGCAGGATGTATTCCAGCATGTGATCGAGTTCGGGCACCTCGACGAAGCAGGTCTTGACGTAACCGGCGATGTCGCTGGGTTTGCGCACGTTCAGGCCGCTGCGGACGATCTGATCGTCCAGCACCGCCCATGCCGCTTCATCGGGCACAAGATAGCCGAAATGGTGGAACCTGAGCACGAACTCCCCGCCCTGCGGCGCAAAATCGCTGAAGCATTCCATGCCCGGCCCATACCCCATGGCAATTTCATACATCATCGCACCAACCCAGACGGTGCGCGTGCAGACCCTGCCATCGCCGGGCAGATCAGAATCGTTGCAGCGATAGTCCGTGATGCCGAACCGCTTGGCAAACATCGCCACCGCCTGGTCAATATCGTTGGTAACATAACCCAACTGGAAATGATCATTGTGCAGCAAGCCCTTGGCCGGATCAAAAATCGTCACTGGGCGGATCAGCGATTGTGTCATCTTTTGACCTCCAATGCCCGATCCTAGAGTTTGACGATCACCGTCTTGGTTTCAAGATAAGCCTCGATCCCCTCGCGGCCCAGTTCACGGCCGATCCCCGACTGCTTGTAGCCGCCGAATGGCAGCGCTGAATCGAGCATCGCATGGCAATTACCCCAGACTGTGCCCGATTTAATCCGCGCGGCCATTTTATGCATTGTCGCCAGATCGTTGGTCCATACACTTGCGCCAAGACCGAAGCAGCTGTCGTTAGCTGATTTGGCGACATCATCGATATCGTCAAAGCGCTGCGCGACCAGCACCGGGCCGAAGATTTCCTCGCGTACCACGCTCATATCTGGACTGACATCAATCAGCACTGTCGGATTGACGTAGTGACCGTCCGCCGTCGGCGCATCGCCGCCGAATGCGACCGTCGCGCCAGCTTTCCGTCCCGCCTCAATATAGCCCATCACCCGGTCAAACTGTTCGCCCGAGACCAGCGGCCCCATGCGCGCCTGCGGATCGAGCGAGGGACGCGGAATCCAGGTCGAGGCTGCGGCGGCGGCCATGCCTTCGATCACTGCATCAAACACCGAGCGGTGCGCATAGAGCCGCGATCCGGCGATGCACACCTGCCCGGAATTGATGAAAATCGCGCCCGCTGCGCTGCGGCCCACCTTGGCCGGGTCGACATCTGGCATGACGATCACCGGCGATTTTCCGCCCAGTTCAAGCGTCACCCGCTTGAGCGTTTCGGTCGCATTGCGGCTGATCAATTTACCCACTTCGGTGGAGCCAGTGAAGGATACCTTGTCGACATCGGGGTGACTGACCAGAAAGTGGCCCGCCGTCTCGCCCAGTCCGGTGACGATGTTGATCACGCCTGCGGGGAAACCCGCCTGCGTCACCAGATCGCCCAGAAACAGTGTGGTCAGCGACGTCTGCTCGGCCGGCTTGAGCACCAGCGTGCATCCCGCCGCGAGCGCTGGTGCCAGCTTCTGGCAGGCCATCAGCAGGGGGAAGTTCCACGGCACGATCAGCACGCAGACGCCCACCGGCTCCTTGACTGTATAGTTGAACACCGCACCTGCGGGCATCGCATAAGGCTGCATCACCTCGCCGCCGACCTTGCCAGCCCAGCCCGCCATGAAGCGCAGATGCCCCGCCGCCATGGGCACATCGCCCGCCTGTGCCATCGAGCGCGGCTTGCCGTTGTCGATGGCTTCCAGCTCGGCCAGTTCAGCCGCATTGGCTTCGATCAGATCGGCGAACTTCTGCATGATCCGCTCGCGCTTGTTAGGTGCAAGGCTGCTCCAGCGGGCATCATCAAAAGCTGCACGCGCAGCGCCAACGGCGCGGTTGATATCGTCCTGCGAGGCATCGGCGATCTGGGTAACTTCGCGGCCGGATGATGGATCCTCGACGGCAACTGTCTTGCCATGGCTGCTGGCGGTCCACTCGTTGCCTATGAACAGCTGGGGCTCCCGCGCGAGGAATGCTTTGGCAGCGTCCGAATAAGCATGCTGCTCCAGGCTGATGGCGACTGCTTCATTCATCGTAGGCGTCCTCGATAATAACTGCGGCGATGGCGAATCGCCGGACTGGAATGGCAATGCCATGGCGCGCTTATGACCGAATGCATAGAGTCCGGTGCAATCGTTGCTGTCAGACTTGCGCCTTGATCGAGCTTTGACTGCCATGCGCGCCTCCCCACTTGCCTTTTGATCCGCCGTGGGCAAGTGAACACACTTCGTGAGAGATGGTCAGGCGCTGCCTGGTGCACCAAAAAGAGGATCAACCGAATGAGCGATATTCTAGGTTACAAGGGCAAGCGCGTCGTAGTCAGCGGCTGTTTTTCGGGCATGGGTGAAGCAACCGCGAAGATTCTGCTCGATCTTGGTGCCGAAGTGCACGGACTTGATTTCAAGCCCTGCGCACTCCCACTCGCCTCGTTCAACCAGATCGACCTGCGCGAACCAGCAACAATCGAAGCTGGGGTAAAGGCTATCGGCGGCAAAATCGATGCGCTGTTCAACTGCGCCGGGCTTCCCGGTGGCGGTGCATTTCCGCCGATGGATACATTCAAGGTCAACTTTGCCGGCACTCGCCACCTCACCGATTGCGTGCTGGCGCACATGGGCCCTGGCGGTGCGATTGTTTCGATTTCCTCTACCGGCGGCCTCGGCTGGAGCCGCCGCATCCCTACCCATATCGAACTGCTGATGACGCAGGGCTTCGATGGCGCGGTCGCTTGGGGCGAAGCGCACATGGATCAGGTTGCCGAGGGCTACGCCTTCTCCAAGGAGGCGATCATCGTGTGGACCCAGTTCATGGGCGCACAGCTGATCAAGAAGGGCATCCGCATCAACTGCTCGCTGCCCTCGCCCACACAGACCCCGATGATGGCAACCTTTCATGCCACTGCGGGCAAGGAAGTGGTCGATGCCGCTGCCGAGCCGCTCGGTCGTTACACCACACCTGCTGAGCAGGCCGGTCCGCTGGTCCTCATCTGCAGCGATGCGGCGGGCGTCGTCAACGGTGTGGTCCTGCCGGTTGACGGCGGGTTCATGGGCGGGCTGACCACCGGACAGGTGGACATCAGCAAAATGATGGGCGGCGCAGCGAAATAGCACTGCCAAGCCTGCCTCCCGCAAGGCCTCAAGTGCGCCTTCCCGGCCTTGAGGCCTTGCGCGGCATGGCGGCGATCTGCATTCTGCTGCTGCACACCCGCGCGGTGTTTGGCGGCCAGCCGGTGTTCGGCAAAGGCTACCTCGCGGTCGAATTTTTCCTGATGCTGTCTGGCTTTCTGATGGCCTATGCGCAGGAAGCCCGACTGGCGCGCGTTGGCCAGCCATTCAGCTTTATGGTCAACCGGTACAAGCGCCTGTGGCTGACCATGGCGCTGGGCAGCGCGATCGGCCTGCCGCGTCTGTTTCTGCTGACCAGCGGAATTGGCCAGTTCCTTGCTATCGCCGCAGCAAACCTGCTGTTGATCCCGGTTTCGTTCCGCCGCGAACTTTTCCCGCTCAACATTCCCGCCTGGACCATTTTCTACGAGCTGGTCGCCAACTTGCTGCATGTGCTGATTTTTAGGCACCTCAAGCTCTGGGCAATCTGGCTAGGGATCGCCGCGCTGGTGCCGGTCATGGTCTGGATTGGCCAGACCTATGCGAGCTTCGATATTGGCGCGCGGCCCGAAAACATGCTGGCCGGATTACCGCGCATTCTCTTTGCCTATCTGATCGGCATTGCGCTGGGGCGCTGGTGGCAGGACAAGCCACCGATACCGGTCCCGCCGCTGCTGGCGATTCCGGCAATGCCCGCAATTCTCGCGACGGGATGGTGGCTGGGGTACAATACGTGGTGGTTCGATTTTGCCTTCACGGTGATCGCCTGCCCGCTGATGATTGCTGGCGGCCTACGCCTCGCACGCTTTCACCGTGCCGCTGGACTGTTCGGCCAGCTCTCGTTCCCGCTATTCGCGGTGCAGATGCCGATCCTGCAAGGCATGGAGATGCTCGGCTTTGGCTACTGGGCGGGCGGGGCGACTGCGCTGGCGGGTGGAATTCTTCTGGCGGTTCTGGCAAGCGCGCTGAGGCGCTGGCGGGCGGCGCGCAAGCAGGAGCAAGTAGCATGAGCGAACCGGTGATCTATCAGGCGGATGACAGCGGCATTGTCACGCTGACGCTCAATCGGCCCGAGACACGCAATCCCCTGACTGATGCCGATATGCTCGAAGCCATTCTGGCCGCGCTTGAAAGGCTTGATGGGGATGAAAGCGCCCGTGTCGCCATCCTGACCGGCGCGGGTAAGGCGTTTTCGTCAGGCGGCAACATGCATGCCATGCGCACCGGCGGCGGGCTGAAGGACGCGCTCCCGGCGCGCAGCCGCGCCAATTACAAACGCGGCATCCAGCGGCTTCCCTTGGCTTTTTCCGCGCTGGAAGTACCAATCATCGCTGCGGTCAACGGTCCGGCCATCGGCGCGGGCTGCGACCTTACCTGCATGTGCGATCTGCGCATCGCCGGGGAAAGCGCCAAATTTGCCGAGAGTTTCGTCAAGATCGGACTGGTATCTGGCGATGGCGGCGCTTGGCTCCTGCCGCGCGTGGTCGGCTGGTCGAAGGCGGCGGAAATGGCGCTGACCGGCGATATGATCGACGCTGCAGAAGCCCTCGCCTGCGGCCTCGTCAGCCAGGTTGTGCCCGATGCCGATCTGCTGGATGCCGCGCGCGCCCTGGCGCTGCGGATCGCCGCCAATCCGTCATTCGCGGTACGCATGACCAAACGGCTGCTGTGGGAAGGCCGCAGCGCGGGCCTTGCCAGCGTGCTCGAAATGGCCGCGCCGATGCAGGCGCTGGCCCATGCGACCGGGGATCACGACGAAGCAGTTGAAGCGTTTCTGGCAAAACGGCAGCCTAAGTTCAAAGGTGACTGAACAGCGAACAATGTGATCTTTGAACTTGTTGTCACATTAAAATGTGATATGCGATTCGCATGACCACATCGACCATTGAAAAAGTCCGCGCCCTCGTCACCGTTGGCGGCCTCACCAAAGCCGGACTGGCTCGCGCCGCAGGGCTCCACGCCAACACTTTGCGCGATTGCACCGAGCCGGACTGGAACCCCACGGCGGAGACGCTGAACAAGCTGGAACGCTTTGTATTCTCCAACGATGACCGACCGGTGCTGGTTCCCATCGAGGAGATCATCGACGAAGCGCGCAATGGCCGGATGTACATCCTGGTCGATGATGAGGACCGCGAGAACGAAGGCGATCTGATCATTCCGGCGCAGATGGCGACCCCTGATGCGATCAATTTCATGGCCACGCATGGCCGCGGGCTGATCTGCCTGACCCTGACTGGCGAGCGGATCGAGCAACTGGGCCTTGACCTGATGAGCCGCCACAACGGCACCCGGCATGAAACCGCCTTCACCGTCTCGATAGAAGCGCGCGAGGGCGTCACCACCGGGATTTCCGCCGCTGACCGCGCCCGCACCGTCAGCGTCGCCATCGATGGCTCCAAGAGCAAAGACGATATCGTCACCCCCGGCCACGTCTTCCCGCTGCGCGCGCGCGATGGCGGTGTGCTCGTACGTGCCGGACACACCGAGGCGGCCTGCGACATTTCACGCCTCGCGGGGCTCAATCCGTCCGGCGTGATCTGCGAGATCATGCGCGACGATGGCACCATGGCCCGGCTTGACGATCTGGTCGGCTTTGCGCGGATGCATGACCTGAAGATCGGCACGATCCGCGATCTCATCGCCTATCGCCGCCGCCATGACCGCATGGTCGAAAAGCGTGCGGAAATCACCTTCACCAGCCGCTGGGGCGGCGACTGGAAGGCCTGCACCTTCTTCAACAAGGCCACTGGCGACGAGACGATGGCGCTGGTCAAGGGCAAGATTGACCCCAACGGCCATAGCCTTGTGCGTATGCACACCCTCTCGATATTCTCCGACATTTACGGTGAGGTGAGCGACCGTGCGGACCTGCTGCACCGCTCGATGGAAATTATCGGCGAGCATGGCTCGGGCGTGATCGTCGTGATCAACCGGACTATGCAGGGGCGTATGACCCGCACAATCGAGATCAAGAACAGCGTTCGCGCTGGCGGTGAAGTGCCGATGGATGAATTGCGCGATTATGGCGTCGGCGCGCAAATTTTAGCAGAGCTGGGCGTTCACGACATGGTGCTGCTGACCAATACCCATCACACGCTGGTCGCGCTGGAGGGTTACGGCCTGTCCATCGTCGGCGAACAGCGCGTTGATTGAATTCCTGCGTGGCTCGTCATTCCCGCGAAAGCGGGAACCCATCTCCAGGTCTAGCCTGAACACCGGCCCGGAGATGGATCCCCGCCTTCGCGGGGAAGACGATAGTTTTTACGAAAGTATCTGAATTATGGCCAAATTCCTCATCGTCGAAGCCCGCTTCTATGACCATCTGAACGATATGCTGATCGCCGGGGCCAAGGCCGCAATCAAGGCGGCAGGGCATAAGTCTGAGGTGATCACGGTTCCCGGCGCGCTGGAAATCCCCGGCGCGATTTGTCTGGCCGATGCCAGCGGTGACTATGCGGGGTATGTTGCGATCGGCGTGGTCATTCGCGGCGAGACCTATCATTTCGAGATCGTGGCGGGCGAAAGCGCGCGCGGCGTAATGGCCTTGACGATGGACGGCCTAGCCGTGGGCAATGGCATCCTGACAGTCGAAAACGAAGAGCAAGCGCTGGTCCGCGCAGACCCCGCACAGAAAGACAAGGGCGGCGAAGCGGCTAAGGCTGCGCTGGCCTTGCTGGCCTTAAAAGAGCGCTTTGACGGATAATCGCCGATCTGCCTGATTGTGTTAGCAATTCCTTGATTATCGCCTGCTAGTACCCCTGCATCGGTGCGTATTTGCGCCAGTTGCAAAGGTTAACAGCTTGGCGAGCAGCGCGCTTCAGCTTGAGGCACCGGCACCCCGGCAAGGCCACACAGCGCCTGCCGAGATGCCTACGCTTGCCGTGCGCGCGCTCGATTGGCCATGCTGCGCCGCGCCCAGTATCCTACACGCCTGGAACGCGCTCGCGCAATTCGCCGTCGAACCAAACCCCTTTCACGAATCTTGGTACTTGCTTCCCGCGATGCGCGGCCTTGATGACGGCGAAACCGCGCAAATGCTGTTGTTTGAGACCGCACACGTGCTCGCCGGCATGATCCCGATCGCCCGCGAACCGCGCTATTACGGACGGCGACTGCCCTATCTGGGCACCTGGACCCATCCCAATTGCTTTCTTGGTGCGCCGCTCGTCGCCCCCGGGTTCGAACGCGCATTCTGGCGTGCATTATTCGATTGGGCGGACACCAATCCCGGCAATGCGCTGTTTCTACATATCAAGGCACTGCCACTGGACGGCCCGCTGCACCACGCGCTGACGCATGTGCTTGGTGAGCAGGACCGGCTGTCCGGACTGGTGCACCGCGAGGAGCGCGCGATGCTCTCGTCCGGTGAAAGCCCCGAAGCCTATTATGCAGCCGCGCTTTCGGGCAAAAAGCGCAAGGAACTGCGCCGTCAGCTCACCCGGCTGGGCGAACAGGGCGAAGTGGGATTCATGCGCCAGTCCGACAATCAGGGTCTGGACGAATGGACCGACCGCTACCTCGAACTTGAAGCGGCGGGCTGGAAGGGCAAGGCAGGCTCGGCGCTGGTCCAGATGAAAGCGACCGAGCTACTGTTCCGCGAGGCGCTGTGCGGTGCGGCCGCTCAGGGGAAGTTGGAGCGGCTTTCCTTGACACTCGATGGTCGCCCGATTGCCATGCTGGCGAACTTCATCGTCCCGCCCGGAGCCTTCAGCTTCAAGACAACCTATGACGAGGCCTACGCGCGGTTTTCGCCCGGAGTCCTGTTGCAATGCGAAAACCTGCTGATGCTTGACCGGGCAGACATCGCCTGGACTGACAGCTGCGCTGCGCAGGACCACCCCATGATCGACCACATCTGGCGCGAGCGGCGCGCGCTCGGGCGTTACTCGATTGCCATCGGCGGCAAATTGCGGCGCGCGGCCTTCGGGCACGTGCTCAAGGCTGAACTGGGACGCAATCCGGCAGGCGTGGCGAAATGAGCGTGTTTCCCGATGAGGCGCGCGCCAGCTTTGCCGCGAACTATCCCGAAGTGCCGCACCTGCTGGCGCACCGGTTCAGCGATCACCCGCTGCTGGAAATCGAAGCGCTGGCGCGGCTGGCTGAGTCCTTGCCGCCCACGTCCATCGAATACAACCGGGGCGATGTGCCGATTGGCGTCTCTGGCAAGCCCGACGCCACCGGGCTGGCGATTGGCGAGACGATCCGCCAGATCGGCATCGCCAACAGCTGGGCCGTTCTCAAGAACATCGAGCAGCAGGCTGACTATGCCGATTTGGTCGATCAGTTGTTGGCCAATCTTCGCAGTTCTATCGAGGCAAAGACTGGCGCGATGCTGAGGCCGCAAGGGTTTATCTTCATTTCCTCGCCCGGCGCTGTGACGCCTTATCATTTCGACCCTGAGCACAACATCCTGCTGCAATTGCGCGGCTGCAAGGTGATGACCCAGTTTCCAGCTGGCCGCCCTGACTTTGCTCCGGATGCGTGCCATGAGGCCTATCATACCGGCGGCCCGCGCGAGCTGACTTGGCGCGATGACATGCTGGGCGGCGGGGCCGAATTTGCGCTGGTTCCAGGGCAAGCTGTGTTCGTGCCAGTCAAGGCGCCGCATTTTGTCAGGAATGGTCCTGAGCCGTCGATTTCGCTCTCGATCACCTGGCAATCGGAATGGAGCTTCGCGGAAGCCGATGCCCGTGCGTTCAATTTCGCCCTGCGCAAGTTCGGGCTCACGCCCCGCGCTCCGGGCCGGTGGCCTGTCCGCAACCGCGCCAAATCCTATAGTTGGCGCATCCTGCGCCGACTGGGTCTGACCACCTTTATTCTGCGCCGTACCGAATGACCGATTTCTATCTCACCATCGACACTGAATACGATTTCAGTTTCACCCGCCGTTTGGGACCAGACACGCGCGCCGCGAATTTCGACCGGTCGATTGCCTGCAACACCAAGTCTGGCCCCGTCGGCATCGCCTATCAGATGGACGTGCTGGACAGGAATGGACTGAAAGGCGTGTTCTTCGTCGATCCGATGCCAGCGCTCCTATGGGGCGTTTCTGCAATTGAGGACATTATCGGACCGATTATCGCGCGCGGACACGATGTCCAGTTGCACATTCATACCGAGTGGCTGGAACTGGCTGGGTCAGCAAACCCCTTGGGCACGCGAACAGGGCTGAACATCAAGGACTTTACGTTTGACGAGCAATGCAGCCTGCTCAGCTATGCCCAGAGCGTCCTGATCGCCGCCGGTGCGCCAGCCCCGGTTGCGTTTCGCGCGGGCAATTACGGCGCTAATGATGAGACCTTGCTGGCACTGGCGCTGATTGGTCTGCGCTATGACACCAACCATAGCCCCGGCTTCGCGAAATCGCATTGCGCTATCTCACTCACGCCCGCCGATTGCCTGCCGAGCGAGCACTGCGGCATGATCGAAGTGCCGATCGGGGCGATTGGCGAGCGCGGCGGGCGCTTGCGGCACGCGCAGCTGACCGCCGTTTCTGCCGCTGAAACACTGTCTGCCATCCGTCACTGCCAGCGCCATCACATTGATCAGTTCACGCTCGTCTCGCACAGTTTCGAGCTGCTCAGCCGTGACCGTTCGCGGGTCAACAAGGTAGTGCGCCACCGCTTCGAAAGCCTGTGCCGCAAGCTCGGGACAATGCCGGGCGTGACCAGCGCGACCTATGCCGCCAACCCGCCGAAGGTGGCCGGACAGCAAGCCGTCCCCACACCCCGTTACCGACCGCTCCATGCCGGTCTGCGAATTGCAGAGCAGGCACTGGCCAACACACTGTACGGTTCGTCATGACCGCAGCCCCCGTCCCGATCAAATTCGTCATCGGATCGCGCAAGATCTTCGCCGTGCCGCGCCTGCTTGAGAACCGCGCCTACGGCCTTGACGACCTGCTCAGCAGCACTGCACCAGCCTGGCCGGTGCCAAACAGCGATGCGCAAGGCATCAGGATGCTATCTGCTCCGACTGCGCAATTCGAGGCAATATGCGCAAGCTTCCCAGACCACCTGGTCGGCGGATTTCAAAGCTATGAACGCTATTACATTGAAATGGCAGGCAAGACATATCCTCAGTACCTCGCGCAGTTCTCCTCCAAAACCCGCTCCACAATCATGCGCAAATGCCGGAAACTCAGAGAGTTGTCTGGCGGGAGACTCGACATTCGCGAGTTCCACCGGGAAAGCGATGTTGAAGCATTCATGGCCGATGCGTGGGCACTATCCCGGCTGACATATCAGGCGCGCCTGCTCGATGCCGGGCTGCCCGAAGGGCCCGATGCTGTAGCGGCAATGAAGGCGCTGGCCCGGAATGACGAGGTGCGTGCCTATATCCTTTATCTGGATGATCGGCCGATCAGTTACCTCTACCTGCCCACGACATCCGGGATCGTGACCTATGCCTATCTGGGCTATCACCCTGATCACGCGCATTTATCGGCGGGGACAGTGTTGCAGATGGAAGTGCTTGAGCGCCTGTTTTCCGAAGCGCGTTATCGCTATTTCGACTTTACCGAGGGCGAAGGCGCACATAAAAAGCTTTTCGGCACCGCATCGGTTGCGGCGTGCAGCTTTTTCCTGTTGAGATCCAGCGCGGCCAACCGGGTGCTGATCAGCGGACTGAATATGTTTGATGGAACTATTGCCATGGCCAGAAACGTCGCCGAACGCAGCGGCGCACTGGCCCGGGTACGTAAGCTGTTGCGCGACTGAACTATGAAAAGTCGTCTGGGTAAACTTCTTGAACCGCTGATCAGCGACTACCGCATAAACTGGATTTATGCGGCAAGCGCCGCGTCAATGCTGCCGCTCGCGGCCCATGAAGAAATGTGTGAGATCGACGCGGAACTCCGGACGGTTATCGAACACAGTTCGACGGAGAAGGTCGTAAAAAGCCTGACCTATGCTCTCGACGGATTTCCTGGGCTGGCCATCCTTCGTGGCGGCGCGCCGCTGTGTGTCGCCCATTTTGCCACCCTGTCGCTCTATGGCTACCAGAGCACCTGGCCGCTCAA
Organism: Novosphingobium sp.; assembly: GCA_031428495.1. Classification (GTDB taxonomy): domain Bacteria; phylum Pseudomonadota; class Alphaproteobacteria; order Sphingomonadales; family Sphingomonadaceae; genus Novosphingobium. Next base: position 23,898 of record JANPPM010000029.1, read on the forward strand.
ATCCGGGGAAATCGCGCTGGTTGATATTGCCACGGAAGAGGCTGCCCGCGGGCAAGGCCTGGCGCCAAGGATGATCGCAGCAGCGACCAGACACTACATGAGCCGCGATGTGCAGCGCATGGTCGCCTTCATCTGGTGGAGTAATGCGCCTTCAGTGCGCGCTTTTCGCAAAGCGGGATGGCAGCGTGCGGGACTGAGTGTCGAATGGGAAACCCGGAAGACCTGGCGGAAGCTGCATATATCCCTCTAAGCTGCAGCTTCAGTCTCCAGTTCGGGATCAAGCCCGCGCATTTCGGTGACGATATCCCACACCGCAATAAATAGCGCAGCGATGATTGGCCCGACAATGAAACCGCTAAGGCCAAATAGTTCGAGTCCGGCAACCGTAGCGATCAACACGACGAAATCGGGCAGCTTGGTATCCTTGCCGACTAGAATGGGCCGCAGCAGGTTGTCGATCATGCCGATGACGAAGATCCCGCAGAAAACCAGAATTCCGCCCTCCCACATCGATCCGGTCACCAGCAGATATATCGCCACCGGCACCCAGATGATCCCGGTACCCACCGCCGGCACCAGCGAAAAGAACCCCATCAGCAGGCCCCACAACAGTGGCGCTTCGATACCGAGCGACCAGAAAATTACCCCGCCGACAATGCCTTGCAATACCGCAACCAGAACGGTTCCCTTCATTGTCGCGCGCACCACGCGCAGGAACTTGTCGATCAGCTGGTCGCGCAATTCGGGCTTGAGCGGCAATGCCTGGCGAAAACGCCCGCCCAGTGTGTCGCCGTCTCGCAGCAGGAAATAGGTGAGATAGAGCATCACACCCAGCGCAGCGAGAAAGCTCAACGCGCCCTGCCCCACCGTCAGCGCCTGCGTGGCAACGCTGCGCAATCCCCCTGACAGCCCGCTGCCGATCAGCGCGCGCAGCCGCTCAGCGTCCATGAAATCATACTGATCGGCAATCCGCGTCAGCGACCTTGGAAGTGAAGACGCGAACTTCTCGAAGATTGCGGCAAAATCGATTTTGCCGGTCTGCACCTGGGCATATAACCCCGCCGCTTCCTGAACCAGACTGACCCCGAGCAGGATCGCAGGGACAATGACCAGCGACAGGATCAGCAGCAGGGTTAGCCCCGCCGCAAGCCCTTCGCGTCCACCCAGCATTTTCGCCAAGCGTCGGTAGAGCGAACCGAAGACAATTGCCGCAACCAGTCCCCACAGGATCGCCGCGAAATAGGGCATCATCAGCCAGGCGAAGATAATCGTGACGATCAAAACCAGGGCAGCAAAGCCCACGTTTTCAATCGTCCAGCCGCCCATTTGCTTGCTAGTCATAAGTACTGCTTTCGTATGCCAAGCGGCTATCCGCCCGCATGATAGAAGTCATAGACGGTTTGCGCCACTGCCACGGAAACGCCCGGCGCGCGCTGCAGATCCTCAAGGCTGGCGGCGCGGACTCGCCCCGCAGTGCCGAAATGGAGCAGCAGCGCGCGTTTGCGCGCCGGGCCGATGCCGGGAACTTCATCAAGCGGGCTGGCGGTAATCGCGCGGCTGCGCTTGTCGCGGTGCGCGCCGATGGCGAAACGGTGGACTTCGTCTCGCAGCCGCTGAAGGTGGAAAAGCAGCTGGGAGTTTTCGGGCAGCATTTTCTCGCGCCCATCGGGGAAATAGAACACCTCGCGCCCGTCGCGCCCGTGGTGCGGCCCCTTGGCGATGGCAATCAGCGGTAGATCCTCGATGCCGAGTTCGGCCAAGGCTTCCTTGACCGCTGACATCTGACCTTTGCCGCCATCGATTAGCACAAGGTCCGGCCACGTGCCGCCATCCCTGTCCGGATCTTCGTCCATTGCCCGGCCAAAGCGCCGCGTCATGACCTCGCGCATCATCGCGAAGTCGTCATTGGTCTGCGCGGTCTTGATGTTCCACTTGCGATACTGGCCCTTGAGGAAACCCTCTGGCCCCGCAACAATCATCGCGCCCAGCGCGTTGGTGCCCTGGATATGGCTGTTGTCATAAACCTCGATCCGCTGTGGCGCTTCCGCCAGTTCGAGGAATTCCGCCAGTTCGCGGTTGAGCTTGGCCTTGGTGCCGCTTTCCGCCATCCGCCGGTCGAGCGCATCGACAGCATTGCGCTGCGCCTGTTCGATCAGCCGCCGCCGGTCGCCGCGTTGGGGGACTGAGACCTCCACTTTGCCCCCGGCCTTTTCGTAAAGCGCCTCAGCCAGCAGCTCCGCCTCGGGCAGCGCGCGGTCGACCAAGATCAGCCGCGCGGGCGGCACGTCTTCATAGAATTGCGCCAGAAAACTGGTCATCACCTCGTCCTCGCCCAGCCCCTCAGTGTGGCTTGGGAAAAATGCGTGGTGCCCCCAGTTCTGTCCGCCGCGAATGAAAAATGCCTGAATCGCAACGTGCCCGCCTTTGCTCGCCATGGCGAATATATCGCCATTGCCCAGTCCTTCGGCATTGATCGCCGGGCTGCCCTGAATGAATGTCGCCGCACGTAGCCTATCACGCAGCATCGCGGCTGTTTCAAAATCGAGTGCTGCGGCGGCCTGCTCCATTTGCGCCGCTATCTTGGCCTGCACGGCAGAGCTTTTGCCGCCAAGGAAATCGCGCGCCTCCCCAACCAGTCCGGCATAGTCGGCCTCGTCGATGCGGCCGACGCACGGAGCGGAGCAGCGCTTGATCTGATAGAGCAGACACGGGCGTTCGCGGCGCGAAAAAAAGCTGTCAGTGCAGCTTCTTAGAAGGAATAGTTTCTGCAAAGCATTAATCGTCGTGTTGACCGATCCCGCGCTGGCGAAGGGTCCGTAGTAATCCCCCTTGGCACGCCGCGCGCCGCGATGCTTGGTAATGCGCGGAAATGCGTGATCCGCACGCAGCAGGATAAACGGAAAGCTTTTGTCATCACGCAGCAGCACATTGTACGGCGGGCGATAGCGCTTGATCAGCTGCGCTTCGAGCAGCAGCGCCTCGGCCTCCGAATTGGTGGTGACAATCGTCATCCCGCGCGTCTGGCTGACCATGCGGCGCAGACGGTTGGGCATCTTGTCGACCTGGGTGTAGTTCGCCACCCGGTTACGCAGCGCCTTCGCCTTGCCAACATACAGAACATCGCCGCGCGCATCGAGCATCCGGTACACCCCGGGACGCGGCTTGAGCGTGGCCAGCACCTCACGGATCGCAGCCACCCCGGTTTCGATATCCGGCTGACCGCTGCCCTTCAGCGTATAGGACGCGCGCTCTTCGTTGAAGCGCTCGGATGATTGACGATCAGGCGGGGCGGGATTGCGCGGCATCTGTGCCCCGATAGGCGAATTACTTGTTCCCGTCATCCCGGGCTTGACCCGGGATCGCTGGCCTTATGACGCAACGCCGCAACAAGGCCGCCAGCGGTCCGGATCAAGTCCGGGACGACGTTGATTCAGAAAGTCTTGCGCAAGTCGATGCCGATCACCCGCCCCTTGGGGTCGAGATAGTCCGGCAGATAACTGAACGGCGTTGTGCCGCTGCCATCGGTGACTTTCTGGCGCGAATCGAAGATGTTGTCGAACTGGAACGCCAGCCGTGTGCCCTTGAAAATCGGCGACAGGTCGGTGAGGAACTTGCGTTCGCCCAGATCGGCAAAAATGCGCATATCAAGCCGGAAAACGCTGCCGAAACGCAGGTCGGATGTGCCCGGTGCACCGCTGGCGCGCAATTGCGTCGGCGCGCTCCAGTTGCCATTGAAGCGCAGGCCCAGCCCCTTGCGGAACATGCCGCCTTCCAGCTCTAGCGAATGCCGCGAAACGCCGCCCCCGGAGAGCGCATCGCCGCCCAGCAGGTTGAGCACCGGGCCGCCGGGCGCGACCGTCACCCGCTCGGAAAACCGTACGGTGTGGTATAGCGAGAGGTTCCAGCGTCCCTGCCCGCCTCCGCCGCCGCCCATCATGCGGCCCATTCGGCCCATGCCGCCGCCGCCACGTCCCATACCGGGCGGTGGTCCGCCGGGACCGGCCATACCGGCCGCCGGGCCGCCTGCGCCGCGTCCTTCCGGCGCTTTGCCGATAGTTCCTGACACATTGAGGCCATAGCGGAGCCGCGACGCCTCGGTCTGCGCGAAGGTCACCGGGCGGCGGTCGATAGCGATCAATTGACCTGCCGCATCGCGGACCGCGCGGCCCGGGAAGGCCGCCTCTATTGCCGGGGTGAGCAACGGAAACGAGGCGGTGACGTCCGTCGATTTGTTGCGGAAATACTCCGCGTTCAGGCTGGCGCGCGAGAAGAACGGCAGTTCCCAATTTGCGCCAATCTTGAGATCGCGCTGCTTTTCACTGCGCAATGCGGGATTGCCGCCACTGGTTATCGCCACCAGTGCATTCTGGCCTCTGGCAAAGTCATAAACCGGGACATTGAACGTAACGATCGATGGGCTGCCCAGATCGCTGAGTGACGGGGCCGCTTCATTGACCAGATAGCTCGCCTGAAGCGACAACTTTTCGAACGGTGCCCAGGTCAGGCCCGCGCTCCAGTCTGACAGGGTGCCGAAGTCGGAGAGGTGATTCACCCCGGCGCTGAAGTTTGCCGTGAGATCACCGATTCCGGCCAGCACATCATCGCGGCGGCTGGCAATGGGCAGGGCAATGTTGAACCCGGCACTGGCATCGCCGCGCTTGAACCGGGTTGTACCGCCCGTGCGGCGGCTGTCGTCACTGGCGATGCGGGTATAGGCAAATCCAGCTTTGACCGTCACCGCCACTTCGCCCGCAGGCAGGCGGAATGCCTGTCCGTTCAGCGTC
>JANPPM010000030.1:0-2440 GCA_031428495.1 Novosphingobium sp.
CTCGGCAAGGATAGCGCCTTGGGCAATCGCGCGCGCGGTCAGGCGGCGTTCGGGTAGAAATTCGTGCGGCTGGCGCGGGCTTGGCGTGCGCGCCTCGGCCTCGGCAATCGCCTGTGTCAGCTCGGCGAGTCCCTTGCGGCGTACCGCGATGGTCGCGATCACCGGCACGCCCAGTTCGCTGGCAAGCGCGGCCGGGTCGATGGTCAGCCCGTCGCGCTCCGCCAGATCGATCATGTTGAGCGCGACCACGGTCGGCCGCCCCAGTTCGATCACTTCCAGCGCGAAGACGAGATGCTGCTCCAGGTTCGAGGCATCGATCACCAGCACCAGCACCTCGGGCGCGGCCTCACCGGCTATTTCGCCGAGAATGGCCTTGCGGGTCACTTCCTCGTCAGGGCTGGTGGGGTTGAGGCTGTAGGTGCCCGGCAAGTCGGTCAGTTCAATCGGCTCGCCCGAAGGTAGCACCAGCCGCCCCGCCTTACGCTCGACCGTGACGCCCGGATAGTTGGCGATCTTCTGACGCGCGCCGGTCAGCGCGTTGAACAGCGCACTTTTGCCCGCATTGGGATTGCCGACCAGCGCGGCACTGCGCCATCTGCTCATAAGGGGCGGGCCCCGGGTTCGCGCGTCTCGACTTGCATCGCGCGCGCATGGCTGCGGCGTAGGGCAACCGTCATGCGGCCGATGGAAAGGGCGAGGGGGTCGCCGCCGCCAAACACGCCGCGATGCGCGACCGAGACTTCGGCGCCCGGCTCGATCCCGAGCGCACGCAGGCGCTGTCCTTCCTCATCGGCCAGCAATGCCCAGTCAACCGCGACGATTGTCGCGTTCTGGCCGATAGGGAGCAGGTCGAGCGTCATGCTTTGGCGCTGCCAGATAACGATTCTAATTGCAACTCATTCGCAATAGATTGTCCTGGCTTCAGGCCAGCACCTTGATGTCATCCGCGCTGGCCTCCCAGAACGGCACTCGGCCCGGTAGCGGTTCCTCCGAAATGATCCATTTGACGATCCGGCGCATCGGCTCGATTCCGTCCTGCGGACCAACCAGACCAGGGCCGTTGAATGCATAGCCAAGGCTGACGAATCGCTGCCCGCCATGCAATGCGCCTTTGTGGCGGACCAACTCGCGCAGGCTTTCAGGGAAAATGCCGACAGTTTGTGTATAGGCGTCGATCACGTCGAGCACCTCGTCCAGCGTATCGACCGGGATCATGTTGATCGTGCGGTCGGCAAGGTATTCCCAGAAATCGACCCGATCCGAGGTGTGCGATACGATCACCGCGCCTTCACCCTGCTCGCCGCCGGTCACGGTGTAGAAATCGTCCGACAGGCGCAGCGTATCGACCTGACCTTTGAGCTCGGGATCGTATCGTTTGGGCGCGGTGGTCAGCACTTCGGGCAGGCGCAGCATCGCTGCATAGGTGCGGCGGCCGAGTTCCTTCAGCCGTTCGATGTCATCGTCATCCGTGCCGCACATCACATAGACCAGCCGCGTCGCAGAACAGGCGGTCTGATTGCCGACAGCGAAATCGCAGGCGATGCGGTTGGCGCATTCTTCCATCATCGCTTCATCCTCCAGCGCTTCCTTGCCAACGATGCTGGCAGAGCGCTTGGGGTCGAGGCTGATCAGCTCGATCCCCGGCTGGATGTATTTCGTCACATGTTTGACCGAGGCAAAACCGCCCCAGGCGCAGATCTTTTCGATATTGTGCGGCTGATAGATCTGCTTTTCCAGAGCCTCGTCGCCGCCGCGCCAATAGGCGACCGCAAGGTGCTTGGTCAGCGGATGATCGGGTGCCATGTCGACCATGGTGCGGGCGATGGCACCGGTGGTGAAGGGATCGTTCGAGGGTACCTTGATGATCGTATCGCCGCGCGTCACCGCGCCACGGATCACCGTCAGTGCACCCAGCACCGGACCATTGCCAGCAACGATATGCAGGGTGCGCGCGCCGTAAGCCCTGATGCCGACGCGGCTGCCGTTGATGTCCTGTTCGACCCAGCCTTCCAGATGATCGATGCCGATGTTGAAATCGACCATGCCGCGGATGCGTTCCTTGTCGAACATGAAGGGCATGTCGTGAAAGAAATGGTCCATGATCGGCCGGGTGGTCGGCGCGGTATCATAGGAATATTCCAGCGCTTCCTGGAGATAGGGATTGTCTTTGAGGACCAGACGCGGGCCGAGTTCGGCGAGGTAATCGAGGATGTCTTCGAACGAGAGGGTGTAGAGGTCTTCCATCAGGCGGGGACTGGCGAGCGGAATGCGGTTTGCAATCTTCGCCGGATCAGGCGCGAGGAAGGACATGTCGCCGCCGCGTCCGCCAAATTCGATCAGGTCGCTCTCGATTATCTGTCCGCGCAGGACCGCATAGGAAATGGGGCGTGTTGCCATCATGGTATTACCCTCCAAACCCGGTCAGAAATTCCATCGCTTC
>JANPPM010000031.1:0-4184 GCA_031428495.1 Novosphingobium sp.
TTTCTTGCTGCATTGCTCTCGATGGGTGTCATCGGCCATTCGGAGCGGAGCGAGAAACTAACTGTTCTGAGCATCCGGGCGGCCGCTAAACCGCCTTCGGCAGCACACGCACCTCCCAAACATGATGTGAAGCCTGTCATCCAGCCCCAACCCAAGACCGATGTCGTCATTCCGCAGCCCGAGCTGGCGTTACAGCCCAGTGTGTCCGCTGCGCCGGTCGCAGTAGAAACGCCCGCACCGCCAGCGCCGAGTGCGGCGCCCCCTCCGAAAGCGGCACCCCCGGCTGCCTCATCCGGCGCCGGCCCGGTCAGCGTCGCCAACCTCAACACCAACCTGATGAGCGCATCACCGCCAAGTTATCCAATGGGTTCGCGCCGCAAGCACGAGCAGGGCACTGTGGTGTTGCGGCTCGTGGTTTCCGAAGGCGGCCGGGTAACGCAGATTTCGGTGCAACGCTCCAGCGGCTTTCCCGCACTCGATGATGCCGCACTGGACGCGGTGCGCCGCTGGCGGTGGACGCCAACTGTTCGCGATGGCCGGGCAGTAGTCATCACCGGTCTGGTCCAGATACCTTTCGTGTTGCGAGACTCCTGAACGGCCAGTCGCGGAGCTATATTGCTCCTTGTGAATGCGAATGATTATCATTAGTGGCGCTGGCACTTGATAATCGTATCGGAAAAATGCCGCATGAATAATTTTTCGCGCCGCTGCGCACTTCGGCTGAACTCGGCCTTGCTGGTTTTGATATCGGCTGGCCTCGCATCGCCAGCACTGGCCGAATCGGCTGCCGAAGGTGCTGCCGATGCGTCGCCCATTCTGGTGATCGGCAAGGCAGACGGCTACCTCGCGGGCGAATCGATCACCGCAACCAAGACCGACACGCCGCTGATCGACGTGCCGCAGTCAATCACTGTTATCACCCGCGCGCGGCTCGACGACCAGTCGCAGCACAGCCTCGCCGATGTCCTGCGCTATGTTCCGGGTGCCACGGTCGGTCAGGGCGAGGGCAACCGGGACCAGATCACCCTGCGCGGCCAGAACACCACCGCCGACTTTTTCCTCGATGGGGTGCGCGACGACGTCCAGTATTACCGCAGCCTCTACAACATCGAACGCGTTGAGATCCTGAAGGGGCCATTCGCGCTGATCTTTGGCCGCGGCGGCAGCGGCGGGATCATCAACCGGGTGCAGAAGACACCCTCGGCCGAAGGACTGGCGCTCGGCGGCTCGGCCAGCGTCAACACCTTTGGCGCATGGGATATTTCAGCCGATATCAATGCGCCGTTGAGCGAGAACGCTGCCTTCCGGCTCAATGCCAACTATGAGGAACTGAATAACCACCGCGATTTTTTCAGCGGACGGCGCTATGCCATCAATCCCTATGTCGCGGTTGATCTGGGAGGCTGGAAGCTCGGCCTCTCATACGAATACGTCAACGACGACCGCGTCACCGATCGCGGTGTGCCCTCGATTGCCACTGTGGCAGGTCAGCCGAACGCGCCGATCACCGGCTATCGCGATACCTTTTTCGGCACGCCCGGGGTCAACCGCGCGGGTCTTGAGGCACATATCGTCAAAGCCCGGCTCGATGCCGATCTGACGGACAATCTGCAGTGGTCGACCACCCTCCTCTACGGGGACTATGACAAGTACTACACCAATGTATTCGCCAATGGCGCAGCTAGTGGCCAGACCGGCACTGTGGTGCTGTCGAGCTACATCGATCCTACGACGCGGCAAAATTTCGTCGCGCAGACCAATCTGGTCTGGGACGTCAATATTGGGTCCATCGAGAACAAGGTCCTGTTCGGGCTGGAATACGGCGACCAGCATTCGACCAACCAGCGGCGCAACGGAACACTGTCGAGCGGCACCCTGAACCTCGCCAACATCGTCTATCCGAGCGTCACCTTCGGCGCGCTGGCGCGTGATACCGTGTCCGACGTCCAGTTCTTTTCAGTCTATGCGCAGGACCAGATCAGCTTTGGCGAACATGTCGATGTGGTGGTCGGCCTGCGGTATGACCGGTTCGACATCAAGGGCACCGACCTGATCGGCACCCCGCGTCCCTTCGCCCGCACCGACGAGAAGGTCAGCCCGCGCATCGGTTTGATCCTCAAACCGCAGGAAAACATCTCGATCTACGGCAGCTACAGCCAGTCATTCCTGCCGCGCTCGGGCGACCAGTTCCTGACCATGACCGCCAGTCAGGCAAACCTCGCACCCGAAAAGTTCACCAACTACGAAGTGGGCGCGAAGTGGGACATCAGGCCTGACCTCAACCTGACCTTGGCCCTGTTCCAGCTGGACCGGACCAATGCGACCACGCCCGATCCAGCCAATGTGCTGAACACAATCAACATCGGCGAAACCCGCACCAAGGGCCTTGAACTGGCCTTGACTGGCCGAGTGCTGCCCGAATGGCAGGTCAGCGGCGGCTACACCTACCAAGACTCCAAATTGCGCGGCAACAGCTTCGTTGCCCTCGCACAGGTGCCCGAGCACCAGTTCGCCCTGTGGAACCGCTATGACTTCACCGACCGGTTCGGCGCGGGCCTTGGCGTGGTCCACCAGTCGAGCCAGTTCGCGGCGATTCGCACGGCGACAAACACGACCCGCCTGCCGGCCTTCACCCGGGTCGATGCCGCGCTGTTCTTCAAGCCCAGTGAGCGGATCGACTTGCAGGTCAATGTCGAAAACCTGTTCGACAGCGCCTATTTCTCTGATGCGCACAATAACAACAACATCACCACAGGCGCGCCGATCAACGCGCGCTTTACCGCGCGAGTGAAGTTCTGATTAGTCCCGCCCGCCGATAGCCGGAACCTTGCGCGCGGCCTCTTCTGCCGGGATGCCGGGCGCAGGGGCCGAATCGATCACTTCAAGATCGCGCATCGCCCGCCCGGCGCGCTGGACCGCGCGCACCAGCCGCGGATAGACGCCGCAACGGCACAGATTGGGCACGGCGGCCTTGATCTCATCGGCGCTGGGATCGGCATTGCGCGCCAGCAGTGCGGCGGCGCTGATCGCGATGCCGGGGGTGCAGAAACCGCACTGGATCGCCTGCTCGGCTACCAGCGCCTGCTGCACCGGGTGCGAGCGGTCGCGCGACAGGCCTTCAATTGTCGTGACGCTGCGTCCCTCGGCCTCGGCGAGCGAGATCAGGCACGAGCGCTGCGGCTCGCCATCGATCAGCACCATGCAGGCCCCGCAATCGCCCACGCCGCAACCGTATTTGGTGCCGGTGAGATTGGCGGCATCGCGCAGCGCCCACAGCAAGGGCGTCTGCGGGTCCATGCGAAACTGGAGCGGGCGATTGTTGACGGTAAGGCTGGACATTGTTGGCCCTAGTCCCGCCAGCTTCGGTCGACTTTGTCAATCTGGCGTGTCCACGCCGCGAAGTCCGCTGCGCCCGGACCGCCAGGCGGGACTACCTGCGCCAGATCGCGCTGGTGCACCGCGATGACTTCATCGGGAACCATAATCGGTTTGCCCATGGAAAGCGTCGCCAACTGCACTTCGCAGGCCCGCTGCAAGGCCCAGTGATAGTAGAACATTTCGGCCAGCGTCGAACCCAGCACCACCGGGCCATGATTGCGCAGCATCAGCACGCGCTTGTCGCCCAGATTGGCGAGCAGCCGCGCGGCCTCGTCATCACGGACGGCGACCCCTTCGAAGCTGTGATAGCCCAGCTGGCCTGCAAAGCTGGCCGAATAGAAATTGCCGGGTTGCAAGCCCCCTTCAAGGCTGCACACCGCCATCGCGGCGGTAGTATGCGTGTGACAGACGGCGTGCGCCCAATCGAGATGACGATGGAAATGCGCATGCTGAACGAAGCCCGCGCGGTTAACCGGCCATTCGCTGCCATCCAATTTGTTGCCGTCAATATCAATCTTGACTAGGTTCGAGGCGCAGACCTCCGAGTACAGCAGCCCGTAGGGGTTGATCAGAAAGGCATGATCCTCGCCCGGCACCCGCAGAGAGATGTGGTTGTAGATCGATTCGGACCAGCCGAGATGATCGAAGATCCGGTAACAGGCCGCCAGTTCCTGCCGGGCCTGCCATTCAGCGTCGTTGCAATCGAGGTTACGGTGCATTGGCTGGTCTCCCTTCCACTCCCGATACCTTATCCGTTCGTGTCGAGCGAAGTCGAGACACCATGCAATGTGTCTCGACTTCGCTCG
>JANPPM010000032.1:0-21646 GCA_031428495.1 Novosphingobium sp.
CGCGCCACTTCGCCGCCGCCCATCGAGAAGCCGACCAGAGCCACCGACTCGCTGCCAGCGCATTGTTCGATGACTGCAGCAAGATCGTCAGCAAAGGTATCGTAGTCATAGCCCTGCCACGGCTGATCCGAGCGACCAAAACCGCGCCGATCATAGGAAATCGCCCGCATGCCTGCTTCAGCAAGGCCATTGCTGATCGGATCCCAGCTGTCGGCGGAAAGCGGCCATCCGTGAATCAGCACAACCGGCGGGCCTTCGCCCCATATTTTTGCATAAAGGCGGGTGCCATCCTTGGCATCGATCATGGGCATGGCGTGCAATCTCCGGTTATAACCGAAAGGGAATGCTTCTCAGGCTGATCGGTTCCTTGATAGATTGCACTGGCAATCCCGCGATGTGAAACATATACAGAACATCATGCCGCAGCCGAGTCTACTTGAACGTCTGGAAATCCTTGCCGATGCTGCCAAATATGACGCGTCGTGCGCCTCTTCAGGCACCGCCAAACGCAACAGCAAGGACGGGAAGGGGCTGGGCTCGACCGAGGGCATGGGCATCTGCCACGCCTATACGCCTGATGGCCGCTGCATCTCGCTGCTCAAGGTGCTGCTGACCAACCACTGCATTTTCGATTGCCACTATTGCATCAACCGCAAGAGCTCGAACGTGCGGCGGGCGCGCTTTACGCCGCAGGAAGTCGCGGACCTGACGATCACGTTCTACAAGCGCAATTATATCGAAGGGTTGTTCCTCTCCTCCGGCATTATCAAAAGCTCAAACCACACGATGGAGCAGCTGATCGAGACCGCGCGGATCCTGCGCGAAGAGCATGACTTTCGCGGCTATATTCACCTCAAGACCATTCCCGAGGCTGATGCTGAACTGGTCGCGCGCGCCGGGCTTTATGCCGACCGGGTGTCGATCAATGTCGAACTGCCGACAGTGGCGGGCCTCACCCGGCTGGCACCTGACAAGGATGCAGGCACCATCGAGGGCGCGATGGGCGGGCTCAAGGATGCTATTGTCGAGGCGAAGGACGCGGGCAAGCGTTTCCGCCACGCGCCGCGTTTTGCACCTGCGGGGCAATCGACCCAGATGATTGTTGGTGCGGATGCCGCCAGCGACGTAGATATTGTTGGCAAAGCCAGCGGGCTCTATCGCAGCTTTGGTCTGCGCCGGGTCTATTATTCCGCTTTCAGCCCGATCCCCGATGCCAGCGCCGTTCTGCCGCTGGAACGCCCGCCCCTGATGCGTGAGCATAGGCTTTATCAATCCGACTGGCTAATGCGGTTCTATGGCTACCGCGCAGACGAAGTAGCAGCGGCGGCGGGCGGAGATGGCATGCTGCCACTCGACATCGACCCCAAACTCGCCTGGGCGCTCAAATTCCGCGGGTCATTCCCGGTCGACGTCAACCGCGCGCCGCGCGAGGCTTTGCTGCGCGTGCCGGGGCTGGGAGTGCGCGCGGTCGATGCAATTATCGCCGCGCGGCGGCAACGGACCCTGCGGCTCGACGATGTTGCGCGGATGACGGTCTCGGTGAAAAAGCTGCGCCCGTTCCTGATCACGGCTGACTGGCGGCCGGTTGTGCTCAGCGATCAGGACGATCTTTCGGCACTGGTTGCGCCCAAACGGGGCAGGCAGCTTGAGCTTTTCGGGACGTGAACCTCTTGCCTGACGCCCGCATTGCCGAAACCTTTGCCATAACCCTCCCCGCGCCCGACGATTTTGAAGGCTGGCGCAATGAGGCGCGCCAACTGCTTGCCGCCGCAGTACCGCCCGAGCGGGTGGTGTGGCAGGAGCCCAGCGAACCGCAGGATCTGTTTGCGCAAAACTCCACCCCTCCGACGTCCGATCCCGCCGCACCGCCGCCGCGCGTCTCCCGCGCTTTCCTGAGCCTCGCCAAGGCAGCGATTCTGCACAGCGACCCGCTGCGTTTCAATCTACTTTACCGGCTGCTGTGGCGGCTGCAGGCACAGCCCTGGCTGCTTGAGGACGCGGCGGACAGCGACGTCCGCCGGATCAATGACCTTTCCCGCACCGTGCGCCGCGATATCCACAAGATGCGCGCTTTCGTGCGCTTCCGCGAGGTCCGCGAGGCCGACGGCAGCGAACACTTCGTCGCTTGGTTCGAACCCTCGCATCATATCCTGCGGGCCAGTGCGGCCTTTTTCGTGGGTCGCTTCGCCTCCATGCGCTGGTCGATCCTGACACCCGCCGGTTCGCTCTACTGGGATGGCCAGGCCTTGCACGAAGGCCCGCCCGCGCGGCGCGAGGATGCGCCGGAAGGCGATCCCGCCGAGCAACTGTGGAAAAGCTATTACGCGTCAATCTTCAACCCCGCACGGCTCAAGATCGGGGCCATGCTCAAGGAAATGCCGCGCCGGTACTGGAAGAACATGCCCGAGACGGCGCTGATCCACGGAATGATCGCTGGGGCACAGGCGCGCGAGGCGGCAATGGTCGATGCCGGTGCCTTCACCGCAGGGCCGCTGCCTGAAAGCCTGGCCGCGCTGGCCGACACCATAGCGGAGTGCCGCCGCTGCCCTATCGGCTGCAACGGCACCCGCGCGGTGACAGGCGAGGGGCCGCAAGGCGCCCCGCTGATGCTGGTTGGCGAACAGCCCGGCGATCTGGAGGAAGAGCTGGGGCGGCCCTTCGTCGGTCCCGCCGGGCAATTGCTGCGCGCGCATCTGACCGATGCCGGGATCGATGCCACTGCGGCGCGGGTGACCAATGCGGTCAAGCATTTCAAATTCGTGTCCAAGGTGATGCGCGGCGGCGGCAAGCACCGCTTGCACCAGTCGCCCACCGCCAAGGAAATCGACATGTGCCGCTGGTGGCTCGATGCCGAACGTGCGCTGGTCCGCCCCTGGCTGGTGCTGGCACTTGGCGCGAGCGCGGCGCGGGGCATGCTGGGGCGGACGGTTTCAGTGCAGAAAGAGCGCGGGATATGGCAGCAGCTTGAGGACGGCAGCGAGCTCATGATCACCACCCATCCTTCCTATCTGCTCCGCCTCGACGATATGGCGCGCGCGGGCGAGGAAACCCGGTTTGCCCAGGACCTACGAGCGGTAGCGGCACGGCTGGCGGAGCTGGCGGGGTGAGCCGGCAGCAAAGGCAATGATATAGCTGGGCTTCGCGGCGCAACGCAGCCCCCCTTTCCCAAGTGCAATTATCGCCCTAGCCTGACTTCATGAACTCGACCGTAAAGACCTTTTGCCGCAATTGCGGGGCGCAATGCGCGATGGAAATCGATGTCGCCGATGGCCGCATGCTGCGCGCCCGGCCCGATGGCAGCGTGTCCCCCTATGGCGGCTATATGTGTCCCAAAGGCTTGGCAGCGGTCGAACTGCATAATGGCCTCGAAGAGCGACTGCTTAGCAGCGTCAAGCGAAACGCTGACGGAACCTACAGTGCGATTGAGGCTGAACGCGCGCTCGACGAAGTGGCCGCGAAACTCAAAGCGCTGGTAGCTGAACATGGCCCGCGCTCCGTAGCATTTTATCACGGCACCGGTGCCTATCGCAGCGTTCTGGGCAATTTGCTCGAACGGGCTTTCGCGGCTGAACTGGATACGCCAAACTTCTTCTCCTCGATGACCATCGATCAGTCGGCCAAATGGGTGACCATGGCGCGGATGGGGACGATGGCGAGCGGCCGCCATGCCATGCGCGATGCCGATCTGATCCTGCTGGCGGGCGGCAACCCGGTTGTCAGCCATCAGGGCGTGCCGTTCGCTCTGGCCGAAACATGTGCACCAGCGCGCGGGTTCGAGGCGGCCAAGGCGCGCGGGTGCAAGATCCTCATCGTCGATCCGCGCCGCACCGAGACGGCGCGCTATGCCGATCTGTTGATCCAACCGCTGCCGGGGCATGATGCCGAGATATTTGCGGCCATCGCCCATGTGCTGCTCCGTGACGGCACGTTCAAGGCCGGTTTCACCGATCGCTGGTGCATCCAACTCGCTGAACTGCGCGTAGCATTGGCGCCGTTCACGCCCGAGCTGGCAGCTGCACGCGCGCAGGTTCCGGTCGAGCAGATCGAGCAAGCGGCAGCCTGGCTGGGCGCAGCACAGCGGCCAATTACCGGCAGCGGCACAGGGCCTTCAATGGCGGCTAATTCCAACCTGGCCGATCACATGATCGAGACGATCAACGCGCTGGCGGGCGGTTATCGCCGCGAAGGCGATCTTGTGCGAAATCCTGGTACTTTGAGAGTCAAAGACGCGTTTGAAATGGCAGTCTCGCCCACGCGCAGCTTCGCGCGCGAGCCGAAGTGCCTGAGCGAAGACACCGGGGCGCTCGTTGGTGAATTTCCCACCGCGCTGCTGCCGCAGGAAATCATGGCCGATTCACCCGACCGCATCCGAGCGCTGATTTGTTTTGGCGGCGATCCGCTGCGCGCGCTTGGCGATCCGGCTCTGGCGAGCGCCGCTTTCGACAAACTCGATCTCCTCGTTTCCCTCGACTGCCGGATGAATGAAACAGGCAAGGTTTCGCACTATGTCCTGGCCACCAGCCAGCCATTTGAGCGGCCCGAGCTTAGCGTATCGGGCGACGGCATGTTTCCCGAGGCCTTCGTGCAATATACCGAGGCTGTGGTGGAACCGCCGACCGGGGTGATCCACGACTGGGAAGTCTTCTGGGGACTGGCGGCGCGCATGGACGTGCCGCTGACCTTCAAATTCTGGAACTATGGCCTGAACTACCGCGAAATCGCCGATGGTTTGCCGCTGAGCACCACAGAAAAGCCGGATCCCGAAGCGCTGTTCGCGTTCCTCGCCAAGGACAGCGCAGTGCCGTTTGATAAACTCAAGGCCAGTCCCGGGGGCGTGCGCCGCGCCAATGCCGAGCGCAAGGTGCTGCCTGCGCCTGCTGACGGCGGGCGGCTTGAACTCTGCCCACCTGACGTAGTGGCCGAGCTTGCTGCGCTGGCGGTGGCGGAACCCGAAGCGGGCTTCACCTTCCGCCTCACTTGCCGCCGTATTCTCCACGCGGTCAACAGTGCCTATCGCGACAGCCGAGAGACGCGGCGGCGCTATCCCGTGAACTACGCCTATTTGTGCCCAGACGATATGCGCGATGCGGGCATAGCCGAAGGCGCCGAGATCGAAATCGCCTCGCGCTTTGGCGCGATCCGCACTCTGGCTCGCGGCGAGGACCGCCTGCGGCGCGGAGTTGTATCGATGACGCACATGTTTGGTCCGCTCATATCCAGCGGAGATCTGCGTGCAGATGGCGGGGCCAATGTCGGCCAGCTGACTTCGCTGACAGACGACCTTCAGCCGATCAACTTCATGCCGCGTTTTTCCGGGGTTCCGGTGAATATAAGACCAGTCTAACCCTCTGGCGCGCCGTATTTTTCTGCCATTGCCAGCAAGTCGGGCAATCGCTCCGCACCGGTGGAGCGCATCACCCCGGCGACCATGACATAACACCCGACGGTAAACAGGAAATCGAGCATCTGGCGATTGTCCCATTCAACCATCAGCGCGTTCCAGCTTTCGTCGCTTACTGTGCGGTCATGGACCAGTTCTTCGGTCGCGCGGATGACAGTGCGTTCGAACGGCGTGAAGTAGGGATCGTCTGCGCCTACCTGGATCGGCGCGTACATTTCGGGGGAGAGGCGGCAACTGATGCTGGTCTGCAAATGGCTCGACCACATGTACACCGCGCCGGTGATCCACGCAGTGCGCATGATGGCGATCTGCCGCAGCTTTACCGGCAGGGTGTTTGCCGAAAGCAGATGAACGTTTAGCGAGGAAAAGGCGTTGGCCAGCGCCGGGTGATTGGCGAAAGTGCGCAGCACCGGGTTCTTGTCGGCATCCTTGAAAATGCCGCCAGTCCACTGCGCAAAGAAATCGCGAACATCGGCATCAAACGCGTCAGGGCCGACTTGTGGCATGCGGGCAGGTGGGTCTGGATTGATCATTGGGCACGATTGTCGTGCAACGCCGCTCAGGTCAACTTCAAGCGGCGGATACCCGGTCTCGCATCATGAACATGCGAGACCGGGTAATCCGATTAATTTCCGAAGGTGCGCTGCCACCAACCACCACGGCGAGGCTCACCGTCATCCGCAGATTCATCAGCCGACTCAGCCTGAGCCTCAGCTTCGGCGGGCACGGAAAGCGAATCCGCCTCGGCAGTTTCCACCTTCTTGCGCCGTGCGCGAGCGGGCTTGGCCGGGGGAGCAGATTCGGCTTCGGCCACCGGCTCGTCGGCAACAATGACAGCAGCTTCCGCGGCGGGAGCTTCTTCTACCGCTACTTCTGCAACCTTGCGGCGGCTGCGCTTGAGCTTTGGAGCCGGTTCGGCATCGACTTCAGCTACGGCTGGCTCAGCTACGACCTCAACTGGTGCAACCTCGGCTTGGGCAACTTCGGGCACAGCGACCCCTGGCTTGCGGCGCGTACGCTTCGGCTTGGGAGCTGGCTCGGCAACGACTTCAACCTCGGTTTCAGCGTCAGCGACGGTGTCCGACGCTTCTGCCACTTCAATTCCGGCATCATCGCCTTCATCACCGCCGGCTTCGCCCTCGCTTGTGGAAGCTTCGCCTTCGCCTTCACCGCGACCACGACCACCGCGACGGCGGCGACCACGGCGGCGGCGCTTGCGCGGACCTTCGCCATCTTCGCCAATTTCATCATCAACCTGATCGCGCTCGCCTGCGCTGTCGTCGCTCTGCTCGTCGCTGTTCGGCTCTTCGCCTTCATCAGCCTCGGCATTCTCAGTTTCGCTGCGATCCTCACGGTCACGGCCGCGGCCTCCACGGCCCCGGCGGCGGCGGCCACGGCCACGCTGGCCGTCACCCTCATCGTCGCGTGCCTCGCGGGTCTCTTCGACCTCTTCCTCATCGATCATCTCGTCTTCGGGCAGATCCTCGTCATCCTCTTCAAGGACAACCGGCCCGAACTGAGGCACGAATTCATTGCGCGGCCCCGATGATGCGACGCGCATCTTGGCGCCTTCGTTCTCACCTTCTGGGATCACTTCGACGCGAACGCCATAAAGCGTCTCGATTTCCGAAAGCTCGCTCCGCTTCTGGTTGAGCACATAAATCGAAGCTTCCTGGCTGGCGAACAGCGAGATTGTGCTGCCCTTGCCGCGTGCAGCCTCATCCTCAATCAGCCGCAGGGCAGAAAGGCCGGCCGAACCAGCGGTGCGGACCAGACCTGATCCGTCGCAATGCGGGCACGAGCGCGTGGTTGCCTCCAGCACGCCGGTGCGCAAGCGCTGCCGGCTCATTTCCATCAGGCCGAAGCTCGAAATCCGGCCGACCTGGATGCGTGCGCGATCATTGCGCAGCGCGTCCTTCATCGCCTTTTCGACCTTACGGATGTTGGAGCTGTACTCCATGTCGATAAAGTCGATCACCACCAGCCCAGCCATATCGCGCAGGCGGAGCTGACGGGCGATTTCACGCGCGGCTTCCAGATTGGTATTGACCGCAGTCGCCTCGATCCCGTGTTCCTTGGTGGATCGGCCCGAGTTGATGTCGATGGAAACCAAGGCCTCGGTCGGGTTGATGACGATATAGCCGCCCGATTTGAGCTGGACGAACGGATCGTACATCGCAGTCAGCTGGTCTTCAGCGCCATAACGCTGGAACAGGGGCACCGGATCGGAATAGGCCTTCACCCGCCTTGCGTGGCTGGGCATCAGCAGCTTCATGAAATCCCGGGCAGCGCGGTAACCGCCTTCGCCCTCGACGACAACATCTTCGATGTCCTTGTTATAGATGTCGCGGATTGCGCGCTTTATCAGGTCGCTGTCCGAATGGATCAGCGCCGGAGCAGAGGAGCCCAGAGTGGTCTCGCGGATTTCGTCCCACAGACGCGCGAGGTAATCGAAGTCGCGCTTGATCTCGGTCTTGGTGCGTTGCAGCCCGGCGGTGCGCACGATGCAGCCCATCGATTTGGGCAGGCTCATCTCGGCAACGATGGTTTTCAGGCGCTTGCGATCAGCAGCCGAATTGATCTTGCGGCTGATCCCGCCGCCATGGCTCGAATTGGGCATCAGCACGCAGTAACGACCCGCGAGGCTGAGGTATGAGGTCAGCGCTGCACCCTTGTTGCCGCGTTCTTCCTTGACCACCTGGACCAGCAGCACCTGCCGCCGGTGGATGACATCCTGGATCTTGTAACGGCGGCGCAGCGCCATGCGCTTGGCGCGCAGTTCGTCGGCTTCCTTGGCCCTGCCGCGCCCCTGGCCCTGACGGCGGCGACCCTGGCGTTGGCGGTTTTCACCACCCTCGGCATCACTGTCGTCAGACGAATCCTCTTCACTGGCAGGTTCGCCATCGTCGGCGTGTCCGTCAGCGTAAGGATCCTCGCTGTCGTCGTCGGCTGGCCCGCCTTCAAGCGTTGCGACTTCGTCCTTTTCCGAGGTGTCGATTTCGGTGATGCCGCCATGATCGTCGAAGTTCTCATCGTCGAAGTCGTCAGCGTATTCGTCTTCGCGGTCGCTGCCATTTGCCGCGTCATAGGCTTCGTCGTCCGCGTCTTCGGCGGCGCGCAGTGCAGCTTCTTCCTCAGCATGCTCAGCCTCTTCGGCGAGTAACCGGTCGCGGTCATCTTTGGGGATCTGGTAATAGTCAGGGTGGATTTCGCTGAAGGCCAGAAAGCCATGACGATTGCCGCCAAAGTCGACGAAAGCTGCCTGCAGCGAGGGTTCAACCCGGGTTACTTTTGCGAGATAGATATTACCTTTGATCTGCTTGTGATCGGCAGATTCAAAATCGAATTCTTCAATCCGATTGCCTTTTAGTACCGCCACCCGGGTTTCTTCCTGGTGGCGCGCGTCGATGAGCATGCGCGTTGTCATTGTGTAGTCTCCAAGCGCGCCGGCAATCCGGGTAGCCGGACAGGTGTCCGGTCGTCAGGGCGGCGCGAAATTGTGCTGTGCGGCTGCGCAGGCGGGCGAAGGCAATGGCCGACGATTGCCCGGAAGCTGCAAGCAAGGGGACCGGACGAAGCGCCCGGCCGTGGGGTTTCGTGTCTGCTGGAAAGTGAAAGCGCCGCGAAATCGGACGCGCGTAGCCAGCCACCAAGCCTGCGGCGACCAATATGGTCGGCGGCGGGCTAAATGACGGGGTACTTCTCATTTCAGCATCAACCTGTGAGGTTCCGGTTCAAATGTTCCGGATAGCTACCGAAGGCGCTTCTGCCGATCCTGCTGATAACGCTGCCCCTTTGCGTCAAGCAAAGGCGGCGGCAGAGGAGGATCGGAGCAGGCCTGCCCCGGATGCACATTTGCTAGCACCGGATATGAGCATGGGCAAGTTTATTGCGCGCGATCAATGTGGGACAGTCGCCTTGGCGGCGTTGCCCAGCGGCAAAACCCGATCTATTCGAATTCTCATCATGCGCCGCTTAATTCCGCTCCTGTTTGTCCTGCTGGCTCCCGTGGCGGTACTCGCGGCGATGGTCGCGGCGGATCGCATGTTCGGCGCGCCCGGGCGCGGAACTGACTATGTCGTGCGGTTAACGATGCCGCCCGCTGCAGGAGAGGTCGGCCTACCGCCGGTTGAAGGCCCTGCCGATGCCAGTCGCCCCTTGGTGGTAATCGACGCCGGCCATGGCGGGCACGATCCCGGCGCGGGTGCCGATGTGATCAAGGAAAAGGCGCTGACGCTCGCGCTGGCAAAGGCACTGCGTGACGAACTGCTGCGTGTTGGCGGCATCCGGGTTGCCTTGACCCGCAGCGATGACCGGTTCCTGTTGTTGCCTGAGCGATCAGGCATCGCCCGTCGGCTGAATGCGGACCTGTTTCTTTCCATTCATGCTGACAGCACCGAAGGCGGAGATGCCAGCGGCGCTTCTGTCTATACGCTCTCAGAGCGCGGATCGAGCGACATCGCCCAGGCCATGGCTGACCGCGAAAACCGTTCTGACAGCATCAATGGTGTCACCTTGCAGGATCAGAATGCGGCAGTCAGCGCGATATTGGTCGATTTGTCGCAGCGCGAAACGCTGGCGCGCTCTCAAGCATTTGCCCGCTTGGTGCTGCGTACGGCGCGCGGAAAGCTGCCCATGCGCAATGATCCACTCCAGTCTGCTGCTTTCATCGTTCTAAAGTCACCCGATGTACCCTCGGTCCTGTTCGAGACCGGCTATATCAGCAATGCAGATGATGTTGCTCGTTTGGTCACGCCCGAGGGCCGTCGCATTTTTGCCCTTGTAACCTCGCAGGCAATCCGTCTGCATTTTGCCCGGCAGTCTGGACCCTAAAGAATCCGGATTTTTGACTATGGCGCGACGCGAATATCGCATGCTAAAGGCTCCCTATTATGGTTGAAACCAGCGCTCCGGATAATTTGCGATACCGTGTGCGCCGCAATGCCAGCGGCTGGTTCGGCAGTGTTCGTGAAAATTGGCGCGAAAAGAAGTGGTTCCGCCGCGCAGGCTATGCCCTTGGCGTTCTGCTGGTGCTGTGGCTGCTGTTATGGTTCGTTGCCCTGCGCAATTTGCCCTCAGCCGACAAACTGCTGACCTATCAGCCACCCTTGCCGACAATGGTGCGCAGCGTCGATGGTGATATTGTTTACAGCTACGCACGCGAACGTCGGGTACAACTGCGCTTCGTCGATTTCCCCAAACCTATGGTCAACGCTTTTCTGGCGGCAGAAGACAAGACCTTCTGGACCCACGGCGGCGTCGATTACCCCGGGCTTGCCGGGGCAGTAATCGATTACGCCACCAAGATCGGCTCTGGCGAGCGGGCGCGCGGCGGATCGACGATTACGCAGCAGGTCGCAAAGAACATTTTGATCGGCAACGAATACTCGATCGCACGCAAGCTCAAGGAAATGATCCTGGCGGGCCGCATCGAAGGGGTGCTGAACAAGCAGCAAATTCTTGAGCTGTACCTCAATGAAATTCCGCTCGGCCGCCAGAGCTTTGGCGTGCAGGCAGCAAGCCGCGCCTACTTCGGCAAGGATGTCGGCGAGTTACAACTGCACGAAACAGCATTCCTCGCGATTCTGCCCAAAGCCCCTGAGACCTACGGCCGGGCGAAGAACGCGGGCGTTGCCGTCGAGCGCCGCAATTGGGTGCTCGATCAGATGGTCAGGAATGATCTGGCAACGCGCGAGGTTGCTGATGCCGCCAAAGCGCAGCCTTTGGGCATCATTTCACAGCGGGTCGAGAGCTACGATCCCTCGGTTGGCTATTTCGTCGAAGAGGTGCGTCGCCGATTGATCGACAAGTATGGCGAGACTGCGGAAAAGGGGCCGAACAGCGTCTATGCAGGCGGCCTGTGGGTGCGCACATCACTTGATCCGCAGATGCAAAAGGCTGCGCAGGACGCGCTCCGCACTGGCCTGCTGCGCTATCACGCAGGCATGGGTTGGCGCGGGCCAATCGCCCACATTGATCTGGATCCCAAAGGCTGGCGCTCGCAACTGGCGCTGCTCAACAAGTCAGTTTCCTATCAGGACTGGCGTGTTGGCGTGGTTCTGAGCCGTGACGGCACGGCAGCACAGATCGGCTTTTCCGACGGAGCCACGGGAGCTCTGACAGCTATCCCCGATAAGCTGCGCAAGGGTGATGTGATAGCGGCAGCACCTGCCGGACGCGGCCTCTATGCTGTGCGCATCATCCCCGAAGTATCAGGCGGCATGGTTGTGCAAAGCCCCTACAATGGTCGCGTATTGGCCATTCAGGGCGGCTTCGATTCTGGTCTGGGATCATTCAACCGCGCGACGCAGGCCTTGCGGCAACCGGGATCAACGATAAAACCGTTCGTCTATGCAACCGGGCTCGATTTCGGCATGACCCCGGCGAGCATGATCCTCGACGGCACATTCTGTGTTTATCAGGGCTCGCGTTTGGGAAAAAAATGCTTTTCAAACTTCGGCGGGACAGGCGGCAGCGGCAATCACACAATGCGCTGGGGGCTTGAGCAATCACGCAACCTCATGACCGTGCGCATCGCCAGCGATGCCGGCATGGACAATGTCGTCAAGACGATCGACCGGGTTGGGATCGGCAAGTATGATCCTTACCTCTCGTTTGCGCTCGGCGCTGGTGACACCACGGTCTTGCAGATGGTCAACGCTTATTCCGCATTGGCCAACAATGGGGTGCAATATCCCGCATCGCTGATCGACTATGTGCAGGATCGCAGTGGCAAGATCATCTGGCGCGCCGATAATCGCCGTTGCACGGCCTGCAACATGGCCCAGTGGGACGGCAAACCGATGCCGCGCCTGACTCCGCGCGGCAAGCAGGTGATCGACCCGCGCACGGCCTATCAAACGGTGCACATGCTCGAAGGCGTGGTGACCCGCGGCACGGCCGAGGTGCTGCGAGATCTCAAGCTGCCGATCTTTGGCAAGACCGGGACTACTTCCGGCCCCACGAACGTCTGGTTCATTGGTGGTTCGCAGAAATACATGGCGGGGGTCTATCTCGGATATGACCAACCGCGCTCGCTTGGCGGCTATGCACAGGGCGGCAGGATCGCGGCACCCATGGTCAAACAGCTAATTCAGGCAACCCTGCCGCGCTGGAGCCGCCTGCCGATGGTTGCACCCGCCGATGTCCATATGGTCAAGGTCGACCGGGTTACCGGCAAGCGCGCCTTTGCCGGAGAGCCGGGAGAGGATCCCAAAGGCTCTTTGATCTGGGAGGCCTTCAAGGCAGATACCGAACCAAAGCGGTCAACCCAGCTGGATGAATTTGAATCGCGCCGTGACGCAGTAATCGCCCAGATCCGTCGCGGTCCGCAAGTCCGCAAGGCTGAACCGCAGGCAAAGGCGCAGGCCGCCGAAGCCAAGAATTTCGTCGAAGATCAAGGCGGCGTTTACTAGGCCCGAAAGCGGTCTGGCGTTGCCCGAATAACGGGAGAGTAAAACCGCCATGCCGGGCCAGCATCCGTCGTTTCACGCACGCAGCAATCCTGATCATCCAGCTTTGGTGATCGCCGACACCGGCGAAGTTCTGACTTACGGTCAGCTGGACGAGGGCTCAAACCGGGTAGCGCAGATGCTGCGCGCGCGCGGGCTGCAGCCGGGTGACCGGATAGCCGTGATGATGCGCAATTCGCCCTGGTTCGCGATTGTTCATTGGGGTGCGACCCGTTGCGGCATTTTCATCACTCTGCTTTCTACGCATCTCAAGCCTGAGGAAGCGGCCTACATCATCAACGATTCCCGCTCGCAGCTGCTGGTGCTGTCCGCATCGCTGGGAGAAACCCCGCATGGACTGGCGGCGGACCGCGCGACGTTGATCCCCGATGTCAGTCAGATATTTTATGCCGATGACGAACCGCTTGTCAGCGCGGTATCGCTGGGCGACGCGCTTGCAAATATGCCCGCCACCCCGGTTTCGGATGAGATTTCCGGATTTCACATGATCTATTCGAGCGGCACCACCGGGCGCCCCAAGGGGATTGTCCAGGCCTTCACCCCCGGCCCGATAGATGAGGCAAACGCACTCGAAGGGCCAATGCCGATCTATGCGGAACTGAAACCGCTGGTGACGCTCAACGTTGGCCCGCTGTATCATGGTGCGCCGCTTTCCAGCATGGTCAATACCCACCGCAATGGCGGAACCTTCATTACCCAGCGCAAATTCAGCGCGGAAGGCGTTCTTGCGGCGATTCAGGACTGGAAGGTCAACCACTGCCAGTTCGTACCGACGATGTTCGTGCGGATGCTGGCGCTGCCCGATGAGGTCCGGCTGCGCTACGATGTCTCGTCGCTGAAAATGGTGCTTCATGCCGCCGCGCCGTGCCCGGTGGAAATCAAGCAGCGCATGCTCGATTGGTGGGGGCCGATCATCCATGAATACTACGGCAGCACCGAGGGCGTTGGGGCCACATCGATCACAGCCGATGAATGGCTGAAGCGGCCCGGCTCGGTCGGGCGCACCTCGCTGGGTCCGATCCACATCTGCGACGATGATGGCAATGAACTGCCACCGGGTGAGAGCGGCCTGATCTATTTCGAGGCGCTGCCGGGACGAGTGGTCAATTATCTGAACGACCCTGAAAAAACCAAACGTGCCAGTAACCCGCAACATCCCAACTGGCTGACCGTTGGCGATATCGGTCGGATGGATGAGGACGGCTATCTGTTCCTCACCGACCGCAAGGACTTCATGATCATATCGGGCGGGGTGAACATCTATCCGCAAGCGATAGAGGACTGCCTGATCGTCCATCCCAAGGTGCTCGACGCGGCGGTGATCGGCGTTGCGCATGCCGAAATGGGCGAAGAAGTGCGCGCGATTATTCAGCCCAAGGTATGGGCCGATGCTGGGCCAGCCTTGGAAGCGGAACTGCGCGATTGGTGCGCCGCGCGCATTTCCAGGGTTACCCAGCCGAGGAGCTATGAATTCGTCGAAGAGCTCCCGCGGATACCGTCTGGCAAGCTGGCCAAGCACGAATTGCGCAAGATTTATGGGAACCCTGTGGCAGTGATCTGATATTGACACAATCATGTCAAACTGACATTTTCATTTCATGCATGGCAAATTCGATTCGCGTCACCCACTGGTCGGCCTCTCGGACGAACTGATTAGGCTTAACGGACGGCTCAAGAGCCTGTTCGCCGAGGCGCGGCGCGGGGCCGGGCTGGGCGATTCCGAAATGAGCGTGCTCAACGCTGTGGTCGAGGCAGATCGACCTCCGACGGTGCCGCAGATCGGCCGTTCGTTCGGCCAGCCGCGCCAACTGGTCCAGCGGGCCGCCAATTCCTTGATGACAGCGGGCCTGATCGAAACCGCGCCCAATCCCGATCACAAACGCGCGGTGCTGCTTCGGGCTACCGAGAGCGGACTTGCCCTGAAGCGTGAAATCGATGCGCGCGCCGATGCCAAGGCCGACGCCATGGCGCAGGGTCTTGATGCCGAGGCGGTTCGCGCAGCAACGCGCGCGCTTGGCGCAATCCGCCGCGAACTCGAAGCGCAACTGCGCTTAGCAATTTAAGGAGAGGACAAGCATGGAAGCCAATCTCGACGACCTCGCGCCGATCGGCCCGCTGACAGACTGGCTGGATGCGAACGTGCCCGAATTGGGCAAGGGGCCGCTGCGGCGCGAACTGCTGCATGGCGGCACTTCCAATGTCGTCTTCACACTTAACCGCGGCGGGATCGACATGGTCATGCGCCGTCCGCCCGCCGTGCCGCCGCCTGGCGCGGAGAAAGGCGTGTTGCGGGAAGCGCGGGTGCTGACCGCGCTCAACGCCACTGAGGTGCCGACCCCGGTCTGCTATGGCTCCTGTGAGGATGCCGAACTGATCGGCGGGTGTTTCTATGTCATGGAAAAGGTCGACGGCTGGGCGCCCAATCTGCGCGATGAGAAAATCCATAACGTCGCCCCGTTCGACCGGATGCCTTACGAATACGGCATCGCCTATGCCATCGTTGGCGGGCTGCAACTGCTGGCCAATGTCGATTATAAGGCGGTGGGGCTGGAAGATTACGGCAAGCCGGGCAACTTCCTCGCACGCCAGGTCGATCGCTGGTCGAGCCAGCTCAAAAGCTATCCGGACAAATACCCCGGCTACACCGCGCGTCACTTCGAAGGCTACGACGTCGTTGAGGACTGGCTGCGCAACAACACGCCCAAAAAGGAAGTCACCGGCATCATCCACGGCGATGTCGGCACGCCCAACATCATGTTCCGCCACGGCCCGCCTGCGCGGATTGCCGCCTTCATCGACTGGGAGCTTTCCACCATCGGCGATCCGATGATCGACATGGGCTGGTTTACCGGCGGGATGCGCGACGAACGCTTTCCTGACCTGACCAATGCCAGCGGCCTGAGTGATCCGAACAAGTCGCCTACCCGGCAGGAGCTGGTCCGCTATTATTGTGCCGGGACTGGCCGCGATCCCGCTGAAATCGATTATTTCACCTTGCTCGCCGGGTTCAAGTCGGGCTGCATCCTCGAATACAAGGTGGCCCAGGCCGCGTCTGGCAAATTGCCCAAGGATGTCGGCGCATTCTTTGCGCGGATGGTCGACGAAAATTTCAAAAAGAATGCCGAATTTATCCGGAGAATTTCATGATCGATTTCAGCATAGAGCCCGAGTTTCAAGCCAAGCTCGACTGGATGAACACGTTCGTGCGCGAAGAGTGCGAGACGATGGACCTGCTGTGGCCTGAGATGGGTGCCAACTTTGACACCAAAAACGAGCCTGCGCGCAAACACCTCAAGCCGCTGCAGGATCAGGTCAAGGCGCAAGGTTTGTGGGCCTGTCATCTTGGCCCGCACCTTGGCGGTCCCGGTTATGGTCAGATCAAGCTGGGCCTGATGAACGAGATCATTGGCCGCTCCAGTTGGGCGCCGACCGTGTTCGGCACGGCCGCGCCTGATACCGGCAATGCCGAAATTCTCGCCATGTTCGGCACGCCGGAGCAGAAGGCGAAATATCTTGAACCGCTAATGGCGGGCGATATCGTTTCGTGCTTCTCGATGACTGAACCGCAGGGCGGGGCCGATCCGGGCGAGTTCACCTGCAAGGCCACGCTCGAAGGCAACGAATGGGTTATCGAGGGCGAGAAGTGGTTCTCGTCCAATGCCAAACTCGCCGCCTTCCTGCTTGTAATCTGCGTCACCGATCCCGATGCACCGATCACCAGCCGGATGAGTATGTTCATCGTTCCCTCTGAAACTCCCGGCATCAATATCCTGCGCAATGTCGGCATTCCCGGCGATCTGCCAGAGGATGGCCATCACGCGCATATCCGCTATGAAAAAGTGCGTATTCCCTTCGATCACATGCTCGGCGAACGCGGCGGCGGCTTCAAGGTGGCGCAGGCACGACTGGGCGGCGGACGTATTCATCACGCGATGCGCACGGTCGGCAAGTGCCAGCGCTTCATCGATATGATGCTGGAGCGCGCAGTCTCACGGCGCACACGCGGGCGGATGCTGGGGGATCACCAGTTTGTTCAGGGCAAGATCGCCGACTGCGTGATCCAGCTTGAGCAATTCCGCCTGCTGGTACTCAAGACCGCGTGGATCATCGACGAGATCGAAGCGGGCCGGATGCCACATGGCGCGGCACGCAACCATATCGGCATGTGCAAGGTGGCTATGGCCAGCGTCTATGGAGATATTGCCGGGAAGGCGCTCGAAGTTCACGGTTCGCTGGGCATTTCGCAGGACATGCCGCTGGGCGCAGCCTTCGGCGGCTATATGAGCCTCGCCTTTGCCGACGGGCCGACTGACGCGCATCGTTCGCAACTGGCGCGGGCTTACCTCAAGCAGACCAAACCTGCGCCTGGCATGTTCCCCACCGAACATATCCCGACCCGCACCGCCGAGGCGCGGGCGCGCTATCCAGATGCCCGTCCCGATTGGGGTCCGCTGTAATGGATCCGCTCTTCGACTTTACCGGCAAGGTCGCGCTGGTCACCGGCGGCAGCCGCGGGCTGGGTTACCAGATGGTCAAGGCCTTTGCAGAGCGCGGTGCGGATGTCATCATCGCCAGCCGCAAGCTGGAGAACTGCGAAGCTGTCGCCGAAGAATGCCGCGCGATGGGCCGCAAGGCGCTGGCGATTTCCGCGCACGTCGGCAAATGGCCCGATTGTGACCGGCTAATCGAGGAGGCCTATGCGGCCTTCGGACGTGTGGATATCCTTGTGAATAACGCCGGGATGAGTCCGCGCGTGCCCAGTCATGAGCTGAGCGAGGCATTGTTCGATTCAGTGGTAAACCTCAATTTCAAAGGCCCGTTCCGGCTCGCCAGCCAGATTGCCAAGCGCATGGCTGACGGCGCTGGCGGCTGCATCATCAACGTCACCTCGTCCGGCTCGATGATGCCGCTGCCCGAAGTGGTGGCCTATGGCTCCTCGAAAGCCGCGCTCAATGCCATGTCGAAAAGTCTGGCCTGGGAATACGCGCCCAAGGTCCGCGTCAACACGCTGTCACCCGGCGCATTTCGCACGGATATTGTCGAGGCATGGCCTGACAAGGGGCAGGGACCGATAGCCATCCCGCGCGGCCACGCAGCGAACCCTGAGGATATAATCACCACAGCGCTGTTCCTCGCCAGCCCTGCTTCGGTGAATGTCACCGGCAGTCTCGTGCGCTGTGATGGAGGACAGCACTGATGCCTCGCGCAGTCATGGCCGATCAGTTCGGCCCGCCAGAAACGTACGAATTGCGTGAATTCTATCCCGGTCCGCCCCAGCCCGGCCAGATTCGCGTGGCAATCAAGGCTGCCGGGATCAGCTATGTCGATGTGCTCACTGCTATGGGTAAATATCAATTCCACCCGCCGTTGCCGTTCATTCCGGGCAGCGAATACGCCGGCGTAGTCGAAGCGCTCGGCGAGGGCGTGACCCAATTCGCCGTCGGTGACCGCGTCAACGGCAGCGGCATGGGCGGCATTTTTTCCGAGGTGAACAATTTTCAGGCAGCCAACGTCAACAAGGTTGCCGATGAAATGGATCTCGAGACTGCCGCGATCTTTCCGGTGAACTACCTTACCGCCTGGCACGCACTGGTTGACCGGGGCAGAGCGCAGCCGGGCGAGACGCTATTGGTACTGGGCGCAGCAGGTGGCACGGGCTTTGCTGCTATTCAGGTGGGTAAATACCTCGGTCTGCGGGTAATCGCCTCGGCCTCCAGCGAAGAGAAACGCGCGGTGGCGCTGGCAGGCGGGGCCGATGCGGTCGTCGTCACCGGAGCGGATGACTGGCGCGATCAGGTCAAGGCGGCCAACAATGGCAAGCCAATCGATCTGGTGTTCGATCCGGTCGGCGGTGATGCAACTGAGCTGGCTTTCCGCAACCTGGGCTATGACGGTCGCCATCTGGTAATCGGCTTTCCTGCCGGCATTGCCGCGCTCAAGACCAACCTGCCGCTACTCAAATGCGCGAGCCTCGTCGGCGTGCAGGTGCGTGGCGCAGGGATCGAGCGACCCGAAGTGATGGAGGCTGATCGCAAGGCCGTGCAGAAAATGGTCAGGGCAGGCGTGGTAAAACCTGCCATTGCCCAACGCTATCCGCTTGCCGATTTCGCTCAGGCGATGAATGCGGCTTACGGCGGCAAGGAAGCCGGGCGCATCCTGCTGACGATGGATTAGCCGCTTGACCTTGGCAGGAGCGGCGCTGAAGCTGCTCTGCAATAAAGGTTAGGGAGATAAGCCATGCCGACGATCGCCGAGCACAAAAAAGAAGCCGAAGCCCACGTCCTCTACCATAAGGACAAGGCGACCAAAATTGCGACGATTACCATCAGCCGGCTCGAGAAACATAATACGGCTACCATCGGGATGCGCGCCCGGTTTGGCGAACTGGTGTTCAAGGCCAATATCGACGACGACGTCAAAGTGCTGGTCATCCGCGGTGAGGGAGACAATTTCGGCTCCGGCGGCGATCTGAATGAGCACGGCGATCTCTATCTCAGCCCCAAGCCTGGCGATGGTTTTCTCGATGATCTGGAAATCGACGATCCCGATGTGAAGTACCCGCCGGTCGGTAGCTACCGTTACCTCCACGGTCTCACCGATTATTACGCCAAGGCGCGCTCAGGCAACCGCGCCTTGCAGGAATTCAAAAAGATCAGCATCGTCGAGGCCAAGGGCTATTGCTATGGCTGGCACTTCTATCTGTGCGCCGATGCCGACATCATCGTCGCTTCGGACGATGCGCTGTTTGGTCACCCGTCATTCCGCTATGCGGGCTGGGGACCGCGCATGTGGCAGTGGCTGGAGACTGTGGGCCTGCGGGCATTCAGCGAAATGTTGTTCACCGGCAGGCCGTTCACCGCGCAGGAAATGTACACCGCCAACCGCTTCGTCAATTCAGTCGTGCCGCGTGACCAACTGGAGGCTGAGACTGCCAAATATGCGCATGCCTGCTCGATTTCACGGCCAACCGATGTGGTCGTGGCGCAAAAGACCTTCATCGAAGCCTACAAGCAATATCGCGGCGAGTATTTCGGCAGCCTGATGACTGGCTGGCTGGAAGGCATGCTGCCACTGATGAAGGACGACGGGGTTAACGACGTCAATCTGGGCAAGGGCGACACATTCCAGCAGGGCATCGGCGCTGTGGTGAAGGGCAACGACCTGAACTACCCGAAGGACTGGCGCCTTTCCAAAAAGGGCCGGGAAAGCAACGAGTTGTAAGGGAACAACTCTTTCATCTGTCGTCATCCTGAACTCGTTTCAGGATCCATTGTGCAGCCATGCCCGGCCAGAAAAGTTCAATTCAACGTCCAGCCACCACGGCGCAGACGTTGCAATCTCCTCTGAAACCACTGGGCTGAATGAGAAATGGATCCTGAAACGAGTTCAGGATGACGGTACTGTGTGGTTGCGAGCTACCGCCCCGGATCGAAAAAGGGCTTGTCCCCCGCCACCGTTACCCGCTCCATCGCGCGCATCGCGGGATAGTAATCCGCGACGGCATAGTGCTGACAGGCGCGATTGTCCCAAAAGGCAATCGAGTTTTCCTTCCAGCGGAAACGGCACTGGAATTCAGGGCGTGATGCCTGCGCGTAGAGATGGTCGAGCAACCAGGCGCTCTCTTTGGCGCTCAGTCCTTCGATATGCGTGGTGAAGGCTCTGTTGACATAAAGTGCGCGTTCGCCAGTTTCGGGATGGGTACGCACGACCGGGTGGCGTTGCACTGGGAACTCCTCCCAGAAGCTCTCTTTCGATTTGCCCTGCAAAGTGGCGAAGATGCTGCCGTCGTGCACCGCAGTCAGGCCGCATATCCAGTCCTTGAGAGCGGGAGACAGCGCCTCGTAGGCCTGCACCATATCAGCAAACA
Source organism: Novosphingobium sp. (assembly GCA_031428495.1). Lineage (GTDB taxonomy): Bacteria > Pseudomonadota > Alphaproteobacteria > Sphingomonadales > Sphingomonadaceae > Novosphingobium. Next base: position 20,741 of record JANPPM010000032.1, read on the forward strand.
TCGTGTCGCCGCCGACTTCAGGCATGATCCGCGCGCGCAATATCGAACCCAGCGACGGCTCGGAGCGCCAGGTAACGTCGGAATGCCACATATCTGCGCCAGCTTTGCTGCCCGGTGCCAGCCCTTCACGAGTTTTCAGGTGAAATATCTCCGGATGCGCCTGATCCTTGGGCGTAATTGGATGGACCTCAAGATCGCCGAACCGCCGGGCAAAGGCGATGTGCTGTTCTTCGGATATGTCCTGATCCCGGAAGAAAATCACTTTGTAGGAGAGCAACGCGGCCCGGATGTCGGCAATGGTTTCGTCCGCCAGCGGCGCGCCTAGATCTATGCCGTGGATTTCCGCACCGATAATCGGATTGAGCGGCGCGACCTTGAATCGCGTGAAGCTGCGCGGCGCTGCAACGGTTGCCATGGCAATCCTCCCTTGACGTATTGCCCGCGAATATGCGCAATTCGCGGCAGGCGCGCAAGAAGCGCTTGTAACTGATTCACACAGAGGATGTCCCATGGCCAAATGCAAGCTGATCGCTCTCACCACCCCGCTGCCCGGCAAGGAAGCCGAATTCCACGACTGGTATCAGAACGCCCATCTGCCCGAGATCGTCTCAATTCCCGGTTTCCAGGGTGCGCAGCGGTTTCAGCTGGTCGCCAAGATGATGGGCTCTGACGAGAACCAGTATCTGGCAATTTACGATGCCGAGAGCGACAATCCCGGCGCGCTAATGGCGGCGATGGGTGAACTGGCACAGTCCGGCAAAATGACCCCGCCGATCTATCAGGACATGGCCACGACCTACACGTCGCTGTTCGTGGAATGCGGGGAATACGTGAAGGCGTAGTTCAACCGTCGTCCCGGACTTGATCCGGGACCGCTGTCCTCCTGCCGCGACATCGCAGCTAACC
>JANPPM010000033.1:0-19665 GCA_031428495.1 Novosphingobium sp.
GGCAACGAAGAACTGCTGCTCTATATCACCTGCCAGAGCCCGCACACAATTGGACGCTGGCTCAGCCAGGCGCTCGGCTATCCGCAGACGGCAATCCGGGTGATTGCCAAGGATGTCGGAGGCTCGTTCGGGCTGAAAAACCATCCGTGGATGGAAGAGAGCGCGGTGATCCTTGCGGCGCTGATCTATGGCCGCCCGATCAAGTGGATCGAGGATCGCTATGAAAACCTGATCTCCGCCAATCAGGCGCGCGAGCAGGATATGACCTTGCAGATCGGCTTTGATGCGCAGGGCAAAATTCTGGCTGCACACAGCTTTTATGATCTCAACAACGGCGCGTTTCCACAGGCGGTCGATGATGGCATTGCCGCGCAGATGTTCCTGTGGGCGGCCTACAAGGTGCCTGCCTACGGTTTTCTGACGCGGGCCTGGTATAGCAACACCGTTGGTCTCGCCGCCTATCGTGGCCCGTGGGCAATGGAAACGCTGATCCGCGAAACTGCGCTCGACAAGGCGGCGCGGGCCATCGGCATTGATCCGGTTGAAATCCGGCGGCGCAATCTGGTGACCTTGAAGGATCAGCCGACCACCAGCTGCATGGGCATACCCATCGAGGACATTACGCCTGCCGAATGCCTAGAAAAGCTGCTGGCAAACTTCGATGTCGCCGCCTTCCGCAAGGAGCAGGCAGCAGCGCGGAGCGGTGGGCGTTTTCTTGGTCTTGGCATGGCCGCCTATGTCGAGCCGACCGCATCCGCCGGCAGCATCACGACAATGACGGGCGAGCTGGCGCAGGTACGCATCGATCCGACCGGCAAGGTTTCCGCCATGCTGAGCACGCATAGCCAAGGCCACGGCACCGCCACCACCATGGCCCAGCTGATCGCCGAGCGGCTTGGCGTTGCCTATGAAGATGTCGCGGTGTTCGAGGGTGACAATTCGCGCGGCGGCTTTTCGCCGGGTGCTGCGGGAAGCCGCCAGGGTGTGATCGCCGGGGGGGCGGTGATTACTGCGTCGGACATGCTGGCAAGCCGCGTCAAACAGCTCGCCGCGCATCTGCTCAATGCCAGTGTCGAAGCGATAAGCATCGAGAATGGCATGGTGCATGTTTCCGGCGCACCGGAAATGTCGCGTTCGCTGCGCGAGATCGCCGATGTCGCCTATGGTGAACCGCATCGTCTCCCGCCGGGTTTCGAGTCCGGGCTGGAGGCGCAGTTCCGCTATCAACCGCCGGGCATGACCATGACCAGCGCGGCGCATCTCTGTATTGTCGAGGTTGATGCCGAGACCGGCTTCGTCAAGATTTTGCGCTGGATCACCTCGGAAGACTGCGGGACTGTGATCAATCCGGCCGTGGTCGAGGGGCAGGTCACGGGCGGCCTTGCGCAGGCCATCGGCATGGTGCTGCTCGAAGAGGCTGGCTACGATGCGCGCGGCAACCCGATTGCAGCCACCTATAAGGACTACCTACTCCCCGCGATCAGTGATGTGCCGGTGTTTGAATTCATCCATGCCAATACGCCGTCCAAGAGCGTCGGTGGAATGCGCGGCGTGGGTGAGGGCGGGGCGATCATCGGCCCGCCGACCCTGGTCAATGCAATTGCTGATGCGTTGTCGCCGTTCGGCGAGATCGAGGTCAACCTGCCGCTGACCCCATCTAAAATTCTTGATGTCATCGAAGGTCGCGATATTTCGGGGCGGGCCGGTCATAGCGTTGTGCCTCCCGCTGCTGAGCCGGTTGCGGCCGAGACCAAGCCTGAGGTTGCCGCGGTTACAGGCGAAGCGAAAATCGATGGCGACTGGAAAATGACCATGTCGACGCCGATGGGCGCGCAGGAGATGACCGGCCACTTCGAGACTTCGGGGACGGCACTCACCGGCTACCTTGATGCCGCCGAGGGTCGTCAGGATTTTGTCGGCACGGCCGAAGGCAACAAGCTCAAATTCGAACTCAAGATCGAACAGCCGATGAAAATGACGCTGAAATATGACCTGCAAGTCGATGGCGACGCGATTTTCGGCAAGGTCAAGATGGGCATGTTCGGCTCGTCCAAACTGACCGGCGAACGGGTCTAAGCTTGTGAAGCCAGGCACCAGCCCCTAAGTGCCCCGGCATGGCTGGTGAAATCTTGGACAATCGTGGAACGGGTGAAGCGGGATGGCATTGGCCGTCCGTTCATCCCGAAGGGCGCAAATTTGCGCTGATAGCAGCGGCGGTTTGCGCGCTTATGGCGTTCCTCTCGTGGGAAACGCTGGCCTGGCCGCTTGGCGGACTGGTGCTGGGAATTCTGGCGTTTTTCCGCGATCCGCAGCGGGTTACCCCGCGAGATGACCGGTTGGTGATTGCGCCTGCCGATGGGCTGGTCACCCTGATCCGCAAGATGCCGCCGCCGCACGAGCTGTCGGTTGACGATGGCAGTGGCGCACCGGGGCTGGGCGATGGACCTGTCACACGCGTCTCGATTTTCATGAGCGTGTTCGATGTCCACATCAACCGCGCGCCGATTGGCGGTACGGTTCGCCGGGTGATTTATATTCCGGGCAAATTTCTCAACGCCGATCTGGACAAGGCGAGCGAAGAAAACGAGCGTCACCACCTCCTGATCGATCGCGGGGACGGTACGGCGATCGGCTTTACCCAGATCGCCGGACTGGTAGCGCGGCGGATCGTGCCCTTCGTCAAGCCGGGTGATATTGTTGCCGCTGGCCAGCGGGTCGGATTGATCCGCTTTGGTAGCCGGGTTGATGTCTATCTTCCCGCCGGAACCGAACCGAAAGTTGTTCTGGGCCAAAAGACCATCGCCGGGGAAACCGTGCTGGCCGAACTTGGTTCAGCTCCGGTGATCGACGGCGTTAGTCAGTGAGCGATACCGATCCTGCAGCCGGAACAAGCGCCTTGCCGCGAGGGCTGACGCTGCGGGCATTGGCACCCAACGCGATCACAGCCGCTGCGCTGTGTGTCGGCCTGACCGGAATACGTTTCGCGATTGGTGGCGAGTTTGAGAAGGCCGTCCTCGCAGTCATTCTCGCAGGCATGCTCGACGGCATAGACGGGCGGATCGCCCGCCTGCTCAAGGCGCAGTCGCGTTTTGGCGCAGAGCTCGACAGTCTGGCTGATTCGATCTCGTTCGGCGTTGCCCCGGCACTGATTGTCTATCTGTGGACCTTGCAGAATTTGCCGCGGTTCGGCTGGTTTGCCGCGCTGGCTTTCGCACTTTGCTGCGTGCTGCGGCTCGCGCGATTCAATGCCCGAATCGATATGGCTGATGAGCCGCGCAAGCAGGCCGGCTTCCTGACCGGCGTTCCGGCACCGGTGGGGGCAGGACTTGCATTCCTGCCGATCTACCTTTGGGTCATCACCGGGAACGAGATTTTTGCATCGCCAGTGGGGGTAAGCATATGGCTGGTGCTCATCGCATTCTTGATGATCTCTGGCGTGCCCACACTTAGCTGGGGCAAGCTAAGGCCGCGCCGCAACATTCGGCTTGAAGTGATTGCGCTGGCTGGGCTGGTGGTTGCCGCATTGATTACCGAGCCCTGGATCACGCTGGCTGCAATTACAGTGATCTATTTGCTAATGATTCCGGTGGCGATTGTTTCATACAATGGCATCAAGCGGCGGCGCGCAAAGCCAAGCGGTGGGGGGGATATTGCACCGGCCGCTGAGTCAAACGACCCGTCGCCAAGGGCCTGAAGCCAGGCCGCCAGGTTTCGGTGCGCTCACACTCCACATGCGTTGTCACCACTATAAAGCGCAATTCGCGCGCTGTCTCGCAATTGGCCAGCTCTTCGCGCAGAGCCCGCACTGACGGTGCATACCGCAGACAGCTGAGAGTCATTGAGGTGAGTGCGAAAACACCAGTGACGGCAAACAGTGTGGCGGCGAGCGTGGCGAACATGTTCCGGTTTCCTTAGCCAGTTCCGACTTGGTTCAACCATGATGTTCCAATTTTGTTCCACGCGTCAAGAAAAATAATTCACTGTTTGTTCTTATCGCTGAAATTCAGGGGTGGATTTCGCGGCAAGCCCCGGCTAAGGGCGCTGCTGCTCCGGGGATTTTCCCGTGGCAAATTCGCATGGGAAGCACTTCATACCGGTGCCGCAGCGGGCTTTTTCCGCACGGTTCCAGTTTCCCAGAGGCACAACCGGAAGGAATTATATCATGGCGGCACCTACCGTCTCCATGCACCAGCTCATTGAAGCTGGTGCACACTTTGGCCACCAGACCCACCGCTGGAATCCGCGCATGAAGCCGTACATTTTCGGCGCGCGCAATGGCGTTCATATCCTCGATCTGTCGCAGACCGTGCCGCTGTTCGCGCGCGCGCTCGAATTCGTTTCGGCGACGGTGCAGGCTGGCGGCAAGGTTCTGTTCGTTGGGACCAAGCGCCAGGCGCAGGAGCCGATTGCCCAGATGGCCCGCGCCTGCGGCCAGCATTTCGTCAACCACCGCTGGCTCGGCGGCATGCTGACCAACTGGAAGACCATTTCGGGTTCGATCAAGCGGCTCAAGGCGCTCGAAGAGCAGCTGTCTGGTGACACCGCCGGTCTGACCAAGAAGGAAGTTCTCCAGCTTACCCGTGAGCGTGACAAGCTTGAGCTCTCGTTGGGCGGCATCCGCGACATGGGCGGCATTCCTGACGTGATGTTCGTGATCGACGCCAACAAGGAAGAGCTGGCGATCAAGGAAGCCAACGTATTGGGTATCCCGGTTGTCGGCATTCTCGATTCGAACGTTAACCCGCATGGCATTGCTTTCCCGGTCCCTGCCAATGACGATGCCAGTCGCGCGATCCGCCTCTATTGCGAAGCGATCAGCCAGGCTGCCACCAAAGGCCGCCGCGAGGGTGTGGTTGATTCGGGCGCTGATATCGGCGCGATGGATGAACCACTTGCCGAAGACGCCGCAGTGCTCGAAGCGCCCGTCGCTGAAGAGCCTGCTGTCGAAATGGCCGCGGCTGTCGAGGCAATTGCCGAAGTGCCGGCCGAAGAGGCTGCGCCGGGGGCCTGAAGCTCTCGCTGTCACACCAATGTCGCGCGCCGGGTCCAGCGGGTCCAGCGCAGCGAAACCAATTTCAAGAGGATATGCGCAATGGCCTACACTGCCACTGACGTGAAGAACCTGCGCGAACGCACCGGCGCGGGCATGATGGATTGCAAGAAGGCACTGGATGAGACCGGCGGCGACATCGAAGCCGCAGTTGATCACCTGCGCGCCAAAGGCCTTGCAGCCGTTGCCAAGAAATCGAGCCGCACCGCTGCCGAAGGGCTGGTCGGGGTTGCCGTTTCGGGTGCGCGCGGTGTCGCGGTCGAGGTCAATTCCGAGACCGATTTTGTCGCCAAGAACGAGCAGTTTCAGGATTTTGTCCGCAACACCACCAGCGTTGCGCTGTCGGCGGCAAACGATGATGTCGAAGCGCTCAAGGCATCTGCCTATCCGGGCGGCGGCACGGTTTCCGACAAGCTGACCAACAACGTCGCAACGATTGGTGAGAACCAGCAGGTTCGCCGGATGAAGACCGTCACGGTCTCCAGCGGCCTGGTGGTGCCTTATATGCACAATGCCGCCGCGCCGATGCTCGGCAAAATCGGTGTTCTGGTCGCGCTGGAAAGCGATGCGGGCGCTGATGTGCTCGAGCCGTTGGGCAAGCAGATCGCCATGCACATTGCAGCGGCTTTCCCGCAGGCACTATCGGCTGCTGACCTCGATCCCGAGGTGCTTGAGCGCGAACGCAAGATCGCGCTGGACAAGGCAATCGAGGAAGCTGCGAAGAGCGGCAAGGAAATTCCAGCAGACATCCTCGCCAAACGCGCAGACGGCGCTGCCGCCAAGTTCGCCAAGGATAATGCGCTGCTCAGCCAGGTCTTTGTGATGGACAACAAGACGCCGATCGCACAGGTCGTCGAGGCAGCAGGCAAGGCCGCAGGCACGAAGATCGTGCTCAAGGACTATGTCCGCTTCCAACTCGGCGAAGGCATCGAAAAGGTCGAGACCGACTTTGCTGCCGAAGTTGCTGCCGCATCGGGCGTTCCCCAAGCGGTGGCCTGACAGGTTTACAGTTAGCCCGTGACGGCGGGCTTTGGGGGGCGGCGTCTGCAAAGGCGCCGCCCTTCGCATGTGTGGACAGGCGCGCTCTCTGCTTGGCAGCACCGCACTGCGCGTCTAAGGCCCGTCGGAACATTTCGAGAGGTTCGCCGCCCGATGCCCAAGCCCCAATTCAAGCGAATTCTCCTGAAGCTCTCGGGCGAAGTGCTTATGGGCAACCAGCAGTTCGGCATTGATCCCGAAACTGTCGCTGAGCTCGCGCGCGAGGTTAAGGCGGCCAAGGATGGCGGGCTTGAGATATGCCTGGTTATCGGCGGCGGTAATATCTTTCGCGGCATGGCGGGCGCTGCCAAAGGAATGGACCGCGCGCAGGCCGATTATATGGGCATGCTGGCCACTGTGATGAATGCGCTGGCGATGCAGAATGCGCTCGAACAGCAAGGCGTTCCGACCCGCGTTCAATCGGCAATCGAGATGGACAAGGTTTGCGAGCCGGTTATCCGGCGGCGCGCCGAGCGGCACCTTGAAAAGGGCCGGGTAGTGATTTTTGCGGCCGGTGTCGGTGCGCCCTATTTCACTACGGATAGCGGCGCGGCTTTGCGCGCCGCCGAGATGAAATGCGACGCGCTGCTCAAGGGCACCAGCGTCGACGGGATTTACGACAGTGATCCCAAAACCAATTCTGCGGCAAAGCGATATGAAACAGTCGATTACGACACAGTTCTGGCTAAGAACCTCAAGGTAATGGATGCTTCGGCAGTCGCACTGTGCCGTGACAACGCAATTCCGATCATCGTCTTTTCGATCCGTGAACCCGGGAATCTTGCGCTGGTCCTGGCGGGTCAGGGCACGAAAACCACTGTGCAATCCACTGGGCAAAAAGGAGGCTGACCATGGCCAAATATGACAAGGCAGACCTTGAGCGCCGGATGAAGGGTGCTGTTGAATCGCTGAAGAGCGACCTTTCCGGGCTGCGTACCGGGCGCGCCAACACCACGCTGCTCGATCCGATCACGGTGACGGTTTATGGCGCGCAGATGCCGCTCAACCAAGTAGCGACAGTCTCTGCGCCCGAGCCGCGACTGCTCTCGGTGCAGGTATGGGACAAGAATAATATCGGCCCGGTGGAAAAGGCGATCCGTTCGGCGGGTCTGGGGCTCAACCCAATCAATGACGGCAACAACATCCGCCTGCCGATCCCGGATCTTACCGAAGAGCGCCGCAAGGAGCTTGCCAAGCTCGCCAGCAAATATGCCGAAGCCGCGCGCATCGCGATCCGCAATGTCAGGCGCGATGGCATGGAAATGCTCAAGGCCGATGAAAACAAGAAGGAAATCTCCGAGGACGACCGCAAGCGTTCGGAAACCGAAGTGCAGAAGCTGACCGACGAGATGATCAAGGCGGCGGACGAAGCGGCATCGCACAAGGAAAAGGAAATCCTGACCCAGTGATACTGTTGTCTCGCCCTATTTTCCAAGTTCCGTTCGTGTTGAGCGAAGTCGAGACACCGTGCGCGGCCTGTCTCGACTTCGCTCGACACGAACGGGGCTAGTGTGTTTGGGGCGGCAGTGAAGGTCCCTTCCGCCAAACACGTCGCCATTATCATGGACGGCAACGGGCGCTGGGCCAAACAGCGCCACTTGCCGCGCGCTGAAGGGCACCGGCGCGGGGTCGAAGCGGTGCGGCGTGTGGCGCGTGTGGCGCGCGATTGGGGGCTTGAGGCGCTGACGCTTTATGCGTTTTCAACCGAAAACTGGCGGCGCTCTGAAGATGAAATTTCGGCGCTGATGGGACTGATGAAGCGTTTCATCCTCAGCGATCTCGATGAATTTGCGGCCAACAATGTTCGCTTGCATATTATCGGTGATTACAAGGCTTTCTCGCCGGATATTGTCACGCTGATCGAAGATGCACTGGCGCGTACCGCTGCCAACACGGGTACACAACTGGCAGTCGCACTCAATTATGGCGCGCAAGATGAGATCGCGCGCGCAGCGGCGCGGGCGGCGGCAAAAGGCGCGGTCGATGTCGCGAGTATCGAGGCTGAACTCGACACCGCCGGGCTTCCCCCGCTCGATCTTGTCATCCGCACATCGGGCGAACAGCGCTTATCGAATTTCCTGCTGTGGCAGGCGGCCTATGCCGAGCTGTGGTTCACCGATGTGCTCTGGCCCGATTTCACGCCCGATCACCTGCGTGAGGCTCTCGATGTGTTCGCCCAAAGGGAGCGGCGCTATGGTGGCCGTTGATAAGCGTAAATCCATCATGTTTCGTCATCCTGAACTTGTTTCAGGACCCATTTCTCGGCCTGTCCTGTCTGGGCGGTGCGGCGCAAACCGAGCGTTTGGCTTTACTCCGGGACGCACGGAGCAATCGGCACGATGGGTCCTGAAACAAGTTCAGGATGACGATGATCGTGAGGTCGAGCTGTGACCGGCCCGCCGAAAAAATCCGACCTCGGCGTGCGGACTGCATCGGCAGTGGTGATGTTGGCGGTGGCCGGGACGGCGCTGTGGCTGGGCGGTTGGTGGTGGAGGCTATTCGTTGGATTGGTTGCTCTGGTTTGCATTGGCGAATTTACGCGTTTGATCATCAAGGCAACGCCGAACTTGGCAACCCGCATCTTGGGAACGATAGGCGCGACACTGTTTGTGGGAATATCCGGTTTAACGCTCGCCGATATGCGATATTCATGGGCGCACGACGACACTGGCTATTTGGGAATAGTAACGGTGTTGACTGTCGTTGGCGTGGTCATTTTCACGGATATCGGAGCCTATTTTGTCGGTAGGTCGATTGGTGGCCCGAAGATCGCACCAAGCATTAGTCCTTCCAAGACTTGGGCTGGGCTTTTTGGAGGAATGCTCGCGGCTGCAATATGGAGTCTGATTTCGCTCAAGTTGTTCCTGATTGCAGCCAATGTCGAGATCGTCATCGAAGGGGCAAAGTTGGCAAAGGTACTTTTATGGGCACCACTCAGCGGAGCGATTCTTGCTATCGTCGCGCAGTCTGGCGATTTTTTCCAAAGTTGGCTCAAACGCAAAGCTGGCGTAAAGGACAGTTCGAACTTGCTTCCCGGCCATGGCGGAGTGTTCGATCGAATCGACGGTCTTCTGCCGGTCGTCCTCATTTCCGCAATTTTTCACATTCGGCCATTCTAGTTATGCGCAGCATCTCGATCCTCGGTGCCACCGGCTCGATTGGCGCTTCCACGCTGGATCTGATCCGGCGCGAGAAGGACAAGTGGCGGGTGGTGGCGCTGACCGCTCATTCCAACGCCGCCGAACTCGCAAAGCTGGCCCGCGAATTTTCTGCCGAGATCGCGGTTGTAGCCGATGAGGCTCAGCTTGCTGTGCTGCGTGAGGCGCTGGCAGGAACCAATATCCAGACCGCAGGCGGGCCTGCCGCCCTAGTTGAAGCGGCATCGATACCGGCTGACATGACCATTGCGGCCATTGTCGGCTGCGCCGGTCTCGCTCCGACCATGGCGGCGATTGAGCAGGGCGGCACCATCGGCCTTGCCAACAAGGAATCGCTGGTATCGGCCGGCGAAGTGCTGACCAAAGCCGTCGCGCGCCACGGGGCAACGCTGCTGCCGGTGGACTCCGAGCACAATGCCATCTTCCAGTGCCTTGCAGGCAACGATCTTGCGCACGTCCGCTGGATCACACTCACCGCCAGCGGCGGGCCGTTCCGCGACTGGAGCGCCGAGCAGCTCGAAACGGCGACCCCAGCGCAGGCTGTGAAGCATCCCAACTGGGATATGGGCGCAAAGATCAGCGTCGATAGCGCGACCATGTTCAACAAGGGGCTGGAACTTATCGAGGCCTATCACCTGTTTCCAGTAGGCCTCGATAAGCTGCGAATCATCGTCCACCCACAGTCGATTGTCCATTCGATGGTCGAATACCGCGATGGCTCGACGCTGGCGCAGCTTGGCCCTTCCGACATGCGCGTGCCGATTGCCTCGACGCTGGCCTGGCCCGCGCGAATGGAGACGCCGTGCGAGCCGCTTGATCTTGCGGCGATTGGCACGCTGACATTCCGTGCGCCTGACGAGATTCGCTTTCCCGCCACTCGCCTGGCGCGCGAAGCCGCCGTGGCAGGCGGCGCTGCACCTGCCGTGCTTAACGCAGCAAACGAGGTGGCGGTGGCGGCATTCCTTGCCGGTCAGATTGGGTTCACCCGTATCGCAGGATATGTCGCGGATGTGTTATCGTGTTACACGCCGCCCGCGCCCGCATCGCTCGGGGATGTGCATGCGGTCGATGCCGAGGCGCGGTCTCGCGCACAGTCGCTGATGGAAACCGTTTAAAATGCTCGAATCGCCCTCGCTGCTGATGACGCTCGCGGCCTTTCTGTTGCTGCTGGGTCCACTGGTGGTGATCCATGAACTGGGACACTATCTGGTCGCGCGGCTGTTCAAGGTCAGGTGCGATGCCTTTTCCGTTGGCTTTGGCAAAGAACTTTTCGGGCGGACTGACAAGAACGGCACGCGCTGGAAACTCTCCGCCGTGCCGCTGGGCGGTTACGTGCAATTTGCCGGTGACCAGAATGCTGCGAGCATGCCCGGACCTGATATGGACGCTGTGCCGCTTCAGGAACGCAGCCATCTGTTTCATTTCAAGCCCTTGTGGCAGCGCAGCTTGATCGTACTCGCTGGTCCAGTGACCAATCTGCTTTTCGCCATCGCGATTTTTGCCGCTTTCAATCTGGCTTACGGCAAAGTCGTGGCATCGGCGGAAATTGCGCGTTTCGGCGATAAGTCGTCGGCAATGGCCGCAGGAATGAAGCTGGGTGACCGGATCGTCAGCATCGACGGTGCGGCGGTTGCCAGCTTCACGGATATTCCGGAAAAGGTAGCGCCCTATCCGGGCAAGACCGTCAATATTGTCGTCAATCGCGCGGGCGAAGAGCGCACCTTCAGCGTGCGTATTTCCGACGATCTTGAGCGTGACCGATTTGGCAACGAAGGCCGGGTTGGCCGGATTGGCATCGGTGCTGGCAAAGTTGCGCTGGAGCCGGTCGGGCCGATTGAGGCGGTGAGCCTTGCGGGCAGTCAGACGATGGGCATCATGCGCATGATGATTACCGGGATTGGCCAGATCATCACCGGGGACCGGTCAGTCAAGGAACTGGGTGGGCCGATCAAGATCGCCAAGTATTCTGGCGAACAGTTGAGCCTGGGTTGGCTCTCGTTCGTCTCGTTTGCCGCGCTGATCTCGATTAACTTGGCATTCATCAACCTGCTGCCAATTCCCGGCCTCGACGGCGGGCACCTGGCTTTCTACGCGGCCGAAGCGGTGCGCCGGAAACCTCTGGGCGCGCGCAGTCAGGAATGGGCGTTCCGCACGGGAATGGCGTTGGTTTTGGCACTAATGCTGTTCGTGACGCTCAACGATATCGTTTCGCTGCCGATATTTGGCAGCTAGTTCGAAGTTTAGGTGGTGGAGAACCAGGGCAGATCGAAGCCGCTAAACCGACAGATTACTTGATTGGCTGGACGCCATCGGGCAGAGGGCGGCGGCTGGGCGAGGCGCGGGGGCCTAATTCGTTCAAGCAGGGGTGCGTGGATTGGTTTCGCGAAAGCGGGGTCAGTCCGTAGATTTACAGGAATTGCTTGGCGATGATGGATTTGAGCACGGTTCGCAGTAATAACGACCGCCGCAGTTGCAGACTGGCGGCGGCGCTGCTGGGAACCACTGTCCTCGCTGGATTGCCTGCTGTCGTGCAGGCCCAACAGGTTGCTGCGCCTGCTGCTGCTCCGGTGACGCCAGTTACTGCAGCTGCAACTGAAGAGGCCCCGCCCATCCAGTCGATCACTGTCGTTGGTATGCAGCGTCTTGAGCCAGATACGATCCGCTCGTACATCAAGCTGCGCTATGGCCAGCCCTACAGTCAGGTCGCGGCCGATCAGGCGCTCAAGGACCTTTACGCCACCGAACTGTTCTCCGAAGTCCAGATTCGCCACGATGCCGGTAATGTCGTCATTGAGGTGAAGGAAAACCCGGTGATCAACCGAATCGTGCTGGAGGGGAACAAGCGGATCAAGGAGGACAAGATCCTTCCCGAGATCAAGCTTGCGCCGCGCCAGCTGTTTACCCGCTCCAAGGTCCGGGCAGATGTTTCGCGGATTATCGAGCTGTACAAGCGGCAGGGCCGCTTTGCTGCTTCGGTTGAGCCGAAGATGGTGATGCTTGAGCAGAACCGGGTCGATATCGTCTTCGAAATTACCGAAGGGCCGAAGAGCAAGGTCCGCCAGATCAATATCATCGGCAATGAAGAGTTTTCGGCCAAGAAGCTGCGCGGCCAGATGGTCACCAAGCAGGCGAGCTTTACCCGGCTGTTCTCCTCGGGCACCAGCTATGATCCGGACCGCATGGCTTTCGACCAGCAGAAGCTGCGCCAGTTTTACCTGACCGAAGGTTTCGCCGATTTCCGCGTTGTTTCGGCAGTCGCGGAACTTACCCCCGACAAGCGTGACTTCATCATCACCTACGTGGTCGAAGAGGGTAAGCGCTATAAATTCGGCCCGGTTACGGTCGAGAGCCAGCTGCGCGATTTCGACGGTGAGCTGGTGGCCAAGCAGTTGCCGATGAAACAAGGCGACTGGTATAACGCCAAGACCGTTGAAGACACGATCGAGCGGCTGAACACCACTGCGGGCACATTCGGCTACGCCTTTGCCGACGTTCGGCCTGATTACAAACGCAGCAAGGACGATCTGACCATGGGGGTCAATTTCGTTATTGCCGAAGCACCGCGGGTCTATGTCGAGCGGATCGACGTCAACGGCAATACGCTGACGCAGGACAAGGTCATCCGCCGCGAGTTCCGGATCGGTGAGGGTGATGCGTTCAATTCGCTTCAGGTGAAACGGTCGACCAACCGGATCAAGTCGCTGGGCTATTTCCAGGAAAAGTTCGAAGTCGAACAGAAGCCGGGCAGCGCGCCTGACCGGATTATTCTGGAGGCGAATGTCGAAGAGAAGCCGACCGGCGAACTTCAGCTGTCGGCGGGTTTTTCATCCATCGAGAGCTTCATCTTCCAGGCATCGGTGCAGCAGCGCAATTTTCGCGGGCGCGGCCAGACTGTAGGCCTTTCGGGTTCCTATTCGCGCTATTCCAAGAGCGTCGAGGCGAGCTTCACCGAGCCCTATCTGTTTGACCGCAATGTTTCGCTTGGTGTGGACATCTATCGGCGCGACTACAATTCATTCAGCTTCGTCGATCAGCGTCGTAACAATACCTATTCGCAGGCGACCACCGGATTTCAGGTTCGCCTTGGTCTGCCACTTACCGAATATCTCACCGGTGTCGCGAGCTACACGCTCAACTACGATAATATCTCGCTGGGACGGGAGTATTTCTCAGACCGGTTGATCCCCGGAACGCAGACATGCGAACCGCTTATCGCAGGGCGCTATCTCTGCGATTCGCTGGGCAAACGGACGAGTTCGATCCTTGGCGTCTCTTTGATCCACGATACGCTTGATAACCGCGCGCGTCCTTCGCGTGGCAGCACGATCTCGGTCAGCGGCGATCTGGCTGGGCTGGGTGGTTCGGTCAAATACGCTCGCCTGCGCCTCAACGCCGCGAAGTATTTTTCGGTTGGCGGCGGGTTCATCTTCTCGCTCACCGGCGAAGGCGGGGTGATCAAATCCTTCGACAATAGCGGCACAGTCGATCCGCTAACCGGAGAAGGCACCGACGATGTCCGGTTGACTGACCGGTTCTACCTCGGCGAACCGCAGATGCGCGGTTTCGATATTCGCGGCATTGGCCCGCGGGTGGTGCGCAAGCCGCTGATCGACAGCGGTGCCGTTGATGCAAATGGTAACATAATCCTTGTGCCGACCGAGGATCGCAATCAGTGGACCGACGATGCCATCGGCGGTAAATACTATTACATGGCCCGGGCTGAGCTTGAAATTCCGCTGGGTTCAGGTGCGCGAGAGTTGGGTATCCGGCCATCGATCTTCATGGACGTCGGCGCGGTATTCGGGGTGCGCGCGCCCAAGGTCCAGTCGGTCTTGACGCCGTTCCTTATCCAGAGCCGCGATCTGGACGGCAATCTGCAATACAGCCAGATCGATGCCGTTGATAACAGCGCCGGCCTGTGCACACCCACCGCCACTTCAGTGGTGATCGTTGCCAATAACCCAACCCCGCCCAACGCCTGCGTCACCGGTGTGAATACCGCTTTTGGCACCACCATTGCGCCGTTCCAGGAAGAGTTCCTTGGCAACACCTGGAAGCCGCGTCTGGCAATCGGTGTTGGCTTCAACTGGCGCTCGCCCTTCGGCCCGTTTCGCATCGACTTTGCCCATGTGCTGCTCAAGCGCGAGGGCGACGACACAAAATCATTCACTTTCAACGTAGGAACCCAATTCTGATGAACACGCTCGTCAAAGCCGCCTTTGCGGCCTCGCTCCTGCTCGGTGGCTCGCAACTTGCAGTTGCCCAGTCGCGTCCAGCAATTTCCTCAACCCCGGTTGTTCCCGGCATTGGCGTGGCCAATGTCGATGCCGTGATCGGCAATTCGAACGCTTTCAAGGTGGCCCAGACCCAGCGCCCCACCACTTACAAGGCACAGTTCGATGCCGCCGAGGCCCGCCGCGCGGCGATCACCACCCAGCTTCAGCCGATGGTCGACAAGTTCAACCGTGACAGCACTGCGCCCAATGCCAGCACCCCGGCCGTCCAGGCATCGCTGCAAGCCCAAGCACAGACCATCCAGCGCATTCAGCAGTCAGGCCAGGCCGAATTGCAAAAGCTGCTTGAGCCAGTCGCGCTTTCGGAAGCCTATGTGCAGGAGCAGATTGGCGACAAGCTGAACGCTGCGATCCAGGCTGCGATGGTCAAGAAGAACGTCAGCCTGGTGATCACTCCGCAAAGCGTGCTGGCGGCGAACAACGCCTACAACCTCAATCAGGCAATCCTTGATGAGCTGAACGTGTCGATCCCGTCCGCACAGCTGGTTCCGCCAGCTGGCTGGGAACCGCGCGAAATGCGCGAACAGCGTGCCGCGCAGGCTGCACAACAGGGCGGCGCGCGTCCGGCTACTCCGGCTCCGGCTCGCCGACCGTCAACCGACGGGCGCTAAACTCTGGCGCAGGGGCATTCATGACCGAAACTGACACTGGCGGCGCGGCTCCGGCCGCGCCTGCCTATGATATTGCCAAAATCCTCTCGATTTTGCCGCACCGCTATCCGCTGCTGCTGGTTGACCGCGTGGTTTCCCTCACCCTTGGTGAGGAAATCCACGCGCTCAAGGCGGTGACGTTCAATGAGCAGTTTTTTCAGGGCCATTTCCCCGGACGCCCGATCATGCCCGGCGTGCTTCAGATCGAGGCTTTGGCGCAGGCAGCGGCAATCCTTGCGATCGAGACGCTCGAACTCGCGGGCTCGGGCAAGCTGGTCTATTTCATGGCCATTGAAGAGGCCAAGTTCCGCAATCCGGTTGAGCCGGGGGTGCTGCTCGATCTCAACGTCGGCTTTGTCCAGAAGCGCGCGCGGGTGTGCCAATTTTGGGGCAAGGCCTCTGCAGAAGGCAAAGTTACCTGCGAGGTCAAGTTCACCGCGATGATTGCCGATCCACCAGCTTAACGTCGTCCCGGATCAAGTCCGGGACGACGGTTGCAATCCAGTGCGCGTCCCGCTATGCGCGCCGCTTCCAATTCAGGCCGGTCGGAACCGGTCACAGCGAAAGAACCATGCGATGAAGGCCGAAATTCACCCGGACTATCACACCATCAAGGTGCAGATGACCGACGGAACCACGTTCGAAACCCGCTCCACCTGGGGCAAGGAAGGCGATACACTGGTTCTCGAAATCGACCCTACGTCGCATCCGGCATGGACAGGCGGCACGCGTCAGCTCGATCAGGGCGGCCGGGTTGCCCAGTTCAACAAGCGCTTTGGCGGACTTACCCTCAAAAAGGGCTAAGCGGAACCGCGGCCTTTGCGCCGCGATTTTCCAAACTTCCATTCAACCCCAGGGCCGCTCGCGGTACCAGCGGGTGATGACGTATTTCGTGCCTTTGCGCACCGCCATGCCGTGATGCAGCGTCGCTGGATTGCCGTGGCCGGAGGCCGTGCGGTTGTTCCACGCGAGCAGCATGCCGCGCTCGGGCTGGAAGGTACGGTTGATTTCGGAAAATCGCGTGCCGCCGCCTGCTGAGACATCGTTCAGATAGACCATGAAAGTCCAGCTGCGCTGGCCGGATATGGCGCAATAGCGTTCGTAATCCACCCCATCAGGCTCGAAATAGTCGGTATGCGGCTTGAACTCTTGGCCAACTTCATAGCGCTGGCCCTGCAAGGGTTCGCCGTGTGCCGGATCTATGCCTGAAATCCATGCGAGCTTGGCGTCCAGCGCGCGGACGAGATGATCGCTGTGATCAAGGTCGCAGGTCTCGCTGGTACGGAAGGCTGTATCGCCATTTGCGTCTGCCAGCGTCGATGGGCGCCGCCGCGCATCGATCCGCTCGACCAGTCCTGCGCATTCGGCGGGGGTAAGGAAGTGACGCAGGCTGACCAGTTCGATGCCATCAGATAGCACCCGCCGCATGCCGGGAAATGTCATCAGATGCGGCAGCGAAGTTTCACCGGGGGCGCTCATTGCCGCCTCATAGTGTCAGTCGTGACAATTTTCACTTTCCAATTGCGGTGGGCTGTGCAAATGCGCAGCCCCGCATCTGGCGCAGCTTGGCGCTCAGGAATTCGTGCGTTTATGGCGATCGTAGCTCAGTTGGTTAGAGCGCCGGCTTGTGGTGCCGGAGGTCGTGGGTTCGAGCCCCATCGGTCGCCCCATTTTCCCCTTCAGATCGAGGCGTAGCTGCGCGTGACCGCCTTCTGGACTTTGCCCGATTACGACGAACATGAGAGTGTCCAACTGGTGCATCACCGCGCCAGCGGCCTGACTGCGATCCTAGCATTGCATTCGACGCACCTTGGCCCCGGTGCAGGTGGCACCCGCTTCTGGCACTACCCGGAGCCCGCAGACGCGATGCGTGACGCACTGCGCCTGTCGCGAGGTATGAGCTACAAGAACGCCATGGCAGGCCTGCCGATGGGTGGCGGCAAGGGCGTGATCCTCGCCGATGCCACGCGCACCAAGACGCCCGAGATGCTCGCCGCATTCGGTGATGCAATCGAGGCGCTGGGCGGGTGCTATGTCTGCGCGGAAGATGTTGGCATGACCGAGGCTGACATGGTGGCGATTGCGCAGCGCACGGCCTATGTCACCGGCCTGCCCGCGACGGACGCGGCCTCGGCAGGCGGCGATCCCGGGCCGTTTACCGCGCGGGGTATTTACTACGGCATCAAGGCCGCTGTGGCACACAAGCTTGGCAAGGACAGCCTGCGCGGCGTCCATGTCGCGGTGCAGGGCGTGGGCAGTGTCGGCGGCGGGGTCGCGCATTTAATCGCGGCGGACGGTGCGAGACTGACACTGGCTGATATTGACGCAACCCGCGCAGCATCGCTCGCCGAACAGCTCGGTGCTGAACATGTTGCTGCGGATGAGATCATGCACACGGCTTGTGATGTGTTCAGCCCGAATGCGCTGGGTGCGATCCTGAATGAGGAGAGCATTGCCGCGTTGCAGGCCCCCATTGTCGCAGGCGGGGCGAATAATCAGCTTGCCCGCCGCGAACATGGGGCAGTGCTCGCCGCGCGCGGAATTCTCTACGCGCCGGACTATGTCATCAATGCTGGCGGGATCATCGCCGTGACGGTCGAGTATCTGGCGCGGCAGGCAGGCGAGAAGCGCGGGCTTGAGGAAGTGAAGGCGCGGCTGCGCGAAATTCCCGGACGGCTCGCCGCGATCTGGCAGCAAAGCGCGACAAGCGGGGAATCGCCCGACCGGGTTGCCGATACCATGGCGCAGCGACTGATAGGGCGGTAAAGGTCGTGCGATGAATTACGAATCCCTCGATCAATGGCCGTTTGTCCTTGCCGCCTACGCGGTCGGAGTTGGCGGGACTTTGATCCTGGTGGGGTGGAGCTGGATCCAGATGCGCCGCGCCGAGCGCCGCCGTGAGAAGAGCCGCGAGTGATGGCTATTGCAAAGCCTAAACACCAGCGGCTTATCCTGATTGGCCTTGCCGTTGCGGCTCTGGTTGGCGCGGGTCTGCTCGCGGCCTGGGCGCTGCGCAATCAGGCGTCGTACTTTTATGTGCCAGCCGATCTGGTGAGTAACCCGCCAGCGCCGGATCGCGATGTACGGCTGGGCGGCATGGTCGAACGCGGGTCGATCAAGCCCCAGCCTGATCGTATCTCGATTGCTTTCACAGTCGCCGATGGCAAGGCGACGGTACCGGTGCGCTTCACCGGGATCGTGCCTGATCTGTTTCAGGAGGGATCGGGCGTGGTTGCCGAGGGGCGTTTTACCCCTGAGGGAACTTTCATGGCCGAGCGGCTGTTGGCCAAGCATGATGAAAACTATGTCCCGCGTGAAATGAAGGACATGACGCCCGTCCAGGTCCGGCAGGTGGTGGCCGACACGAAATGACCCGGTCCACCCGGATCGCGGACGCAAGGCGATTGCTGCGGTTATGGGCGTCGGCGGGTCTGGCCTTGCTGATTGCAGCTGCGGCAATGCAGATTGAACACTGGGGGGCGGCAGGCACGGCATTGGCTGTGCTTGGTCTGGCAGCGCTGCTTTGGCTGGTTCTGCGCTACCCTCGGCTGAGTGGGGCAAATCGTGACAGGGCGCAAAAGATTTCTGCCGCTGCGCGCCTTCTTTTGCTCGGCGGACTGGCGGTTGCTCTTGCCGCCTTTGCTATTTCTCGCAGCACCGAGCAGCGAGCGCAAATCAGATCGCTGTGCGAGGGCCAGTCTGCCCAAATGGGGGCGTGGAATTTTTCGCTGCTGAGAATTACGCCGGTAGCGGGTGAGGGGTTCACCGCTCTGCAGGCGAGTATTTCGGCCCGGCAGGATGCCAACCCGGCATTCACGCTGATCCCGCAATTACGTGCCTATTTTGTGCCACTCACAGCAGTCGATGAAGCGAGCCTGGCGCGCCAGTGGGACGGAGACCTCGCTCTGCGCTTTGCGGGCTATGAAACTGCGACCGGCTGCATGGAACTGGCGGCAACGTGGCGGCCATTTGCCGTGTGGGTGCAAATCGGACTTTGGTTGGCGGCCTTTGCTGCGGCGGTGTTGACGGTGGTTGCGGCAAGCAGCTTGCGGTGGCGCTTTAATGCGCGCGAGCGGATTGCGATGCGGCGAGAGGATCGGCCGTTGTCCGGGATACCTACCGCGCGCGCCAAATCATCACTGGCAAGGCCACTGGTTATGATTTTGCCCGTCGGAATTGCCGCATGGTTGGCGGTGGGTAGTCCCAACCCAATTTGGCCCGCACCCGCGCCACTCGCATCGCGTTTCGATGGCGGCGCAGCGCTCGTGGCAGCGCGACAATCGTTGCTCGACGGACCAGCCAATCTCAACCGCTGGATCGTCATCGGCGATGCTATGGCGCGGCGCGGCAATTTTGGCGATGCCGCCGAAGTGCTGCTCGGCGCGGTGCAGAGCACTCCGCGTGATCCGCAGGGCTGGTTGGCGCTGGGAGATGCTCTCTATGGCCATGCCGGGGGACGGCTGTCCCCAGCGGCA